>JAFXJT010000049.1 GCA_017532085.1 Oscillospiraceae bacterium | reverse complement strand
CTACTGGTTCAATCCGTAGGCGAGAGTAGAAAGACTATCCTCCAGATATACATTTTCAATCAGAATATCGGGATCCGAGAGAATCAGATCCGCATGGCTGAAATTCCAGAAAGCACGGATGCCTAACGATACCAGATGCTCTGCCATTTGCGGTGCGTTATCTCTGGGAATACACAGAACCGCCATAACAGGCTTTTCCATGCGGCAAAAACCATCCAGCGTATCGGTGTGATGAATCGGCATACCGGCAAGATCGCGTCCCGCTACGGTAGGATTGGAATCAAACAAGCCGATCAGTTCACAGCCGCGCTGTTGGAAATTCACATGCATGGCAATGGCACGTCCCAGATTACCGGTGCCAATCAGAATCGTGCGGCAACGATTATTTACGCCAAGTATTCGTCCGATTTCCTCGCGCAGCGCACTGACGTTATAGCCGTAGCCCTGCTGCCCGAAGCCTCCGAAGCAATTCAGATCCTGTCGAATCTGAGATGCTGTCAGACCCATTTGCGCAGAAAGCTCTTTGGAGGAAATCCGTATCACTTTTCTCTGTTCCAGTTCGGTGAGAAAACGGTGATATCGAGGCAATCGGCGGATGACAGAGGAAGAAATCGCCTGTTTTGGCATGGTAAAGACTCCTTACTGCATCAAAGCGGAGAGACGGATGTTAATTTCCTCCAGGAATTCTCTGGAGTTGACCTTCTTTTTGTTTTCCAGAGTGGAAAGCAGATAGAGATCACCGGTCATCACACCATCTTCAATGGTCTGAAGCGTAGCTTGCTCTAAGCGATCGGCATATTCACACAGTGCAGGAATGTGATCCAACTCGCCGCGCTTACGCAGAGCGCCGCTCCATGCAAAGATGGTTGCCACAGAGTTGGTGGAGGTTTCTTCACCCTTCAGGTGCTTATAATAGTGACGCTGCACCGTGCCGTGTGCTGCCTCATATTCATATACGCCATCGGGAGAAACCAAAACAGAGGTCATCATTGCAAGGCTGCCATATGCGGTGGATACCATATCCGACATCACATCGCCATCATAGTTTTTGCAAGCCCAGATATAGCCGCCGTTGGAACGAATCACACGTGCCACTGCATCGTCAATGAGGGTATAGAAGTATTCAATTCCGGCAGCAGCGAACTTCTCTTTGTATTCGGCTTCGAAGATTTCGGCAAAAATATCCTTGAAGCGATGGTCATACTGCTTGGAGATGGTGTCCTTGGAAGCGAACCATACATCCTGCTTGAGATCCAGTGCATAATTGAAGCAGGCTCTTGCAAAGCCGGCAATGCTTTGATCCACATTATGCACACCCTGAATCACGCCATCCCCCTTGAACTCGTGAATGAGCTGACGCGTCTCATTGCCGTTCTGATCGGTAAATACCAGCTCAGCCTTACCGCCGCCCTTCACCTGCATTTCGGTGTTCTTATATACATCACCGTAAGCGTGACGAGCAATGGTAATGGGCTGTGTCCAGGTAGGAATATAGGGTGTGATGCCTTTGACCAGAATAGGAGTACGGAATACAGTACCATCGAGAATTGCACGAATGGTGCCGTTGGGCGATTTCCACATCTGGGTCAGATTGTATTCGGGCATTCTGGCAGCGTTGGGCGTAATGGTAGCGCACTTCACCGCTACGCCGTATTTCTTAGTAGCTTCA
Organism: Oscillospiraceae bacterium; assembly: GCA_017532085.1. GTDB lineage: Bacteria > Bacillota > Clostridia > Oscillospirales > Ruminococcaceae > Firm-04. The sequence goes on along the minus strand of JAFXJT010000049.1, from coordinate 43,130 downwards.
GCGCTGTCGAAGGTTACCTGATCCTTGGTTTCCTCACGGTGAGCGAGTCCCAGATCATAGTATTCGGTATTCAGCTCCACATAAGGAGCAATCAGAATATCCTTAATCCACTGCCAGAGGATTCGGGTCATTTCATCTCCGTCCATCTCGACCAGCGGTGTTGTCATTTTGATTTTATCCATTGGAAAAACTCCTTTCACATCAATCTAAATCAGGGGACAGGTACTGCAAATACCCAAATCAAACAAAAAACGAATACAAGAAGATAGGAGATCCATTTTACCGCATTTTCCGAAAGATTCGGAAATACTTTGGGCAGCAGAGTGTGCAATCCCCAAAGCATGACAGCGGCAATCGCAATCAATACGATATCGGTCCAGGAGCGAATGCGGATGACACGCAGTACTGCCATTGTATTCAGAAACATTGTTATTTACACTTCTTTCCGGATATATTGATAGGAACTTAGCCGATTACTTCAGTTGTTCTCTGGTATAATCCAGCAGACCGCCTGCCAGCATAATATCCTTGGTACGGCCTGTCAGTTCGCAAAGTACAGGAATCTGTGTGCCGTTGGTTTTGTTCAGAACGGTCAGCTCGGTTTTGCCTTCTTCCACAGATTTGCGGATACCGTCAAGTACCAGCACATCACCCTGAGCGATCTTGTCATAATCGGATTCGTTCACAAACGTCAGAGGCAGAATGCCTGCATTGATCAGATTTGCACGGTGAATACGGGCAAAGGACTTCACCAATACGGCCTTTACACCAAGATACAGCGGTGCAAGCGCTGCGTGCTCACGGGAAGAACCTTGACCATAGTTTGTGCCGCCTACAATGATGCTCTGACCCATTTCCTTTGCACGGGCAGGGAAGGTCTCGTCGCATACAGCAAAGCAATGCTGAGAAATGGCAGGGATATTGGAACGCAGCGGCAGGATCTTAGCACCGGCAGGCATAATGTGATCGGTGGTGATATTGTCACCGACCTTCAACGAGCAAGGTGCTTCGATGGTTTCCAGTAACGGAGCCGTATCCGGATAAGGCTTGATGTTGGGTCCGCGCAGAATCTCCACATCTTCCATTTCAGATTCGGATGCAGGCGGTGTCAGCATATTGTCATTGATGGTGAACACTTCAGGCAGCGGGAATGCAGGCATATCACCCAGTGTTCTGGGATCGGTCAGATAGCCGGTCAGTGCAGAGACTGCTGCGGTTTCGGGAGAGACCAGATAAATCTGACCATCCTTGGTGCCGGAACGGCCTTCAAAGTTACGATTGAAGGTGCGCAGAGAAATACCTGCGGAATTGGGCGACTGTCCCATACCGATGCAGGGGCCGCAAGCACTTTCCAGAATACGGGCGCCGGCATCGATCATATCTGCCAGACAGCCATTTTCAGCCAGCATATTCAGCACCTGTTTGGAACCGGGTGCGATAGACAAAGAAACATCGGGATGTACTGTTTTGCCCTTAAGAATATGGGCAACCTTCATCATATCCAAAAGGGAGGAGTTGGTGCAGGAACCGATACAAACCTGATCAATCTTCAGCGTGCCGATTTCCTCCATGGATTTGACATTATCGGGAGAGTGCGGGCAAGCAGCCAGCGGCACCAAAGTGCTCAGATCAATGGTGATGCACTCATCATAGACAGCATCTTCATCGGCTGCCAGAGGTGTCCAGACATCTTCACGCTGCTGTGCACGCAGGAAATCACGTGTCATCTCATCAGAAGGGAAAATCGAGGAGGTAGCACCCAGCTCGGCACCCATATTGGTGATGGTGGCACGCTCAGGAACGGTCAGAGTTTTCACACCCTCGCCGCAATATTCAATGACCTTACCGACGCCGCCCTTTACGGTCATACGACGCAGTACTTCAAGAATGACATCCTTGGCAGCAACCCACGGAGAGAGCTTGCCGGTCAGTTCTACTTTTACGATTTTCGGGCAAGTAATGTAATATGCGCCGCCGCCCATGGCAACAGCAACATCCAGACCGCCTGCACCGATGGCCAGCATACCCAGACCGCCGCCTGTAGGCGTATGGGAATCGGAACCGATCAATGTTTTTCCGGGAATACCGTAACGCTCCAGGTGAACCTGGTGGCAGATACCATTACCGGGGCGGGAGAAAAACAAGCCGTGCTTCTTGGCACAGCTGCCGATAAAGCGATGATCATCTGCATTTTCAAAACCGTTTTGCAGTGTGTTATGATCGATGTATGCAACAGAGCGCTCGGTGCGGACACGAGGAACGCCCATTGCTTCGAATTCGAGATAAGCCATGGTGCCGGTAGCATCCTGTGTCAGAGTCTGATCAATGCGGATACCGATTTCTGTACCACGGATCAGTTCACCTTCCACCAGATGGGCAGAGAGAATTTTTTCGGTAAGGGTTAAACCCATTTTGAATCATCCTTTCACATAAATATTCATTATTATTTTACAACAAAATACCCTTCACTGTCAAGTCGATTTCCAAGATTTCCAAATATTCTTGCAGACTTACAAAAGCAGGAAGAAGCGGGACAATTAAATGAAAAATCTGCACAAAAAAGCCGCTGTTGTCTGATCGCACAACAGCAGCTTTCTGTGATCATTTGATTGATTACATCGCATCTCCGCCGCCGCCGTTTTGCAGCGTGCCGTGAGAGAGTGCTTTGAGATAAGCATTGATAAATGAATCCAGTTCACCATCCATAACTGCCTGAACATTACCGTTTTCGCAGCCGGTACGGTGATCCTTGACCAGCGTATAGGGCATGAATACATAGGAACGGATCTGGCTGCCCCATTCGATTTTGAGCTGTGTGCCTTTGATATCGGAAATCTTATCCAGATGTTCACGCTCTTTGATTTCGATGAGCTTAGCACGCAGCATTTTCATACAAAAATCCTTGTTCTGGAACTGGCTTCTCTGAGTCTGACAGGATACCACAATACCGGTAGGCAAATGCGTAAGACGAACAGCCGAGCTGGTTTTGTTAATATGCTGACCACCGGCACCGCTGGAACGGAACACATCCATCTTGATATCTTCGGGGCGGATATCCACCTCTACATCATCAGCAATTTCGGGCATGACCTCCAATGCGGAGAAAGAGGTGTGCCGTCTGCCGGAAGAATCAAAGGGAGAAACACGCACCAGACGGTGTACGCCGGCTTCGGATTTTAAGAAGCCATAGGCATTTTCGCCCTGCACCATAAACGAAGCGGATTTGATGCCTGCTTCATCGCCATCCAGCCAATCCAGCAAATCGACTTTAAATCCATGGCTTTCGGCATATTTGTTATACATACGATAGAGCATTTGTGCCCAATCCTGCGCTTCGGTACCGCCGGCACCGGCATGCAGGGTCAGAATTGCATTGGCATTATCATATTCACCGGTGAGCAGAGTTTTGAGCTTTTCAGCAGCAAGCTGTTCCTTAAAGCGCTCGGCGTCGGCAAAGATCTCCTCGTTAGAGGAATCATCGTCTTCTTCCTGACAAAGCTCAATCATACCGATGGTATCTTCAAGCAATGCTTCCAGTTTTTCAAAGCGGTCAATCTTGTTTTCCAGATTACGGATGCGCTGCATCACCTTCTGGGACTGTTCAGGGTTATCCCAAAAGCCTTCATAGGTTACTTGAATCCGCAGATCTTCCAGATCTGATTTGGCTCGTGCAATTTGCAGGACTTCCCCAAGCTCCTTGATTTCGGGGCGGGCGTTGACCAATTCATTACGAATATCGTCCAATAGAATCATATTCTGTTATCCTTTCCGATGTTGGGCTATCTTATTTATGATACAGGATTTTTTCAGATCTGTCAACTACAAATACCCAATTTTCTCATTTGTCGATAAAGTCTTGCAATGGGAAGCCCCATGACATTGTAATAATCGCCATGAATTCCGGCAATAAACAAACCGGCATTTCCCTGGATGCCATAGGCACCGGCTTTGTCATATGGCTCATCGGTATCGGCATATGCGATGATTTCCCGTTCAGAAAGTGGGAAAAATCCGACTTCGGTCTGTTCGGTAAAGCTGAGGCTTTTGCCTTCCCAAAAGATTGCTACTCCGGTATAAACGCTATGGGTTCTGCCGGAAAGCAACGAGAGCATAGCGCAGCATTCTGCCCGATCTTTTGGTTTGCCGAGAATGGTATCTTCTATGACCACGGTTGTATCCGCACCAATGACCACGGCATTCGGATGCAGTTTTGCCGCCGCTGCCGCTTTTCTGACTGCCAGCAGTTCGGCAGCTTGTGCAGCCGGAGTATCCGCAGGCAGTGTTTCATCACAGAATACAGGATCGACCGTAAAAGCAATGGGAAGTCTTGCCAGCAGCTCTTGACGGCGTGGAGAGGCAGAAGCCAGAATATATTCCATAAAATGCCCTTTCTTTTATGAGATTTTAAACATTGTCATAGCAGTGATATTAAACTGATAGGAATCTTTTCCGCCCAGATCAAAAACGAATTCACATTCATCTGCGCCGGTCATAGCAATGGTTTTCTGGATTGTAACGGCACCGCCGGAGCAATCCAGAGTGCCCTCCAGATAGATCACATCGGGATCTGCAAGACTGCGCAGACGATAGGGGACTTCGGTGGTGGTATTCACATTGCAGGTAAGCTTTAATTCATATTCTCCTTTGATCAGTGACAAGCCGGAAACAAAGGCTTGTACTGCTTCGGGGGTATCGCCGCCGGTCGTTATGCCGACATTGAGTGAATTATCATACGTATTGACATAAGAGGAAACATATACGCCTGCTGCTGTATCGTTAGTGACTTCATAGGTACGATCGGAAGCGGCATCCAGACCAATTTCATCCCACGGGATTCCCAAAGCATCTGCGATCTTGTCAGCCAATACATAGGCACTCTTCTGATGTGTCACAGGAGAAGGATGCCAATCGGCGCCAAGGCCATCGTTGGTCATATCCTGTGTTGCGCAGAGATAACTGCTGACCTTGGCATCACCGAAAGCGGCAACGGCCTCTTCGATGTAAGGATATACTTCTGCACAGCCCATTGTACCGACCGTACAGATGATATGGGCATCGGGATTCTTTTCACGGATCAGGGTGAGAAAATCCACATAAGCTTCGGTAAAGGATGGCCCTCGGCCCTCATAGTCCTTAGAGAGATAGGTATTATCGTTGGTACCCAGATTGATGACAACAACATCGTTGGGATTGGCATTAAAATCCCATTCGGTCTGATAATCGGCAGGCTTGCCGACAACGGTGTAGAAATCCGGCACAAGGGAATCGGTGTTGATGCTGCCGTCATTGGTATAGCCGGAGATAATACCATGACCGCTGTATGAGACGGCACTGTAATCGGCATTCAGCAATCCGGCGGTGAGATATGCATAGGACATCGTGAAGTTTTCGGTGCCTGTCTCGAAGGAAACATACTGTGAATCTGCCTCGACACCGTAAGCACAGGTGATGGAATCGCCGATAAATTCAATGGAAAGATCTTTTTTGGCAGTTGGCTTTACAGGTCTGGAAGCGCCGGAGGTAATATCGAACTGCTTTACACCCACAGCACCGTTATTCGCTTCGGAGAGATGGATAATCTTTACCGTTGCGGTACGATTGGCAGTGCCGGAGAATAGTTGGACAGTCTGTTCCGGCTCACCCATCACCACATCGGTGAGCAGTTCGTCATCCACATAAACAGCGTAGCGTGGACGATATTTGGCATCGGAATAAACATTACCATCCCCTGCGATTGTGACGCTTGCTTTGGTGCCGGTTACAGTGCATTCCACAGCCGAACCGCTTTGCACCAGCCATGTTACATCATTTTTGTCAAGTGTTCTGCCAATCAGCTTGCAGGAGCCGGCAATATCTTTGATGGTTTGATCTGTGACCTCGCCGGATTCTTCCTCCTGCAGCAGTGCACGCTTGAGCAGAGTCAGATCAATACCGTTGACGACACGATCGCCATTATAGTCATCCTCCATGGTCATTTCACCTTGCTTGGTCAGTGCATCTGCAAGGTGATGTGCCGATGCATTCGTAACCGCTGCAATGGTGGAAAGCGGATGTGCCGTTGCAATGCTCAGCATCGCAACAGAGAGCGCAAACAGTTTTTTCAGATGTCGCATAGTGATAACCTCCAAATCAAACAAAAAATCAATCTGCATTTCCTTGCAGGATCTGCCGGAATGTGAGATGCAGTCAAGAAAACGGATCCCCCACGCTAATGTTTTTTCTATTTTGGCTAGCGTGCAGCTTATTCTTTGATTTTGCGAAGCAATTGTGCTTCATCGATGACAGGAATGCCTAAGGCTTCTGCTTTTGTAAGCTTGCTGCCGGCTTCTTCTCCCGCAACCACAAAGCTTGTTTTTTTGGATACAGAACCGGAAACTTTACCGCCGCAGGCTTCGATCATCGCTTTTGCTTCCTCTCGCTTGAGTGTGGGGAGCGTGCCGGTAAGCACAAAGGTCAACCCGGCAAAGCGATCATCTTTCTGTCTGGATTCATATTGCATCGTCAGACCGTTTTGCTGTAATGCTGTAAGCAGTGCTGCAAAATTCGGTTCTGAAAAGGCATCTGTTACCGATTTTGCCATGATGGCACCAAAGCCGTCGATGGCAGCGATTTCTTCCGCTGTAGCATTGCGGATCGACTCCAGGCTGCCGAAATGATCGCATAGAAGCACAGCGGCAGTTTGTCCGATATTGCGGATACCCAGCGCCGCAATGACACGATCCAGCGGCTGATGCTTGGATGCTTCAATGGCTTGCAGGAGATTTTCGGCAGATTTTTGTTGAAAGCCTTCCAGCGAAAGCAGTTGTTCGGCAGTCAGCGTATATAAATCCGCAGGAGAATGGATCAGATTGTTGTCCAGCAGCTGCTGAACAATGGCCGGTCCCAAGCCATCAATGTTCATGGCGGGTTTGGAAGTAAAATGGACGATCGCACGAAATACTTGTGCAGGGCAAGCGGGATTCCAGCAGCGAACAGCCGCCTCATCGGCATCTTTACTGACAGGTGATCCGCAGGCAGGACAGTGATCGGGAAGATGATAAGGAGTGCTTTCCGGCAGATGCTCCACAGAAGCAAGCACTTCCGGTATGATATCGCCGGCTTTTCGCACTAAAATCAGATCGCCTACACGAATGTCTTTTTCTTCAATGAACTGCTGGTTATGCAGGACAGCCCGAGATACACTGGTGCCGGCAAGCAGGATCGGATCGAAAACAGCAACAGGTGTAAGCACGCCGGTGCGTCCTACATTGACCTCGATGCGCAGCAGACGACTGGTTTTTTCTTCGGGCGGAAATTTATATGCTACTGCCCATTTGGGATATTTTGCGGTACTGCCGATTTGTTCTCTTTGGGCAAGGCTGTTGACTTTGATGACAACACCGTCAATATCAAAAGGGAGCGTGCCGCGTTGGGCACCGATCGTTTCGATAGCGGCTTTGATTTCGGCAGGATCAGCATTACAGATGGAATAGGGCACCACGGGAAAACCCAATGTTTTGAGCAGTTCCAGAGATTCGGAATGGGATGTGATGGTTTGTCCTTCTATCTGCTGGATGTTGAACAGAAAAATCTGGAGCCTTCTGCTTGCAGTAACAGCAGGATCCTTTTGGCGCAATGAACCGGCAGCTGCATTTCTCGGATTTTTGAAAGGCTGTTCGCCTTCGGCTTCCTGCCGTGCAGAAAGCTGCTCGAACTGGGCACGGGGCAGATAAACTTCGCCGCGCACCTCCAGCAGTGCAGGCGCATTTTCGAGCATTAAGGGAATACTATGCAGTGTTTTGAGATTGGCGGTGACATTTTCGCCTACAAAGCCGTCTCCACGGGTTGAGCCTTGGGTAAGAACTCCGTTTTTGTATTCCAACGAAACGGAAAGACCATCAATTTTCGGTTCTACGGTAAAGACAGGGTGAGAAACGGTTTCCTTGACACGTGCAAGAAACTGTTCTACCTGTTCAAAAGAAAACACATCCTGCAAGCTGCCCATTTGCACGGTATGTGTTACCTTTTCAAAGCGTCCTGATGCTTTGCCTCCCACACGCTGGGTCGGAGAATCGGGGCGCAGCAGTGCGGGATGCTCCGCTTCCAAGGCTTTGAGCTCCTGCATGAGCATATCATATGCATAGTCCTCTGCAATAGGGTTGTCCAGATCATAATAGGCGTGAGCCATTTCCTCCAGTGTATCAATCAGGACATCCATCCGAGCGGCAGCTTCTGTTTGATTCGGCATATAGGCTCCTTTCCCGCTTACAGGATTTCGTTGCTGTAACCGGATTCCGGAAGCCGCATGGATTCCTGAATCATTCATACGGCTTCCGGCAGATTTCGATCAGTGATCGGCGGAGAGAAGCGTTCCGCCGCAGCCGCAGGTGCCCGAATCAAGAGCAGTATTTCCTTGCGGCAAGAACTCCTCTGTAGGAAACGAGATGCGGCTGAATACTTCACAGGGCGAATCTGTTTCGCAGGAGCAGGTTTTTTTCGGTACTGTATATGGATATGCAGCTACCATCATAGTAACAGGTCGTGAAAGCTCAACGATCGAGAATACACCCAGCGTCAGCAGCACAGTACGGTGACGGCAGCAGCCGGCATCGTCGTGATTGGAGCACATACCGGAAATTCTGGTTTCCAGTGCAATGGGATCCACGCACTGTACTGCGGCAGTAGGCAGATTCACAACTTCGCAGCAGCTGTTGGTCTCACCAATGCGCATACCGTTACTGAAAAAGGTCTTGGTATTGGACTCACCGCCGTAAAGGATTACGCTTTTGGCAGCACTGGCGCATCCGCGCAATACAATCGGACAATCGCAGGCACGCTCATAGGCCAGCAGCTCAACGCCGAACGTAAATGTGAGATCCACCGAAAAATATCCACGATTGAACGGAATCGGCTCCACATTCATACAGATGTTTTCAATGGACACGCAGCGGGTCTTGACCAAGGTGATGGACTGCGGCAGCTCACCGCATTCCAATGTAACCTGTACATTGGTGATGCAGTCTTTATCGCTGCAGCTGTCGAAGATACGATCCACTTTCATTGGCACAACACTGCAAGCGGCATCGTTCTGATGATATTCGCTCATAATCATTCCTCCTGTGGTAGAATTGAGAACTCCGCAGTGGAAAGCGGCAGAATCCTCTTTCACAATATATTCACCACAGTAGGATTTTGTGCAGGGTTTCAGGTATTCTTATCCACCTGATGGAAGGTTTTCAGATTTCCGATCTTCTCATTGCGTGCATTGAGAATTTCTTCTACTTTACTCCACTCCAGACCTCGGTCGGCGGCAAGCACCATCAGATGATAGATCAGATCGTTGATTTCGTTTGCCAGCTCATCCGGATCGTTATTTTTGGCAGCGATAATGGTTTCGGAAGCTTCTTCTCCGACCTTTTTGCAGATTTTATCCACGCCCTTCTCGAACAGATAACAGGTATAGGAATTGGATTCAGAGGTGCCGTTTTGATAAGCGGCCTTACGCGCTTTGATGACCTCGAAGATTTCTTGATAAACTGTCATTGTGCATTCTCCTTTGTATCATGATAGAGTTCCTTAAAAAAGCAGCTGTATTCGCCGGTATGGCAGGCAACACCTGTCTGCTTCACATTGACCAGCAAAGTGTCATCATCGCAATCGGCAAAGATGGAAACAACTTTTTGCAGATGACCGCTGGTAGCACCTTTGTTCCAGTATTCTTGTCTGGAACGGCTCCAGAACCAAGTATAGCCGGTTTCAAGCGTGCGCTTTAGGCTTTCTTTGTTCATATAAGCGAGCATCAGCACGGTTTTGGTATCCACTTCGTAGCAGATGGCGGGGATCAGCTCACTTTTCTGAAAGAAACGGTCAAGGTTGTTCAGATCAATTTGAATCATTATGATACTCCTTGTAAATTTTTTCAAACTGCATCACCTTACAGTATAGCATATCCCTTGTTTTTTTGCAAGCGGTTTCCATAGAAACCATGGGATTTTAGCAGATATGCGGCGATATGCCGATTATCTTTTCCATCGGAATACGGATCCTGTCTCTAAGAGACCCCTCCATGACAAAAACAATACGCACATCGAAACGATGAGCGTATTGTTGTTAATATCTGTTATCCCTACTGAGTGACTGCTTCATTGGGGGCGGAAACGATATTGGAAAGCCACACTCCTTTTTTGATCAGGACAAAGCCGATGAAGCATTTGATCAGCTCTATGCCTTGGCTGCAGAAATATACCGTAAGGATTGACAATGAGGTAAAGTGTGCCAGACAATAGGCAAGCGGTACGATAATCCCCCATGAGAAGCCGCAGTCGAATAAAAAGGTGATGACTGTTTTTCCACCGGAACGCAGAGTAAAATAGGTGGAGTGCAGAATTCCGTGAATCGGCATAAGCATTGCACTGATGAGAATAAAAGCAGTTGCCAGCGAACGAACATCATCAGTGGTATTGTAGGCCTGTGGGAATATGCCGGAAAAACAGGCCATCAATGCACCCAAAACAATACACATTCCGCCTGAAAACCAGATCAGACGAGGCGCTGCAAATTTTGCACTTTTCAGATCATTGGCGCCCAACAGCTGTCCGATGACCACAGAAACACCCGATCCAAAGGCGATAAACAAGACATTAAACAGATTCACCACGGTATTGGCAATATTCAGTCCTGCTACCACATCAATACCACGGATGGAATAGCACTGCACCAGTGTTGCGACACCGGCTGACCACAAGCATTCATTTGCGGTCAGCGGAATCAGTCCTTTGACCAGAATCCGTTTGCGCAGCTGTTTGGGAATATACAGAGAGGGATAGAGCTTTTCCATAAAGGGCAGTCGCTTTTTATGTGTGTGTGCCCATAAGATTACGATAGCGGTTTGTACAAATCGTGCGCAGATGGTAGCATAGGCAGCACCCTTTACGCCCAATACAGGAAACGGTCCGATGCCAAAAATCAACAGATAATTGAGCACGGTATTGAGGATCACGGCAATAATGCCTGCTACCATAGGGGGTGTTGCAATACCGCCTTCCCGCAGTGTACTGGCATAGATCTGCTCCAACGTAAAGGGAACAAGCCCCCAAAGCATGATAGAAAGATATTCTTTTGCAAAGAAAAAGGTTTTTTCCAGATCAATGCCTTTTTCCGTATCATGCAGATACATGGTGATTAACGGATCACCCAGCAGCAAAAAGATCAGAATACCGAGTATTGTGATCAATAAGGCACTTTGCAGTTTGAATCGGAAGGTATATCGGACACCTTCATGGTCTTCTTTGCCAAAGAACTGTGCACAGAAAATTCCTGCACCGGATATGACACCGAAGATGGTAATATTAAATACGAACAAGATCTGATTGACAATGGCAACGCCGGACATTTCTTCCGTGCCGACTTGTCCTACCATGATGTTATCAATCAGCGCCACAAAATTGGTAATGAGATTCTGTATGGTAATGGGAATGGCGATGAGCAGTGTGCGTTTATAAAACTGCCATGCGCCGGATTGTCGTTTCATTACGTTCCTCCTTGAGGTGGGAAAGCATAATATACAGCTTTGCATAGTGTATGCAATTTGCCGCATCTCATGCATAGACGCAGAAAAAAGCCCGTTGGTACGGGCTTTTTGTTATCTTACTATGATTCCTTTGCTGCGGCAGTCCTCTTTTACCTGTGCCACGGTCAGTTCGCCGAAGTGGAACAGGGAAGCAGCCAATGCAGCAGTGGCATTGGTTTTCTGAAATGCCGTAGCAAAATCAGAAAGCTTTCCGGCACCGCCGCTTGCAATGACCGGAATGGTTACATTGGCACACACAGCCTGCAACATTTCCAGATCAAAACCGCCGCGGACACCATCGGTATCAATCGAGTTCAGGCAGATCTCACCTGCACCTCTAGCCTGAATCTCTCGTACCCATTCGATCAGGTCGATGTACATATCGATTCTGCCGCCATTGACAAAAACAGTATAGCCGCCTTTTCCGTCGCGCTTGGCATCAATGCCAACGACAATACACTGGGAACCGAACAGCTCGGCTCCTTCGGATATCAGCGCAGGATTTTTCACAGCAGAAGAATTGATGCTGATTTTATCGGCGCCGGCACGCAGAGTATCCCGCATATCGGAAACCGAAGCAATTCCGCCGCCTACTGTCAGCGGGATAAACACCTGCTTTGCGGTTTCCCGCACGACATCGAGAAAAACGCCTCTGCCTTCGTGCGAGGCAACGATATCATAGAATACCAGCTCATCGGCACCTTGACGGTTGTATTCCGCAGCGCAGGCAATGGGATCCCCAACATCCTTTACGCCCTCAAAATTCACGCCCTTAACGACTTTTCCGTGGCGTACATCCAGACAAGGGATAATTCTTTTTGCAAGCATATTGCTACTCCTTTATCTATCATTCGGGATCGTATCGGATCATATCGGAAAGTGCAAGATTCCGATAGTTGAGATCTTCACGCACTGTAAAGCCCTGCTGTTCCCAAAACGCATTTCCGAGCTGATTCCGCTTGAATGCGACCAGTGCGACTTTATGGATACCCTCTTTTCGCATTGCATCCAGACATACTGCAACCAGCTTGCTGCCGATTCCTCTTCGTCTGCAGGATTCGGACACTGCCATATGCTGGATATAGCCGCGTCTGCCGTCATGTCCCGCAAGCACAGCGCCGATCAGTTGACCGTGTTCTTCTGCGACAAAGGAAGTGGTTGGATTGCGTTTGAGATATTTTGCAACGCCTTCTTCGGAATCATCCAGATTGTTCAGACCATTGCCGCAGGAAACCCAGAGCGCATACAGTGCCGGATAATCTTCGATCTGCATCGGGCGGATTTGCAGTGTTTCTGCTGTCTGAATTGCCTCAGCAAGATCCAAGGTGCCTTGGTAGATGGACTTGCCGCAAATCGTGCCGTAAAGACCCAATTGTTTACAAGTGATGATATCCTCTATGGTGTGTACGCCGCCGCTTGCAATGATGCTGCATTGTCCTGCAGTGGCTTTTGCCAAAGCTTCCAGCTGATGCGCATTCACGCCCGAAAGCGTACCGTCTTTGGAGATATCGGTGAAAATAAAATACCGCACGCCAACGGCGATCATTTCTTTTGCCAGATCAATGTAGTGTACATCGGAAGTTTCCAGCCAGCCTTCGGTGGCTACCATTTCGTTTTTGGCATCAATGCCTACCACGATTTTTTCGCTGCCGAATTCCTTGATGGCATCGGCAACTAGTTTTGGATTTTTCAGTGCAACCGAGCCCAGAATGACACGTGCAATCCCAAGATCAAGATACGCCCCAATGGTTTCCAATGTACGAATGCCGCCGCCAACCTCAACTTTGAGGTTGGTATTCTGAGCAATATTCTTATAGATTTCAGTGTTCACAGGATATCCTGCTTTTGCACCGTCAAGATCTACCATATGGATCCATGTTGCGCCGTTAGCCTCAAATGTTTTTGCGGTTTCCAGCGGATCCTCTGCTACCTTGGAAGCGGTTGCATAATCTCCTTGATACAGTCTGACACACTGACCTTTGTGGATATCGATCGCAGGTAAAATAAACATTAGAGCATCCCTCCGAAATTGCGCAGCATCTGCAGTCCCTGTTCACCGGATTTTTCGGGATGGAACTGTGCGCCGTAAACATAACCGCCATCGGTGATCAAAGCGGGGATTTTTCCATCGTAATCAGCATAGGCAATGATATTGTGATCATCGCAGAAGGCTTGATAGGAGTGGACAAAATAGGTATATATCGGTGCTTCGATGCCGTGCAGCAGAGGACAATTCTGTTGTGTAATTACCAGCTCATTCCAACCCATATGGGGAATGATGACACGCTGAGAAGGAATCTTGTGGACTTCACCACGGATGAGACCCAGTCCTTTGCAGGGGGCAACCTCATCACTTTTCTCCAGCAGCATCTGCATGCCGAGGCAGATGCCCAGCAGCGGCTTTTTCTTGGATTCAGTGCGGATCACCTCTGTCAGACCGCTTTCCTCCAGCATTTGCATTCCGGCAGGAAAAGCGCCTACTCCCGGCAGGATGATTCCATCGGCAGCCTGCAGATCTGCAGGATTCTTGGTAAGCTTATGCGCCATTCCCAGATAATTCAGTGCATTGCAGACGCTGAACAGGTTACCGGCGCCGTAATCAATGACAGCAATCATGATAACACTCCTTTGGTGGATAAGACACTGCCATCCTCATTTTCGCGGATCGCAGCCTTGAGTGCATGGGCAAATGCCTTGAAGAGCGCTTCACACTTATGATGATCGTTGCTGCCATACAGCATATTCAGATGCAAGGTCATGCCGGCATTCACTGCTACGGCACGGAAGAACTCTTCGGTCAGACGAGCATCATAGCTGCCGATCATGGCATTGGTAAAGCAGCCCTGAAAGACCAGATACGGACGATTGGACAGATCCAATGCGCAGAAGGAGAGGGCTTCATCCATGGGAATGTAAGCACTGCCATAACGTGCAATGCCGGATTTATCTCCCAGCGCCTCTGCAAGAGCCTGACCCAATACGATACCGGTATCTTCAACGGTATGATGTGCATCCACATGCAGATCACCCACAGTACGGATTTCCAGACTGATTCCGCTGTGTCGTGCAAGGGCGGTCAGCATATGATCAAAGAAACCGATACCGGTTGCAATTGCACTGTTGCCTTTGCCATCCATGGAAAGAGAAATGGTGATCTGTGTTTCTTTGGTATTTCGTGTAATGGTTGCAGATCTCATCATCAAAAGCACCTCCTTGGCATCAATCTTTTGGCTGAAGGATGTTCTCCAGCGCATTCAGCAGCAATGTATGCTCACGGCGTGTACCGCAGCAGATCCGCAGACCATTTGGGAAGCAGCGGACAGCAATCCCTTGTTCCAGTAATGCCTGATGAATCTCTTGGGCATAGGCCGTTTTGATAAATACAAAATTTGTACGGGGAGCATAAACGGTTTCCAGCAATGCCGGATACCGCTTGACCAGAGCGGAGATAGCGGTGTACAGACGTTGTGTTTGCACAATGATCTCATCCCGGCAATGCTGCAGCAGTTCCTTTTCGTTCAATACGGTGGCAGCAATGGTCTGGCTGATGGCATCGCAGTTATAGGGAGATTTGGCTGCACGCAGCAAACCGGTCATTCTCGGATTTGTTACAGCAAAACCCATGCGTGCGGCAGCAAGTCCTACTGCTTTGGAGCAGGTGCGCAGAATGATCAGATGATCATATGCATTGACCCAATCCATGACGGATTGATCCCAGAAATCCATATACGCTTCATCCAGAATCACAAGGCAGGATACCGCATCCAGCAATCGCTTGATCTCATTGCGGGGCAGTCCCAGAGAAGTGGGGTTGCAGGGATTGGAGAAGATTACGGCATCTGCATTCTGACAGGCAGCAATCAATGTATCTACATCGATTTGCAGATGATCGTTCTTTTGCACGGTAATGGTTTCCACTTCATACAATGAGGCATAGAAGCGATACATGGAAAAATCATGAGAAAGCGTTACAATTTTGCTGCCTGCTTGCAAAAAGCAGCTGGTCAGGATAGAAATCAGCTCATCGGAGCCGTTTCCTGCAGTGACACAATCTACGGGCACATTGTAATAGGAAGCAAAGGCTTCGATGGCAGGAGCAGCCAGTGGATCAGGATAGCGGTTAAAATCAATTTCCTCAATGCGATCAGCGATTTTTGCTTTCAGCACCAAGGGAAGATCAAAATAGGATTCATTGGCATCCAAGCGCACAGTATAGCTGCCCGTGATGGGGTCATAGGGCTTGAGTGCAGTCAGTTTTTCGGGTAATTGCAACATAGTTTCAGCATCCTTCCTTAGGGCTTACTCAAAACGCACGGCAACTGCATTGGCATGAGCAGTCAGACCCTCTTTATTGGCAATGCATAGGATATCATCCTTTGCACAACGAAGTGCTTCTTCCGTGTAGTAAATATAGCTGGAACGCTTGACAAAGCTGTATACCGATAAGGGCGAGAAGAATCTTGCTGTGCCGGAGGTAGGCAGAACATGGTTCGGTCCTGCATAGTAATCTCCCAGAGGCTCAGATGCATAGGCACCTAAGAACACAGAGCCGGCATTATCCAGCTTACCGATATATTCCAACGGATTTTCCATGAGCACCTCCAGGTGTTCGGGAGCGATCTCATTGGCAAGTGCCACAGCCTGTGCATTGCTGTCGCAGATGAGGATTGCGCCGTAATCGGCAAGAGATTTCCGAATAATCTCTGCACGAGAGAGATACTGAAGCTGGCGTTCGATTTCGGCACAGGTTTCCTTTGCAATACGATCACTGGTGGTAACGAGAATCGAAGAAGCCAACACATCGTGTTCGGCCTGGGACATCAGATCCGCTGCTACGAATTTCGGATCGGCGGAATCATCTGCCATCACCAGAATCTCGCTGGGACCCGCTGCCATATCAATATCCACAACGCCGTAAAGCAGCCGCTTTGCCGTTGCAACATATATATTGCCGGGACCTACAATTTTATCCACACGAGGAATGGATTCCGTGCCATAGGCGAGTGCTGCCACAGCCTGTGCACCACCCATCAGGAACACACGATCCACACCGCACAGCGAAGCAGCCACCAGAATATCGGGATTGGGTTTGCCGTCCTTGCCGGGAGGCGTTACCATGATCAGTTCACCTACACCGGCGATCTTTGCGGGAATGGCGTTCATCAATACACTGGAAGGATAGGCAGCAGTACCACCGGGGACATACAATCCCACACGAGCAAGACCACGCAGTCTCTGACCCAGCATCACGCCGTCATCGCGCGTATTGACAAAGCCTTGTTCTTTCTGTCGGTTGTGGAAATCGGCAATGTTTTCGATGGCGTTGAGCAAGGCATCCACAAATGCAGGCTCTGCGTTTTCCAGTGCATCGGCAATGGTATCGGCATCGACCTCGAAGGTTTCGGGGCATTTGCCGTCAAATTTTTCGGTATAAGCACGTACAGCGGCATCGCCGTTCTGACGTACATTTTCCAGAATATCGGTCACAGCATTGACCACAGCAGGATCAGGAGCGGTGCTGCGGCTGCGTAAGGTATCTAAAAAGCGGAGCTCATCGGTTCCGTTACAGCGAATAATCTGCATGATGGATTTGGTTTCCGGTAAAATGGAAACCTACCTCCTTTCGTAATAGAAATCTGTAGGCTTGTCGGGCATCCGGGAGATCAGTTATGGGAATGCTCGGCAAAATATCGTTCAATATTGGTGGTCAGCATTTCAATTTCTGTTTGCCGCAGTTTCATGCTGACGGTATTGGCAATCAATCTGGCAGAGATCTTGCAAACATCCTCGTAGACCTCCAGACCGTTTTCCTTCAGTGTGGTACCGGTTTCCACGATATCCACAATACCGTCGGACAGTTCCAGAAGAGGTGCCAGCTCCACAGAGCCTTCGATCTTCACCACATCGATATCCATGCCTTTGCTTTCGAAAAACGCTCTGGCTACATTGGGATATTTGGTTGCAATCGTCTTAACAGAAAAACCGTTATAGAAATCGGTGCCTTTTTTGACAGCAAGCGCAAATTTGCATCTGCCAAAACCCAGATCCAGCAATTCATAGAATTTTCCTTGCATTTCCATGATGGTATCCTTACCCACCACACCCAGATCACAAACGCCATGCTCGACATAGGTAATGACATCGGCGGCTTTCGCAAGAACAACCTCCATATTGCCGTTGGGAATAGGCAGAATCAGACGGCGACCCTTATTGCGTACCATTTCACAATCATAGCCAAGACTTTCCAACAAGCCCAGCGTATCCTTTTCCAGTCTGCCCTTGGTCAGAGCAATTCTCAATGGACGGCTCATGCGTTGTCCTCCGTTTCTGCATCGGTAATGGGAAATACGTTCTGAATGCCCTGTGCTCTGGCATATGCCTGTGCTTCGGCGAGGGTCTCACAGAGAGAATGCTCTGTGACAAGGCCTTTGGCTCTGAGCGTTTCGGCAGCTGCAATGGCATTGGCCTCCAAACCAGCTGCAGCCCAGATCAGTACATCGCTGACCGGTCTTGCGGCAGGATCGGCGGCATTTTGTTTTGAGAGCACCTTAACCAGCGCATCCACATTGACTGCAAAGCCGGTTGCCGGGACATCATAACCGAATTCCGAGATCAGTTTATCATAGCGACCGCCGGAAAGGATTTCTTCACCATAGCCGGAAAGATAGCCGCGCAGAATCATACCGGTATAATAATCGGTGCGATGTACCATGCTCAGATCCACTGTGACACGTTCTTTGCCGGCAATCTGCGTTACCGTCTGCCAAAGACTCTTCAAAGAATCCAAAGTTGCAGCAAAGCGTTCACCGGGACAAAGCGTTGCCGCCTTGTCAAAGACCTCTTCACCGCCGAACAGCCGAGGCAGCATACGCAGTGCTTCGGTAATGGGCGATGCAGGCAGTGTATCCAGCAAATCTCCGAGAGCCGGGAAGTTTTTATCCTCTACATAATCACGGATGCTTTCCTTGAGCTGCTTGGAAACGGTCAGCTGATCCGTCAGCTCGCGGAAAAATGCAGCATTGCCAAGCTCCAGACGGTATTCCGTATCACAGGATGCCAGAACATCCACAGCAGCTGCAATGACCTCTAAATCCGCCATACGGGAATCGGAACCAATCAGTTCGATACCCGATTGTGTGACTTCATCATCTCTGCCCTTCAAGGAGGGAGAACTGATATGAATGCTCTGGTTATAGTATAAGCGCAGCGGAAGTGCCGCATCCCGCAGACGAGTGGCACATACACGGGCAATCGGTACGGTATTATCGGGACGCAATACCAGTAATCTGCCTTTATTATCGGTGAGCTTATACATTTTTTCTTGCGGGAAGGGTCTTGCATCACGATTGAATACATCATAGAATTCCAGTGTCGGTGTGATGATTTCGCTGTATCCTCTTGCGACAAACAAATGACGCAAACGGGCCTCCACCTCACGACGCAGGGTGCATTCAGTAAAGAGTGCATCTCTGGTGCCTTCCGGCGTAATTAAATCAAAGCGATTCATAATAGCTACCCTTTCGATTGTATTGATGCTTTAGCGTGCTAACACGTTACTATGCTATCATGTTACCACGATATCACAGAAAAGTCAAGTCAAAACAGAGAAAGCTGATTGGATTTTGGCAGATTACCTAAAGCTCCGATCTGATCGAGCGTTTCGATTATTGCTTTTGATGCACCGCTTTGGATCTGGAATTCTTCCACGGAGATAAAGTCACCCTTCTGAGCGGTTTCATAGAGCTTTTCGGCTGCCTTTCCACCGATGCCGTCAATGGCAGAGAAGGGGATGCGCACTTTGCCATCCTCAATTTTATAGCGATGTGCCTCAGAATGATACAGATCCACCGGTAGGAACTCATAGCCTCTGGACATCATTTCATTGACAATCATGAGAATATCCATCAGATCATTTTCTTTTTTAGAGCGTTCTTTTTTGCCTTTTCGTTCCAGTTCATCAATTTTATTGCGGACAGCATGAATGCCGGCAATTGCAAGTTCGACATTGAAGTCATCACCGCGCACTGTAAAATAGGTGGCATAGAACTCCAGCGGTTTATAGAGCTTGAACCAGCCCAGCTTGATGGCAGCAATGACATAAGCCGCTGCGTGCGCTTTCGGGAACATATATTTAATTTTCAGACAGCTTTCGATATACCAATCCGGAACATTATGGTCTTTGAGCATTTGAATGCGTTCTGGCGTAAAGGTTTTGGGTGCTTTTCCCTTACGAGTATCTTCCATGATCTGGAACGCCTGTTTCGGCTCGACACCGTGGTAAAGCAGATAGGTCATAATACTGTCACGGGTACCGATCACGTCGGAAATCGTACAGGTTTTATTGGCAATCAGATCCTGTGCATTGCCCAGCCATACATCCGTACCGTGAGAGAGTCCCGAAATCTGCAAAAAGTCTGTGAACAATTTTGGCTTTGCATCCAGCAGCATTCCGATGGTAAAGCCGGTACCCATTTCGGGAATTCCCAGACTGCCCGTTTTGCAGTAGATTTCTTTTTCGTCTACGCCCAGCACAGAGCAATCGGTACACATTTGCAGAACTTTGGGATCGGTTGCAGGCACATCTGCAATTTTGATGCCGGTAGCATCCTCCAGATGCTTATAGAAGGTAGGCACCACATGACCCAGCTCGTCCAGCTTAAGGATCGTATCGTGCAGGCTATGGAAATCGAAGTGTGTAGTGATGACATTGGTCTCTCCGGATTCATCGGGTTCACCGGGCTGCTGTACGGGAGTGAAATCGAAAATATCGAAATCCTCCGGAACAACGACCATACCGCCTGGATGCTGACCGGTGGTTTTCTTGACGCCCACACAGCCGGCTACCAAACGGTTGATTTCGCTGTTGTTCACGGAGATACCGCAGTCCTCCAGATAATGCTTGACATAACCGTAAGCAATTTTATCCTGCACACCACTGATGGTACCGGCTTTGAACACATTGGCTCTGCCGAACAATTCCTCGGTATAGCGGTGGGATTCGGACTGGAATTCACCGGAGAAATTCTGGTCGATATCAGGTGCTTTATCTCCGTCGAAACCAAGGAAGGTTTCAAAGGGGATATCGTGGCCGTCACGTTTCAAGGGTGTACCGCATTTCGGACAATCTTTTGGTGGCAGATCAAATCCGGAGCCATAGGAGCCATCCGTGATAAATTCTGAATATTTGCACTGTGGACAAGCATAATGGGGCACCAGCGGATTGACCTCAGAGATACCTGCCATACTGGCAACAAAAGAGGAACCCACAGAACCTCTGGATCCAACCAGATAGCCATGCGCCTCAGAATTGGCAACCAGCTTTTGCGCGATCATATACAGCACCGAGAAACCATGCTTGATGATAGAGCCCAATTCTCTGTCCAAACGCTTCTGTACGATTTCAGGCAGCGGAGAGCCATAGATGCTTTCTGCAGTTTCTGTGGTAATGCGTTTGAGATCTTCTTCCGCACCGGGAATCGAGGGCGTAAAGGTACCTTTGGGGATTGCATGACAAGCATCAATTTTATCAGCAATGCGGTTGGGGTTTTCCACAACCACCTCATAAGCACGGTCTCCCAGATAATCGAATTCTTCCAACATTTCGTCGGTGGTACGGAAATACAGCGGAGCCTGTTCGCCGGCATCGTCAAAGCCGTTGCCGGATTGCAGAATCTCACGGTAGATTGCATCTTTCTCATCCATAAAATGCACATCACAGGTTGCAACCACAGGGATGCCGGCCTTATCACCGATCTCTAAGATACGGCGGTTATAATTGCGCAGATCTTCTTCTGTTCTGGCAGGAAATTTATCGCTGCGGAGCATAAAAGAGTTGTTGCGGATGGGCTGTATTTCCAAATAATCATAAAAGGAGGCAAGACGTAGAAGCTCCTGTTCCGATTTGCCCTCAATCAATGCGGTAAACAGCTCGCCGGCTTCACAGGCGCTGCCGAAGATCAATCCTTCACGGTATCGCTGCAACACGGATTTGGGAATCAGCGGTTTTTTGTAAAAATAATCCAGCTGACTGTATGAGACCAAACGGTAAAGATTTTTCATACCCGTTTGGTTTTTCGCCAAAATGATTTGGTGGAAGGATTTGAGCTTTCTCGGATCAATGGATGGAATCTTGGTATTGAACTCTGCCAATGTGGCAAGCTTTTGATTCTTGATCAGTCGTTCCGAGAGGGCAATGTAGATTTTTGCCAGCATACAAGCGTCATCATTGGCACGGTGATGATCGAACTTTCCAAGCTTTAAATGTTTTGCCACAATGTTCAGTTTATGTTTTGCAAGTTCGGGCAGCATAGCACGGCACAGCACCAGCGTATCCAGTGTAACAAAGGAACATGTCATTTGATGCCGCTGCAATACCGCGCGCAAAAAAGCGGTATCAAAGCTTGCATTATGAGCAATCAGGACAGGATTGTTGCCGCAGAATTCCATAAACGCAGTAACAGCCTGCTGCTCATCGGGAGCATCCTGTACCATTTCATCGGTGATACCGGTCAGCTCTACAATATTGGCAGGAATCGGACGCTTGGGATTGACAAAGGTTTGGAAGCTGTCAATAATCCGCAAGCCCTTGACTTTGACTGCACCGATTTCAGTCAGACGATCGTTTGCAGGCGAAAGTCCGGTGGTCTCCACATCGAAGACGATCACTTCATCTTCAATGCTGCGCGGATCTGCCTGATCAATCACCTTTGCAAGCTCCAGATCATTCACTACATAGGCTTCACATCCGTAAATAACACGGAAATCTTTCATTTTCGCAGTGACATTCATTGCCTCCGGGAAGGCTTGTACCACACCATGATCGGTAATGGCAACAGCACGATGTCCCCATTCATATGCACGTTGAATGAGCGATTCCGCAGAATTGACAGCATCCATTGCAGACATATTGGTATGCAGATGCAGCTCCACACGCTTGACAGGCGCATCATCCATCCGACGTTCGGGCTGATAGGTACTGATGCCCACAGGCTTGATGGTAATATCGTGCTCATATTCATCGTAAGCGACCGCACCATAGATGAGCAGATTGGCACCGCGCTTGCATTCTTTGACAGGGAAATCGGCAAGTTTTTCTTCATCCAGGAACATTTTCACCAACAGACTGCCGGTATAATCGGTTACAGGAAATGTCAGCAGTGTTTTGCCGCTTTTAAGCGTGCGGGTATCCACAGATCCGAACACCTCGCAGGCAATGCAGACTCTGCCGATCGTGTTGAGATTGGCAACCACCTCGGAAATTGCCACGGGAGCTTCTTTGATCTTTCTGCCATAGATCACGGAAAGATCTTCCTTATCGGGCATTCTCGGCTGAATGGGAGCTGCATCGGCAGGCATTGCGTTTTGCAGTACCGAGAAGGTGGGAGCAGCTTCTGTATCCGGATGCTCTTCCGGCAGAACCGGAGATGGCATGGCAGCCAGCACCTCGGCCTGCATGGATTTATGCAGTTCAGGTGTGATATGTTGAGTATCGCCATCGAAGCGAATGGTCAGATTGCGTGAGAAAATGGTCCGGATTGCTCGTGCCAGCTCCTCACGGAAACGGGTGGATTCCAAGATGTCGGCGCCGCCGTGCTGCAAAGTAATGGTCAGCACATCCTGAGAGAGAGAAAGTCCTGCATTTTCGAGAAAGCCATTGATCATAGGCAGATCCCGCCGCAAAGACAAAAACAGATCCGGTAAGACCGAAACGGACAGGCTTTCTGCAGGATAACGGCAAAGCAAACGGACCGCCTGGATTCCAAAGCGGTCTGTCAGCTCGGTTTCAAATGCTGACAGCTCAGCAAAGGGAATCGGAGCATCGAATTCAGTTTCAAAATACAAACGGGAACGATCGGCATTTGCCATCACACGGCGGATCTTGCCGTTCAATACGACATCAGGAAGCTTTGCACTGTATTCACGCAGGAATTCACGCAGTGTCTGCATCATGAGAGATCGAGTCCTTTCTGACAGTTCGGATGTGACGGCAAGAGCCGTCAGTTATGGTAATTGTTCGATTTCAGCCAGCAGTGCCGGTACGATTTCAGATTCGGGCACTTTACGCAGAATTTGTTCTCCACGGAACAGAACTGCACAGCCATCGCCGCCGGCAATGCCGATATCCGCTTCTCTTGCTTCGCCGGGACCGTTCACAACGCAGCCCATGACAGCTACCTTGATATTTTTATTGCAGCTGCGCAGAGCCTTTTCTACGGCATTGGCAGCAGAAATCAGATCAATTCTGGTACGGCCGCAAGTAGGACAGGAGATCAAAGTAACGCCTTTGCGCAATCCGATTGCCTTGAGCAGATCAATGGCAGCTTCTACTTCCTGTATAGGATCGGCAGTCAGTGAAATACGGATGGTTTCGCCAATGCCGTCGCAGAGCAGAGAACCGATACCGGCAGCAGATTTCATCAGACCCATTCTGGCAGTACCTGCCTCTGTGACTCCCAGATGCAGCGGATAGCTGCAGCGTTCAGCCGCCAGACGATAACAGGCAATCATATTTTTGACATTCGAGGATTTGATAGAGATGACGATATCTTGAAAATCAAATTGCTCCAGCAGCGCAGCATGCTGCATCGCACTTTCCACCAGTGCTTCGGGCGTGGGACCACCATATTTGGCAAGGAGCGTTTTTTCCAGTGAGCCGGAATTGACACCGATGCGAATGGGAATCTGCTTGATACGGCATTTGTCTGCCACAGCCTTGACACGATCAATATCACCGATATTGCCGGGATTGATGCGGATTTTATCAATGCCGGCATCGGCAGCAGCCAAAGCCAGCTTATAATCGAAATGAATATCTGCCACCAAGGGGATGGATACGGCTTCTTTGATGGCAGGAATCAGTGCGATAGCTTTCTGATCGGGAATGGCAGCGCGAACGATTTCACAGCCGGCAGCTTCCAAGGCCTTCGCCTGTGCAACAGATCCGGCAATGTCATCGGAACGGGTATTGAGCATGGATTGGATATAAATATGTTCACCGTTGAGCAGATATCCGCCTACCTTTACCGGGTGCAGATTACGCATAAAAACACACTCCTTTATTCTTGCAGCATCCAGCGGATGTGATTGCGGAATTTGATCAGGCGAATCGTTTTTGCATCGCCTGATCCTTTAGGTGCATGAAGCACATATCTGCCGTCATGCAGATAGAAAACCAAATAGCTTTCATACCATATTCTTGGTTTCAAGAAGAGAAGTCTCTGTCTTCTGCTCGATCTGTGCGTTACATCGTATATATGGTGGATGGGCACATCTATGAACACAGCCGAATCGTCAATCTGCGCCCATATCTGTGACATTTTCAGTGTATAGAGAAAAGCAAAGATGCAGCCCAGCACAATCAGCAAGCAGAGGACGATCGTAAACTCCGAAAACCCGAATCCGGCAGTTGCCAGCAGGCATATTACGGCGGCAATGATTCCGGCGGCGACCATTTCATTTTTGGCATCTTTATTCTCAGCTATCCGGATCTTATCGATCAGTTCCTGCGTGGCAATATTCCAAAGCGGCGGTTCGAGTTCCGCAATGATGGCTCGTTCATCGGGAGTCAGATGCTGTTCAAAGAGAAAGCAGATTATCAGCACACAAAGCGGTATCCATACCATAGTAGAAAGTGAGCCAGCAAGCTCCCAATCAAGAGAAAGGGATAAAAGCGGTGAGAGAAATGCTGCGGCCAGCGCCAGATAGATGGGATACTGCTTGCCGCCGAAGGGGCAAGCATATTTCAGTCGTTTCACAGATCACAGACCTCCTTGCTGCCATTATTTTCACATGATCATTTTTGGAACAGCTTTAGGATATCCTGACAGGTGATGGCAAGCATCAGCAGCATCAGCAGTGCCAGACCCACAAAATGAATTTTCGCTTCAATATCGGCTTTTATGGGCTTTCTGCGAATTGCTTCAATGACTAAAAAGACCAGTCTGCCGCCATCCAGTGCAGGGAAGGGGATCAGATTGAACATACCTACATTGACAGTGATAAAGGACATCAGCGAGAACAGTGACAACAGTTTTTCCCGTAAGGTAGGGCTTTGTGTTACGATTGCCGCAGTGGTATCTACAATACCCACCACACCGGAAAGATCATGGAAGCCATATTTGCCGCTGACCAGATCCATCAGGGAGATCCAGATCAGGCGTGCCGTAGAAACCATTTCACGGCAGCTATGAGACAGCACTGCACCAAAGGTTTTCTTTTGTCCATAGACATAAAAATCGAGCAATCCTTCGGTAGCGGTATCTAAAAACTTTACATTTTCCAGTGTGATTGTTTTACCGGCACGTTCTACCACCACAGTAAAGGTTTCGCAGGTATCGTTCTGCAAGGCATAGGAAATATCGGTTGCGGTAAAAATATGCAGTCCGTTGATGGAGACAAAGCGGTCATCAGGCTGCAGCCACTGAGAGGATGTGGCAGTACTCTCACCGGCTTCGTTGGTATGGAAACTGGAGATTGTAGTCGAGGTGATGCCGGTATCAATACAGGTTGTGGCAATGATCAGCACAAAGCCCAGAATGATATTCATCACAGCGCCGGCAACAGTGACCAGTATTCTTTGCCAGACAGGCTGGCGACGGAAGGCTCTGGGATCCTCACTGTTTTCATCTTCGCCTTCCATAGCACAATAGCCGCCGATCGGCAGCAACCGGATACAATATGTGGTTTCACCCTTTTGCTTTTTGAACAAAGCAGGGCCCATGCCGATGGCAAATTCCAAAACACGGATACCGCATTTTTTTGCAACCAGGAAATGTCCCAGTTCATGCACGAGAATGATGATGCCGAAGCAAAGAACAGCAGTCAGAATGGAAAGAATATTCATGGATTGCTCCTTTCGAGAGGCAAACGAATGATTACATTGTAAGATGTTCTGCAACAAATTCCCGTGCCATACGATCGGCACGTTCTACGTCTTCATAACAGTGCAGCGTTTCTGATGGGAGCGTATCAATGGCTGCATTCACCAGTTTGCCGATCTGCAGGAAGGGAATTTTGCGGGCGAGGAACGCTGCCACAGCGGCTTCATTGGCACCATTTGCAATACAGGGAGAGGAGCCGCCCATTTCACTGGCACGAATACAGGCTGTCAGACAATCGAAGGTCTCGAAATCGGGCTTTGCAAAGGTCAGAGTGCCGTAATCCGTGAGGGAAAGTGGCTTTGTAGGGCAAGAGAGCCGTTCCGGATACAGCAGGGCATATTGAATCGGAATTTTCATATCCGGTACTCCCATCTGTCCGATCATGGATTCGTCCTCATATACCACAGCAGAATGCAGAACACTCTGCCGATGCACCACGATCTCGATTTGATCGGGTGTCAGATCAAAGAGCCAACGAGCCTCAATGAATTCCAATCCCTTGTTCATCAAAGTGGCGGAATCGATGGTGATTTTATTGCCCATGCTCCAGTTGGGATGCTGTAAAGCCTGCTCAACGGTAATGGATTCCAGCTCGTCTTTTTTCTTTCCGAAAAACGGTCCGCCGGATGCGGTGAGGATGATTTTTTTCAATTGTTTGCGGCGATTTCCCTGCAAGCACTGAAAGATTGCGGAATGTTCACTGTCAACAGGATAAATGGGAACATTGTTTTTCGCCGCAGCATCCATCACAATGGCGCCGCCTGCCACGAGAGTTTCCTTGTTGGCAAGGGCGATTGGCTTTTTTGCTTCAATGGCAGTAAGCGTAGGACGCAGGCCTACCATACCCACCACAGAGTTCAGTAATATTTCGCTGCTTTGATGTGCTGCGATTTCACACAGACCCTCCATGCCTGCCAAAAGGCGGCAACCAAGACCGGCTGCCGCCTCCTTGAGTGCAGGATAGCGTGCTTCATCGGCAATACAAAGCAGCTCGGGACGCAAGATGCGTGCCTGCTGTACAAGCGCATCCACACGAGTATTGGCGGCCAAAGCGGTCACACGCAGATGATGCATCTGTGCGACCTCGATGGCTTGTGTGCCGATACTTCCGGTGGAACCCAGAATTGCTACACTTGTCATCATAGTATGCCTTCTTTCTTTCGGTTATGTACCGAACAAACCTATGGAAATGATGTATGCGCAGAAGAACGGGAGCACCAGCAGAACGCTGTCAAAGCGATCCAGAATGCCGCCGTGACCGGGCATAATATTACCATAATCCTTCAGATCCAGCTGACGCTTCAGTACCGAAGCGCTGAGATCTCCGATGGTGCCGAGGATGCCGCAAGCCAACGCCAGCATGACAATCGCAAACCAGCTGTACGTAATCGGAGTACCCTGATGCTTCATAATGGCGGCATAAACCAGTGTAAACAGGATAAACACCACCACATTGGCAAGCAATCCGCCAAAGAAGCCCTCGATGGTTTTCTTGGGACTGATATTGGGGCAGAGCTTATGTTTGCCGAGGAAGGTGCCTGTAAAATAGGCACTGGAATCGGCTACCCATGCACCGCACAGAGCCAGTACAACATAAATGATGCCATGCTTTTCATCGCTGTGATTGAGAATCACGGCAGTTGAAAGGGCATTGGGAATCAGAAACATACCTGCAAGGATACAGAAGAAGCTTCTGGACTTCATGCGCATCTGATGCAGGATATAATCGAAGAGCACGATGATGCTGCAAATCACAGTCAGCAGCAGCTTAAATCTTGTAGCGGTGCCGACCGAAATGATGGGGAGCATCAATGCATAGGTAAGACCTGCAAAGAATGAAAGCTTATAGTGCTGCATATCATTGGCATGATAAAACTCAAACAGTGTAATGAGTGATACAATACCGATGCAGAGCGGGAAAACAAAGGTATTATGCAAGAATAAAATCACAAGAGCAATGGCAATACCAATGCCGGAAGAAATCAAACGAGTGGCCATGATGCACGCGGCTGAAAAACGCCGCACTCCTTTCTAAGATGAACAGAAGGCAAAATCGGATAAAACGATTACAGTCCGCCGAATCGACGATTGCGCTTTGCATAGGCAATCAGCGCTTGATCAACATCCTTGGCGGAAAAATCGGGCCAGAGCGTATCACAAAAATACAGCTCTGCATAGGCAGACTGCCATAGCAAGAAATTAGAGATTCTGAACTCACCACTGGGGCGGATCATCAGATCCACATCGGGCAGTTCTTTGGTATACAGCGCATTGGAAATGGTTTCCTCGGTAATCTCCTCGGGCTGCAGAGTGCCATCCTTGACTTGCTGTGCAAGCTGTTTGACTGCGCTGACCATTTCATGACGCGAACCATAATTGACTGCAAGATTCAAGGTCATTTCTTTAAAGTCCTTGGTATCCTTTTCGATGGAATCGAAACCGTTTTTCAGATCGGGCGAAAAAGCGGATTTATCACCCAGCACGATGAGTCGAGTATTCTCGGTCATATGCTTTCTGACTTCTACCAGATATTCCCGCATCAGCTCCATGATTTTGCTGACTTCCTCATCGGGACGTTTCCAGTTTTCGGTCGAAAAGGCATAGAAGGTGATGTTTTCGATGCCAATATCCTTGCAGTATCGGACAATGCGTTTAAAATTACGAGCACCTTCCACATGACCTGCTGTGCGGGGCAGACCACGCTTTTTGGCCCATCTGCCGTTGCCGTCCATGATAAAGGCAATATGCTTGGGCAAAAATTCAGCGGGAACAGGGGGTGTTTTTGCTTTTGGCTTGGCCAATATTGTTCATCCTTTCACGAGGATTATTTTGTTGTGTCAAAAAACAAAAGGCAGGAACGAGCAGAGGTGCGTGTCCCAACCTTTTGTCATGCGGCAAGCCTTACAGGCTCATGATTTCCTTTTCCTTTGCGGAAACGAGCTGATCGATCTCTGCGATATAGCGATCGGTCAAAGCCTGTACCTTCTTGTCGGCATTCTTGAGGTCGTCTTCCGTGATTTCGGAGTTTTTCTTCATCGTTTTATATTTTTCGATGACATCGCGGCGCTCATTACGCACATTGACTTTTGCCTCATCGCCATACTTCTTTACGGTTTTGCACAGATCCTTACGACGGTCTTCCGTCAACTGCGGGAAGACCAGACGAATGGATTTACCGTCATCGGTGGGGTTGATTCCCAGATCGGAATTGAGGATCGCTCTGGTGATTTCACGAATCATATTGGTTTCCCAAGGGGTAATGACGAGCATTCTTGCTTCGGGAACGGAAACAGAAGCGACCTGCTGAATGGGAGAGGGTGTGCCGTAATAATCCACTTGGATCTTATCGAGAACGCTGGGATTTGCACGTCCTGCACGGATGGTTGCGAACTCACCGGACAGACGAGAGATGACTTTTTTCATACGATTTTCGCAGTGGTCGAGCTTTTCTTTCATAATTTCAATCATGATCGTACTCCTTGTGATTGGTTTTATTGTATGAATGTATGGCAGGGTTCATACCTGCGGATTGGAAGAAACCAGTGTACCGATGGTTTCGCCCATAGCGGCATCGAAAATATTATCGGGACGAGCCAGATCAAAGACCAGCATCGGCATATTGTTATCACGGCAAAGGGTAGCAGCAGTGCTGTCCATAACAGCCAGCTGTCCGCTGAGCACCTGATCGAAAGAAAGCGTATCATATTTGACGGCGTCCTCATAACGATTCGGATCCTTATCGTAGACACCATCGACCATGGTTGCCTTCAGCAGGATATCGGCTTCCACCTCAACTGCACGAAGGGCGGCAGCGGTATCGGTAGAGAAGAACGGATTGCCGGTGCCGCAGCCAAAGATAACAATACGGCCTTTTTCAAAATGGCGCATTGCACGGTTACGGATATACGGCTCAGCGATCTGTGTCATAATGATGGCGGTCTGTACACGGACGGCACAGCCAATGGATTCCAGTACATCAGCCAGAGCCAGAGCATTCATTGCCGTTGCCAGCATACCCATATGATCCGCACGAGTACGATCCATGGCACCGGAGGAACGGCCTCTCCAGAAATTGCCGCCGCCGACGACAATCGCGATTTCCACGCCGGCATCGGAACATTTTTTAATGCTTTGACAGATGGCAGTAATGACTTCATAATCCAGACCGGTTTTTTTGGTGCCTGCGAGAGCTTCTCCGCTTAATTTCAGGAGAATGCGCTTATATTTCGGCTCCATTGGATACACCTCCAAAAATCTATATACCTCTATTATACACGATTTTTTTTGTTCTGTAAAGAGGAAATGAGGAGAAAAATTGCTTTTTGGGAATTTTTTCCGTATTTTTCCGCAAGGATGAAAACGAGATTACGGAAGCCATTGAATCATTGCAGTTTTATCGTTGCGATTATAGCCTGATTGCTCATAGAATCGCAGAGTACTCTCTTGTTTTGCGCCGGTCAGCAGCATCATTTTATAGCAGTTTTCCTGCAAAGCGATTGTCTTTGCATATTGCAGACAGGCTGAGGCATAGCCTTGGTTTCGGTGAGCCTGATCGGTAATGACATTCTCGATCAGTGCATAGGGGCGTTGTCCTCTGGTTAAATTGGGAATTATCACGCAGACGCATGAAGAAATGATTTGCCCTTGTTCTTCTGCAACGATGATATGATGGTTCGGATCATTGCAGATGGTCTGCCATACAGCGAGTGTTTTTTCGTCTTTTTCGGGGAACGGATTATCATGCAGCTGCATATACAGTCGCATGAGGCCATCAAAATCTCGCGGGGTGATTTCACGGATCATAGCAGCACTCCTTTACAAAGATGGATTAAGAAGATTATACCATAGCCGTGGAAGAAAAGCAATGACAGAATATCAAAAAAAGCACTTCCGATGGAAAACCGGAAGTGCTTTTATATTGGTGAGAATTATTTCATCATGCTGGCGATTTCTTCTGCGAAGTTGTCAACACGCTTCTCGATGCCTTCGCCGCAGATGAAGCGAACGAAGCTGGTAACTGTGATGGGGCTGCCGGCAGATTTGCTGCAAGCTGCAACATACTGCTCAACGGTCTCGCCCTCGCCCTTAACAAACTCCTGGCAGAGCAGGCAATTATCCTTGTAGTAAACGCCCAGCTTACCCTCAGCGATCTTAGCCAGAACTGCTTCGGGCTTGTTAGCCATCTTAGGATCATCAGCCATCTGAGCCATAACGATCTTCTTTTCCTGCTCAATGATGTCAGCAGGAACCTCATCCTTGGTCAGATAGGTTGCCTTCATTGCATCAGCCTGCAGAGCAACATCGTTCAGACAATCCAGAACAGCAGCGGTAGCACCTGCCTCGCAGGAAGCAACAACCAGAACGCCCTCTTTCTTATTGAAGTGAACGTATTCCTTTACGATGCCTTCCACACGAGCAAAGCGGCGGATCTGCAGGTTCTCACGGAACTTCAGGAAGATCTCATCCAGAGCTTCCTTCACAGTCATATCAGTGCCGTTGAACTTTGCGGCCTTCAGAGCCTCCAGATCAGCAGGATTGGAAGCCAGAACAGTTTTTGCCAGACCCTCGCAGAAACCGATGAACTCTTCGTTCTGAGCAACAAAGTCGGTCTCGGAGTTGACTTCAACGATTGCACCTGCGGTGTTATCATCGTTTACGATTGCGATTACAGCGCCTTCGGCAGCAATACGATCAGCCTTCTTAGCCTGGTTTGCCAGACCCTTTTCACGGAGCAGAACAATTGCCTTCTCAACATCGCCGTCAGCTTCGGTCAGAGCCTTCTTGCAGTCCATCAGGCCAACACCGGTGGACTTACGCAGATCGTTGACATCTTTTGCGGTAAAATTAGCCATAATAATACTCCTTCTGCTGCCGGTTGCGGCAGCGTATCTATTGTTTGCGCCTTTCAGCGGATGCGAAAGGCGCAGGTAACATGCGTGGGATTACTCAGCAACAGCTTCCTCTGCCTCAGCAGCGGGAGCATCAGCAATATCAGCACCCTGACGGCCCTCGATCACAGCATTTGCGATGGTGCCGGCGATCAGCTTGACAGCACGGATGGCATCATCGTTGCCGGGGATTACATAGTCTACATCGTCAGGATCGCAGTTGGTATCTACGATAGCAACGATCGGAATGCAGAGCTTCTTAGCTTCGGAAACAGCGATCTTCTCCTTGCGGGGATCAACGATGAACAGAGCGCCGGGGAGCTTGCCCATATCCTTGATACCGCCGAGGAATTTCTCGAGCTTTTCGATCTCAAGGGTCAGCTTACCAACTTCCTTCTTGGGAAGCAGATTGAATGTACCGTCAGCTTCCATTGCACGGAGCTGCTCAAGACGCTTGATTCTCTGCTGAATGGTTTTGTAGTTGGTCATCATACCGCCCAGCCAACGAGCGTTAACGTAGTAGGAACCGGAGCGGAGAGCCTCTTCACGAATGGAATCGGCAGCCTGCTTTTTGGTACCAACGAACAGAACGGACTTGCCCTGTGCGGACAGGTCGCGGATGAAAGCATAAGCTTCCTCCAGCTTTTTTACGGTCTTCTGCAGATCGATAATGTAGATGCCGTTGCGCTCCGTGAAAATGTAGGGAGCCATTTTGGGGTTCCAGCGTCTGGTCTGGTGACCGAAGTGGACACCGGCCTCAAGAAGCTGTTTCATAGATACTACGCCCATGGATAAATCCTCCTAGATAAAAAATAATTTGGTTTTGACCTCCGGACGGCACAAGGAGAAACCGCAGCCGATGATGCCATCGGACCCAAGCGGCTGTGCGCATTCCGTGCGAAGTGCGGTACTATTATATCATATTTTTTACGTCTTTGCAAGGGGTGATTCGCTTTTTCTGCCTGATCAATACAGAAAATATTTCAATTCTTGCATTTTACTTTTTGTGCTATTTGCCAAATGCACTGAATGGAATCGGAATCAACAGAAAAGCCGCAGAGGCACAATGGGAAAGCGAGCCTCTGCAGCTTTGTGTGCTGCTGTTGTCAGGATTGTTTCAATGCAGAAAATGCATTATCCACAGTTTTCTGATCGCAGGGTTTTGTAAACAGGGAAACAATCGGCGTCACGATGATGGAAAGCAGCATCAGAACGGCACCTGCATTGATCGGAGAAGCCAGATTCAGCGGCAGAGAAGCTGCCCACTTGACGATTTCGGAGCACTGCTGCGGGAAGAAAGAAAAGATGACCATATGGGAAAGGGTGAGAGTGATGCCGATGCCAAAGCTGACCCATACAGCGGCTTTGGTGGTGCGCTTGCCATACAGTCCCCAGATGAACGGCCCGAGGAAGGAACCTGACAATGCGCCCCAGGAATAACTCATCAGTGCGGAAATGGAAGCATTCTTGTTCAGCGCAACAAGTACAGAGATCAGCAGGAATACAGCGATCAGCACACGCATAATGGTGAACTCATTTTTATCAGAAAGCTTGCCTTTGCATGCAGGGCGGATCAGATCATGTGCCATGGTTGTGGAGGAAGTGAGCACCAATGCGGATAAGGTTGAGAGAGAAGCGCTCAGCACCAATACAACCACCAGACCGATCAGCAAACTGGGCAGAGCAACTTCCAGCATCGAAGGAACGATGGCATCAAATTCGGGTTTTCCGTTAGTAAGAATCTTGATGATGGCTTTATTGCCGTCACCGTCAGGATTGAGTGTGCAGTACAGTCTGCCGAAGCCGCCGATGAGATAGCAGCCGCCGGAAACGATCAGGCAGAACACGGTAGAAATGACCATGCCGCGGGTGATATCTTTTTCGTTGCGGATTGCGTAAAACTTATGTACCATCTGCGGAAGGCCCCATGTACCCAGAGAGGTGAGCAATACGACACCCAGCAGATTGAGGGGATCAGGACCAAGCAGTGAGGCAAGAGATCCCTGAGGCACGGATTTGTCGGAGATTGCGGCAAGTTTGTCAATAGCTTCCGATAAACCGCCTTGATAATTGATGATACATCCTACCACGCAGGAAATGCCGATGAGCATGATGATGCCCTGGATAAAATCATTGATGGCAGTAGCGGAATATCCACCCAGCACGACATATACTGCGCTGAGCAACGCCATGCAGATGATCATTATTTCATAGGCGTGATCGGACTGTACGTTGAATGCCATGGCGAACAAACGAGAAAGACCGTTGTAAACCGAAGCGGTATAAGGAATCAAAAACAGAAAAACGATCAGAGCAGCGGCAGTTTTCAATGCCTTGGAGCCATATCGCTTTTCAAAGAAATCGGGCATGGTCTTAGCTTCCAGATGCTTGGTCATCAAACGGGTACGTTTACCAAGCACTGCCCATGCGAGTGTGGCGCCCACGACAGCGTTTCCTACACCGATGAGCGCAGCAGAGATGCCATAGCTCCAACCAAACTGACCTGCATATCCAATGAATACGACAGCGGAAAAATATGCCGTGCCAAAACCAAAAGCAGTCATCCAAGGACCGATTTTATTGCCACCGAAGACGAAGTCATCCACACTGCGGGTTCGCTTTGAAGTGACAATGCCGATGGTCACCATCAGTGCTGCGTAAATCAGCACAATCAATAGGGTGAAGAGATTATCCATGATATGCTCCTTATAATATAGTATAGATCGCTTATTTAAGCTCACTTTAGCTGTGTGTAGCATCAACGCTGTAAAGCTTTAACGCAACAAAGCGATTGTATCACATTTCTTCCAAAATGTCAAGTGCTTTTTTGAAAAGTGACAAATCCGACAAAAAACGCTGTGTTTTCAGCAGGATTTCGTGGAGGTTCAACTCGTAGTAATGCATTGCGGGATTGCTCTGTTTTGCGCCGATTTGTAAAATCATACTTATTCTATACAAAACGTAAATGCCGCTCGATTTTGATTGGTAAAATTGCATAAAAACTGCTAACCATTTTTTTCACTTCCTACAAAGTTTTGGAATTCACTTTACAAGCGCAAAAAGATGTATTATAATATCTTTAGTGATAACTGCGTGATAGCTATGTGGAGATAATGGTGATAATATTACATTTAGTAATATTATACAAAGCTGCTCGTCACGGGAGAGTGCTTGGGAACATACCAAATCTCCGTGCATACGTGCTTTTTCGTCTGAAAACGACTAAGTGGGATATCATGCGGTACGCTGTACGTTATCTTTCGGTATAATTTGAAGCTTGTACTGGCTTCGGTTATATAAACAAAAAATGGGAGGGTATTTACACATGCTGAAAAAATCATTCGGCAAACGCGTAGCAAGCGGCATTGTGACAGCAACTATGCTGGCAAGCGCTTCTATCGCTGTCTTACCGGGCATGGCTATGACCGCATCTGCCGGCGAGCTGCTTGGTATGACTGACTTTGACGATGGCGTTGGCTTGCCTTGGTATACCTGCGTCACGCAGCCTGCACAGCTCAATTTCTCTATCAGCGGCGGTACTTACAACATCGAGATCGTTGAAAACGGCGGTATTGATGTTGGCGGTGCATCTCGTTGGGATGCTCAGTTCCGTCACAGAAAGCTCAGACTCCGTTCCGGTGACGTTTACACCGTAAAGGCTGAGATTACTGCTGATGCTACCGGCTCTATCTACACCAAGATTGGTGACCTGAGCGGTAACGTAGAAATCTGGCACAACGGTATGGGCGATAATCAGGGCAGATTCAGCAGCGAATTCAATTCCACTTGGGATCCGATTCCTGTTACTGCAAATCAGACTCTGATCATTGACTCTACCTTTACTTCCACCAAGGACATGGAAGTTGCTGAGTGGGCATTCCACTTCGGCGGCGCAGGTGAGCACCAGTCTACCGACTGTATGCCCAATGGCGCAACTCTGAAGTTCGATAACATGAGCCTCGTGAACGAGACCAGAGACGATGATGACTATACGCCTCCGGCAGAAGCACCTGAGTATGGCGTGCACGGAAACCAGGTTGGTTATTACACCAATCTGAACAAGAAGGCAACCTACCATGCTACTTCCAGCTTCAATGGTCAGAAGGTTTCCATTATCGATGCTAAGAGCGGTAAGGAAGTTTACTCCGGCACTGCTGTAGGCGGCAGCAAACTGGATAAGGATTCCGGTTTCTACACTGCAGTATTTGATTTCTCCGAGTTCACAACCCCCGGTACTTATTACTTCGCAACCAGCGGCACCACTCGTGATTCTTATGATTTCGTGATCGGTGACGACATTTATGACGGCGTTCTGACCGATGCAGTCAACTATTTCTATCAGAACCGTTCCGGTATTGCAAAGGATGCTGCATACATCACTTCTACCGGTGAGAACGATTCTAAGGAAATCCTGGCTGATAAGGCAGGTCACAATCCTGATACTGCTTACATCCAGAATGCTTGGATCAAGGCTTACAAGAACGACGGTTCCGACGTTCAGAAATCTAACGGTCAGATCACCGCTACCGGCGGCTGGTATGATGCCGGTGACCACGGTAAGTACGTTGTTAACGGCGGTATCGCTGTTTGGACTCTCCAGAATATGTATGAGTGGTCTCTCAACGAGAACAATAACACCTCTGCCGATAAGTTCGCTGACAAGTCCGGTGTTGTCGTAGTTCCTGAAGCAGGCAACGGCGCTCCTGATATCCTCGACGAGACTAAGGTTGAGCTGGATTGGTTCTTCGATATGCTGGTTCCTTCCACCTATTCCATGAAGTATGATACCACTATGTGCGGCGGTAAGGATACCAAGCAGTACACTGACATGGTATTCCATAAGCTGCATGACTCCAAGTGGACCGGTCTTGCCGTTCATGCTTGGGACTATATGGATAGCAAGGACTGGGCTGGTATCACTCGTATTGTGAAGCCTCCGTCCACTGCTGCTACTCTGAACGTTGCTGCATCTGCTGCACAGGCTGCTCGTCTGTGGGAAGAGTATGATGCTGCTTACGCTAAAGAATGTCTTGAAATGGCAGAGAGAACCTATGCAGCTGCAAAGGCAAATCCTGAGCTGTATGCTCCTTTGGATCAGGCAATCGGCGGCGGCGCTTACGGTGATAACAATGTAGCTGATGACTTCTACTGGGCAGCTTGCGAGCTGTACATCACCACCGGCGATTCCAAGTACCTGACTGATCTTGAGTCCTACAAGGAAGCTTATCAGTTGGTTTACAGCCTCGATGGCGGTGAGAACAGCGGTTCCTTCACCTCTTTCAACTGGGGTAACACTGCTGGTCTGGGCACCCTGTCCCTGTACCTGAACGCTGATAAGGTTGCTTCCAAGGCTGATGCTATTGCTGATTCCATCGTTGCTGCTGCTGACGCTTATGTTGCGAAGGAAGCAGAGCAGGGCTTCGGTATTCCTTACCAGGGCACTGCATTTGAAGATCCGGTTAACCTCGGACCTGGCGTTGTTGTTGAAGGCTATGAGTGGGGTTCCAACTCCATGGTAGTTAACAATGCAATCGTTATGGCTTACGCTTACAGCGCTACCGGCGATGCAAAGTACTTGAATGGCGTTTCTGAGGCTATGGACTACATCTTTGGCCGTAACGCTATGGACTTCTCCTATATTACCGGTTACGGTACTTACCACTGCATCAATCCTCACCACAGATTCTGGAGCCATGAGCTCGATTCTGAGTTCCCGTATGCTCCTGCCGGCGTTATGTCCGGTGGCCCGAATGCTGGTATGCAGGATCCCTATGTTGCTGGTGCAGGTTATGTTCGCGGCAAGGTTGCTTCTCAGCTCTGCTATGTTGACTCTATCGAGGCTTGGTCTGTAAACGAGGTTACCATTAACTGGAATTCTCCGTTTGCATGGGTTATGAGCTTCATGGAGGACGAGGCAAATGGCGAGATCGATCCTCCTACTCCCGGCACTGATCCTGGTGATGATCCCGAGGCTAGCCTCTACGGCGACGTTAACTGCGATGGCGTTGTTAAGATTGATGACGTTGTTCTGCTGAACCGTTACGTTGCTGAAGATACTACCATTAATGTTACTCCACAGGGCGTTCTGAATGCTGACTGTGCATACACCGGTAAGATCGATTCCGATGACAGTACTGCTATTCTGCAGTATCTGGCTGGTCTCCTTACTCTGGGTGAGCTGGGTCCCCAGTAATTTCTAAAATGCAAAGGTTGGTCTCTTCGGAGACCAACCTTTTTCTTTATGAGAAAAGGCAGTGCTGTTATGTAGCACTGCCTTTCTATCGTATCATTCGGTTGCTGCGGTTGTGGTAGTTGTTTCTGTGGTTGTTGTTTCATTTCCCTCAGAGGTACCGGAGACTGTACTCTCAGGAGTGCTGTTTGCATGATAATCACTGAATTGAATGTCCAACGGCTGGTTGGGAATCGAAAAGGATGAAAGCGTACCATCCTGCTGGAACGTTAATGTATAGTTTCCGCCTTCCGTTTCGCCGCTGACTGTCCATGTGCCATCGTCATTTTTGACGCAGGGAATAGATTCTTCCTCGCCGATGACATCCAGCACATCGATCAGCAATACAAGCATGGATTTTGCGGGTAACGCTGTTTTGGGAATTGTAAACGATAGTCCTTTGTAACTTGCGCTGACTGCATCGCCTTCGAAGCTGAGAATCACGCCGGCAAGTGCAGAGGGTTCTGCAAAGGCAGCATCCCAGTTTTCATTGTCATAGCGAGTTAAAAGCAATTTTGCTTCATTGTCATTTTGATAGGTCATTTCCGCCTGCACTGAATATGCGTCATCCAGCTTCGGTGAGAATGGTGTTTCTGCTGAGGCGGGACCGCAGGCGGACAGCAGCATCACGCTCAGCGGTAAAGTACAAAACAGGACATTCTTCATAAAAACAATGGGCTTCATCAAAGCGACCTCCAAAGTCAAATTTGCGTTTGACGACCGTTGTTTTGTATGAGGAATGTCCTCTTCTTTGCATTATCCGTCTGATACTTGCTCCATTTGAGCAAAAATTTTCGGCAATTGTCTGATGATGTCACGAGGCAGCATGGCACGTCGGGAGAAGGCTTTTGCAGCTACATCGCCTGCTAATCCATGGAGATACACTGCAATCCGAGCGGAGGATTCTCCATCAATCCCCTGTGCAATCAGACTGCCGATCATACCGGCAAGTACATCACCGCTTCCGCCCTTGCTCATACCGGAATTTCCGGTTGTATTGATATAGGCACGATTTTGGGTGGCAATGATTGTTCCGGCACCCTTAAGCACCACGGTAATATCGTATTGCTGAGCGAGAGATCTTGCGCTATTCAATCGATTTTTTTGCACTTCCTCGATGGAGCAGTTTAACAGACGGCTCATTTCGCCCGGATGCGGCGTTATGATGATGGGAGCCTTTGCCTTCTGTAATATATCTATGCAGGAGGCGATGACGTTTAGACCATCGGCATCCAAAATCATAGGACATTCTAATTGTTCAATGAGTCCACAGACCAGATTCTTGACGGATTCTGACTGCCCGAGACCGCAGCCGATCAAAACTGCGGAGCATTGTTGCGCATAATCCAATAATGTTGGCAATGCAGCTTCGGTGAGTGTTCCGTTTTCGTCGTGAGAAAGCGGCAGAATCATGGCTTCGGGCGTGTTGGCGACCATCAGATGACAAGCATCCGGCACGGATGCCAGACAAATCGTACCGACACCGCATCGTATAGCAGCATTGCCTGCCAGCAAAGCGGCACCGGGCATTCTGGTTGAACCGGCAACGCACAGCAGTCTTCCGAACATCCCTTTCTGCCCATGAAGCGGTCTTGCGGGAAGCAATTCGTGAATATCACGCTCAGCGAGCATATACATCTGATAATCCATCTGCTCAAAGATTTGTTCGGGGATACCCATATCAATCAGCACGATATCGCCGCAGTGCGTCAGCAGCGGTTCTTGCATCATGCCATATTTTCCGGCGGCAAAGGTTACGGTATAATCGCAGTGAATGGTACCGGGCGATGCTTCACCTGTCAAACCGTTTCCACCGCTGGGAATGTCCACAGCAACACACAATTTCTGTTCTGCGAGCGCAAAGAGACGTTGCAGCTGAGGACTTAAGGTATCATGGAAACCCGTGCCGAACACGCCGTCCACAATGAGTTGTGCTTCTTGAACAGCCTGTTCGATTTGTCTGAAATCCGTTAAGATGCGCATACCGGTAAGCCGTTTGAATTTTGCATAAGCAAGACGTGTTTTTGTGACACCGCTTACCATACAGATCGTAATCTGGAATTGTGAAGCAAGAATCTGTGCAGCTACAAAGCAATCGCCGGCATTGTTGCCGCTGCCGCACAAAAAGAGGATTTCTTTCAGCTGATTGCGTGAGGCAAAATCGCTCAAAAAGCTGGAAAGACCCTGACCGGCACGTTCCATCATCGTATCATAAGAGAGACCTCGGCGATCAGCTTCTTCTTCAATTTTTCGCATGATAGCAGGTGTTACAAGTCGCATGACGTGCTCCTTTCTCATGGATTACAATGTAATGTTTGATTAGAAATCGGATTCAGTGATTGCTTCGGGGGCATGATACCGAAATCGCAGAGTGCGTGGCAAATGATCGGAACAATACTGCAAACAGCGTTCCGTAGGTGTAAGGAGCAACCTTACTTCACCATAAGACTCATGCGTCAGCTGCATATAATAGGTATCCTCATCCTGACAGCGGCAAGCCAATACCAAAGTGACATGATCCTGCAGCTGCTCGGCTTCAGAGAGCTTTCCGAATGCTGTGGCACGATTGAGCGAAACGGAGATCATCGGTTTGCGTTTACGTTCAGCAATAATTTTGGTAATCACCAGTTCATCGCCGCTGAAGATATATTCATATTCTACTTGCTCATTGGTATATAGATACCAGGTGCCGAAAGCAAAAGCGAGTGAAAACAGCAACAGGAAAAAGAGTCCGGTGAACAGGGCGACGACAGCTGCTGCCAAGGTGAGAAAGCAGCCGCCTGCCAGAATCAGCATCGGTTTGGAATTGGATTCCGGCTCCCGTTTGACCAGCGCTTCGCAGTAATGGGGATTGAACATGAAATCATCCTTTGTATTGCAAATTTGATTCGGATTCTGTTTTTTTCTTTGAAAAATTCAAAAGCCGTTCCTGTACATAATACCATATTTTTTTCTTTCTGTCAATGATAAACTGGTAAATACTTCCGATAATTTCTTGTGAATTCTTGCTGATTTCGCATGCCGGATTTGCATTGGCTTTGTTGCACGATTTGCCATAAAAAAGTGAGAATAGCATATTGAAAAATGCAGTAACTTTTGGTATACTAAGAAAAATGGCAAACGATTGCCGTAATGCAAAGGGGAATGTATATGACTCGGAAAAAATATGGATGTACCATTTTGTCTCTGCTTTTGAGTGCAGCAATGCTGGGCGCAGCAATGGCGCCTTATGATTCGTTGGGAACAGAGGAGTTTGCATCCTTTGGTTATACAGCATCGGCTGCAGATTATAACTGGGGCAATTATCTGAAGAAATCGGCAGATTGGTTTGGATCTGCTGAGGCGATCTCTCTTGCCAATACGATTGTGCAATATCAGCTTTCCGACGGCGGATGGCGTAAGGCGATGGATGATACCTCGCAGACCGGATCTTGGGCAAAATCTACGATTGATAATGAAGCAACGACTTCACAGATTCGTGTGCTTGCACGCGTATATCAGAAAACCGGGAATCAGACCTATCTGAATGCTTGTCTGAAGGGTGTGGATCTGCTGCTGAATGGTCAATACGCCAATGGCG
Organism: Oscillospiraceae bacterium; assembly: GCA_017532085.1. Lineage (GTDB taxonomy): Bacteria > Bacillota > Clostridia > Oscillospirales > Ruminococcaceae > Firm-04. The sequence continues at coordinate 1,006 of JAFXJT010000049.1, read as the reverse complement.
GATGGCCGCAGGTGTTCAATGATGCAGGTACATATCATGCACATATTACCTTTAATGACGGCGCAATGGTGCGTGTTTTGAATATTATGTTGGAGATCTCTCAGAAAACGGGTGATTTTCCCTTTGTGGATGATACCCGTGCCGGCAGAGCTAAAAATGCTGTAGAGAAAGGCGTACAGTGTATTCTGGATATGCAGATTGTACAGAACGGTGTCAAAACGGCATGGTGTCAGCAGCATGATGAGTTTACACTGAAGCCTGCTCCGGCTCGTGCTTATGAGCTGCCCTCGATCAGTGCAAGTGAAAGCGTTGGTATTGTTGAGTTTCTGAAAAAGGTAGTCAACGGCAGAAATGATATCGTTGCTTCGATTAACGCAGCAATCACTTGGATGGATAAGGTGAAGATCATGGGTATTAAGGTGGAAAATACCGGTAATGATCGTATTGTAGTGCAGGATCCTTCCGCCGGTCCTATTTGGGCGAGATTTTACACTTTGGATGCTAATAAGCCGTTGTTTGTGGATCGTGACGGATCCATCCATGATACCATGGCAGAATTGAGTCAAGAGCGGCGCACCGGCTATTCCTGGTATGGCAGCTGGCCCAAAAATCTGGTTGCCGGAGGTTTGATGGGAGAAATCAAAACAGAGATTACCGGTCACTATATTGCCTCCATCGAGCTGCTCGACAGTGCCAACAGTGGGGATTGGGCAATCTCGCAGAATCTTGCGGTAGGCAGCAAGGTCTTCGGTGACCGTGATTTCACTTATACTTATGTCCCGGAAACGCTGCAGGGTGCGGAATATGTTTTGTCTGCTTGCGATTCCAAGAGCTATACCGGAGAACTGGCAATCCTTAAGGCTGCAGAACCGATCAAGCTCTATGTTGCACTGGATACCCGTCTGAGCCCCGTACCGGCATGGATCGGAGAACGTGGATTTACACAAACCGATATGACACTTGCCATCAGCAACGATGTCAGCTTCCATGTCTATCAGAAGGCAGT
>JAFXJT010000048.1 GCA_017532085.1 Oscillospiraceae bacterium | reverse complement strand
CGGCGACGGCTATCTCTTTAACATCGCTTGGTGGAAACTGGTATTCCCGGAGAGAAAGTTCGTTTATGGCGATCTCAACAATGATAATTTCGTCGATGGCCGCGATTTGTCTCTGCTGAAACAGGCCGTTCTGACCGATACTATTGATTTCCTGCCGCCTGCAGATCTCAACGGCAGCGGCGATCTGGATAAGGAGGATGTCCTCCTCCACGCCGAATTCCTTTGCGGTGCAATCAAAAAATTCCCGGTTTCTGAATAAGCATTCGCTTGCAAACAGAAATCCATATTCCCCTCAATGAACACAAAAGCCGTCTGTATCTGACAGACGGCTTTTTGTAATGTCGATGATGCGATTGCTTCGTAAAATGTAATGCAAGAAGCTTGACAAAATCTGCAAAATTCGATACAATATAATATGTATGCAAATTTTATTTGATCAGGAGGAACGAAATGGAACGTAAAAGACCTCGCAGCAGAGAAAAGAATGTGACTTCCGGCGGATTTGGTGTCCACAGACGCGGAAGCGGTCTGGGCAGTGGGCCTGTCGGATCCGGCGGCGGCTATGCCGGCAAACGATCGGGAAGTGTGGGCAAACGTGCTGCAGTTGGCGGTGGTCTGAGTCTGCCTGCTATTCTCTTAATCGGATTTGTTCTCTTTAGTATGTTCAAAGGCGGAAACAATACACCCGATAACACTCCAGGCAATCTCTCCAACAATGGCTCATCGGGCAACTATATTGCCAATCAAGGAACGTCAGCAGATACCAGCGTTGCAGCGGGTTCTCGTGCCAAATACACCCAGATACTCGGCAGCAAAAAGGATACTGTCACCATTATGGTCTATATCTGCGGCACGGATCTGGAATCCAAAAGCGGTATGGCATCCTCCGATATCCAAGAAATGGCTGCTGCCTCCTTTCACGATCATGTCAATCTGATCCTCTATACAGGCGGATGCAAGCAATGGAAAATCAATGGTATCAGCAATCAAGTGCATCAGATTTATCAGATTAAAAACGGTAAATTGAATCGTCTGGAATCGGATATGGGTACCAAGGCAATGACCGATCCCAATACACTCACTTCCTTTATTCGCTATTGCAACACGAACTTCCCTGCTAACCGCAATCAACTCATTTTCTGGGATCATGGCGGCGGCTCTGTCAGCGGTTTTGGCTATGACGAAAAGAAATCCGGAAGCGGCTCCATGGATCTTGCAGAGATTGATGCTGCTTTAACCAAAGCCGGCGTTACTTTTGATTTCATTGGCTTCGATGCTTGTCTGATGGCTACGGCAGAAACGGCACTGATGCTCAACGATCATGCTGATTATATGATTGCTTCGGAAGAAACTGAGCCCGGTATCGGCTGGTATTACACCGATTGGCTGACAGCCCTTGGCAAAAACCCCTCAATGCCCACTGTGGAAATCGGAAAAAAGATCATTGATGACTTCGTGAATACCTGCGCTAAAAAATGCAGCGGTCAGAAAACAACGCTCTCGATTGTGGATCTGGCTGAGTTCTCCAATACTGTTCCCGGCAAGCTGAATGCATTTGCCAAATCGGTCAGCAACATGCTCACCAATGAGGACTATAAAGCTGTCTCCGATGCCAGATATACCACTCGCGAATTTGCATCCAGCTCAAAAATTGATCAGGTTGATCTTGCACATCTGGCACTCAACATGAACAATACGGAAGGCAAAGCTTTGAGCAATGCTATCCGCAATGCAGTAAAATATAACCGCACCTCCTCCAACATCAGTAATGCCTATGGCGTTTCCATCTATTTCCCCTATCGCCGCACCTCCAATGTAGATACTGCCTGTAACACCTACAATCAGATTGGCATGGATTCCGAATACAGCAAATGCATCCAACAATTTGCAAGCCTCGAAACCACCGGACAGGTAGCTGCCGGCGGCACATCCTCTCCCCTCACCTCTCTGCTGGATATGATGGGCAATCATGGTGCTTCGGGTAGTGCCGATATGATCGGTCAATTGCTGGGCAGCTTTATGAGCGGCGGTTCTGATCGCACCATTGAAGGTCTGAATGATTCCAACACCGCTTATATGCAGGAAACGGCGATGTCTGCCGATGCCACTGCACAATATGTCTCTATGAACTATTTCGATCCTACGAATCTCGTTTGGGAAAAGAACAGCAAGGGTCAGTATCTCATGAAGCTGCCTGAGACTCAATGGGATCTTGTTCACAATCTGGATAAGAATCTGTTCTATGATGACGGTAAAGGCTATGTGGATATGGGCCTTGATAACGTATTCGATTTCGACGATGACGGCAACCTCATCGCTGATACGGATGATACTTGGCTTGCCATCAATGGTCAGCCTGTGGCCTATTATCACACCGATACCACGGAATTCGATGACGATACCTATACGATCTCCGGTTATGTACCTGCTCTGCTCAACGATGAGCGTGTGAATCTGATTTTAATATTCGATCAAGATCATCCGAACGGCTATATCGCAGGTGCCACAACCGATTACGTCAATCAGGAAACCGATACCATCGCTAAGAGCCTGATCACCTTAGAGGTCGGTGATACTCTTGATTTCATTTGCGATTATTATACCTACAGTGGTGACTATATCGACAGCTATTTCCTCGGTGAACAGATGACTGTGACCAATACAATGCAAATCAGCAACGTCAGTGTGGGTGACGGTGCACTGAAAATCACCTATTGCTTTACCGATATCTACAATCAAGAGTATTGGACAGAAGCCATTTGTCCGTGATATTGCGTACTCTCGCACAAATGCCGCAGTTCTGTTGAATACTGCGGCATTTCTCTTTCGCTTTCTCAAGCATACTTGACGTTTGTTTCATTTTGTGGTATCGTATCTATAGAATGACAACTTCGTTTTTCCGGATACATATGCCGGATTCACCTTTAACCGCTTCCCCGCATTTCATGAGAATGGAGTGATGCAAATGCCACCAATCGGAGGTCCAAGACGTCAGAGCTTCCTTACCGACGAGGAAAAAAAGAATCGTCCCAAGGTTACAAAACATCTCTTGTCACGAATCTTTTCCTATCTAAAGCCGTATTGGAAGCAGATGCTTGTCGTACTTGCTGCTATCATGATATCCTCTATCCTCAATCTGATGCCATCTGTTATCACAGGTAAAATCATTGATGAGGGTCTGATCGGCAGGAATATGTCCAAGCTGATTTTGTTCATCCTGCTCTCACTTGCTGTAACACTCGGTGCGAATCTCATCGGTGTTCTTGAGAGCTATATGAATACATGGATTGCTCAGCATATCACCTATGATATGCGCAACACCATGTACCGGCATCTTCAGAAAATGTCACAACGCTTTTTTACTACTAACAATCAAGGCGATATCATCACCCGAATGACAAGTGATATTTCCGGTGTACAACAGATCATTACCGGAACCCTAACCAGTATTCTGTCCAACTCTATCACACTGCTTGTTGCATTGATCGTTATGTTCCGTCAAAGCTGGATTCTTGCTTTGGTGGGAATTGCTGTGATCCCTCTCTTTGTCATTCCTACCAGAAGCGCCGGCAAAACCCGATGGTCTATTACCAATGAATCCCAAGCTTGCAGCGATGAAATCAATGGGATTCTCAACGAAACAATGTCGGTAAGCGGTCAGCTGCTGGTAAAGCTTTTTGGCATGGAACAGACCGAATATCAAAAATATGAATCCGTGAACAAGCGCATGATTCAGCTCAATATCCGTGAAAGCATGGCCGGACGTTGGTTCCGCGTTGCACTCAGTACATTTTCCAGCATCGGCCCCATGCTTCTCTATCTGGCAGGCGGTATTCTGATGATGCGATATGACGCTTCACTGACCGTTGGTGATATCACGGTGCTGGTGGCTTTGCTGGGCAGAATGTATGGTCCTGTGAATCAACTGTTGAATATTCAAGTGGACTGGATTCGTTCCATGGCCTTATTCACTCGCATTTTTGAATATTATGATATGCCCGTTGAAATTGAAAATGCTTCCGATGCTGTTTGTCCCAAGGAAAGGGCAATTGGTAAGGTTACGTTTGAAAATGTAGGCTTTTACTACGATAAAGAGCGTCAGATCCTTAACGATATCAATTTCACTCTGGACAGCGGTAAATGTATTGCGATCGTAGGACCCTCAGGATCGGGAAAAAGCACACTGATCAATCTCATTCCTCGTCTATACGATGTCACATCCGGTACTGTTACTTTTGATGGAATGGATGTACGGAAAATCGATCTTGCGTATCTGAGAGAGAATATTGGTATTGTCAGCCAGGAAACTTATCTGTTTCATGGCACAATCCGTGAAAATCTCCTCTATGCCAAGCCTGATGCAACAGAAGAAGAGCTAATCAATGCCTGTAAAAAAGCAAACATCCTTGAATTCATCGAAAGCCAGGAAACCGGTCTGGATACGGTTGTCGGCAACCGAGGTCTGAAGCTGTCGGGTGGTGAGAAGCAGCGTATTTCCATTGCAAGAGTGCTTCTCAAGGATCCCGCACTGATGATTTTTGACGAGGCAACGTCTGCCCTTGACTCCATATCAGAACAAAAAATCCAAGATGCCATTGAGCCTCTCATCGCATCACGAACCAGTATTCTGATTGCACACAGGCTTTCTACCATTCTCGCCGCCGATGAAATTCTTGTCATCAGCGATGGTATCATTGCAGAACGTGGTTCCCATAAAGAGCTGCTTGCTTTGGGCGGTATTTATTCCCAGCTCTACGAAACCCAATTCTGTAAAACCTCTGAAGTAGCTGAGCAGTTTGACTATACAGAGGGTGAAGACTGATCTCTCTTGCGCCAAATTCTAGTCCATACATAGAAAAGCTCCTTGGAATTCTCATCCAAGGAGCTTTTTCTTATCAAGACGGAATCTCTTCTACCCGCACATTGGCAATATAAACCGTTGCGGTAGAGCCTCTGTGACCCAGATTGAACTCCAGTCGGCCATTGGGATCGTTCTTGCTGTTCATATCAAACTCATAGGTAAAGGTTTTCTTCTCCGTGGATACCGTCAGTGTGGTATCCTGCAAATAACGAATCCATCCTGCTGTCGGCGCAGAAACGCATACAACAATATCACGTTCCTCATCTGCCCATGCATCAAAGGTTACACGATATTTCTTGCCGCGAATCATTGGCAGCTCAGGTTGTACCAACTGAACCGAATAATCTACGGTACCCTCATTCTCAGAGCTGATCACCATCATATTATCACGAATTTCAGCTGCACCCTCACCGCCTTCAAAAAGCAGGAACTTCCAATTGACATCATCGGTCAGATCCTCTTTTTCAGCGAAATCGCCATTGTAAATCAGGTTGCCGTCTGCCAAAGGTTCACGATATGTGGTTTCGGGCTTGGTCACATTGGTATCATAAGAAGGCTTCTGATATACACGTACATAATCAATTTCGAACTCTGCTTTGCTGAAATCGGTAGTTTCATCGGGATTACCGGGCCATGTACCGCCAACTGCCAGATTCATCTGTACAAAGAACGGCTGGTTAAACGGTGCAGGATACGGTTTTTCATCTTCACCATCCACTGCAGTAAACCAATCGTTTACGGTATGATAATGCTCGCCATCAATATAGAAACGCATCTCACCGGGTTCCCACTCCACAGAATACTCATGGAAATCATCTGCAAAGCTGCCTTGCTCCAGCACAAAAGTACCTTGCTGTTCGGCATGCGGCTCACCGTAATGCACAGTACCATATGCGGTATTCACACGGCTGCCCAGCACTTCCATAATGTCAATCTCGCCACATTTCGGCCACTGTCCATAGTAGCCCTCGTCCTTCGGCATCATCCAGATTGCAGGCCATAATCCCTGTCCTTCCGGCACTTTTGCTCTGGCAACTACCTTGCCATACATGAAATCCTTTTTATTCTGTGCAGTCACTTTGCCGGAGGTATAATAATCAGCGCCATCCTTCTGGGTCTTGATTGCCTTGATGACCAAATTGCCGTCACGCAAAAATACATTATCGGTTGATGTGGTATACTCCTGCAGCTCCTGGTTTGTCCAACCCGGCTCATGGGGCTCATAATTCCAAATGGATTCATCCAGTTCCGTGCCATCGAATTCATCATTCCAGAGCAAGGTATATCCTGCAATTGCAGGTACTTTGTTTTCATCGGGCGTAGAATCCGGAGCAGAAGTAGTCGTGGTAGTCGTTTCAGCTTTTGACGTTTCTGCCTTGCTATCATTGGTCGATGATTCGTTTTGACTGCATCCGGATAGCAAAACCAGTGCCGAAACCACAGCCAATGTCCTTTTCAGTTTCATATGATATCCTCCTCATTGCATTTACGATACGATAAAGCCAGTTTGTATCCTTATTATATCGCATAGATGTCCATAAGAATATCATCTGCATATCTTTTGTGGCAGATTCTTGACATAATAGAGAAAGATTGCCGCATCCATATCTTCTCTTAACATCGAAAACGCCCAAAAACGAATTGGATCATTTACATTTCCCACACTGCGTACAGCCATTACAAATCGGTTTGCTGCCACAGATCAGGCAGCTTTCCCGAAAATACGGCTGATAAAGCCATTCCTTCGGGATCTTTGTGCCCCATGCATCGGTCAGATGAAACACCATTGGTTTTCCTGCAACATTTACACCCGATTTATATGCCATTTCCGCTTGCAGACGTTTGTCAGGCAGCGTATACAATTTTCGATCCTTGATAAATTTGGTTCCAGTTTCTATAAAAGTAAAGGAGACTTGATACTCCATACATTCAGAACGCAGCTGCTTTACCCATTCGAAATTACATGGTCTTGCACCATCATAATTCTCACCGCCGCAAACCACCTGCTCGATCTGTCCTGCGGGCAAATACTTTGCAAGACTGACCGCACCGATAAACGGCGCACACATTACACCCTTATGACGAAAAGGAAGCGTCAGCAAAATCGGTATTCTTTCATCGGCACGGCGCTGATTCTCGGCTGTGACGTTAAAGAAAATATTTTCCCAGCCATCGCCCCAATCCTTCGGCAAATGATCGGCAACCCGCTCCGGACGTTTCGTAAGCAGATAGAATATCACATCACTGCGCTGTCTCATGATCTCCCACGCTTCGTCTCGCCACGGATCCGCTTCCTGCAAAAAGAAATCAGAAGTCATGCAAACTCGTATTTTTTCCCCGCTCTTGATTTTACAACTGCCCTTTCGATCCTTTTTCAGTGGATAATCAAAATTCTGAGCACGATAAATCTCGCTGCCCTTTTTTTCTCTTAAGCGATCCAAAAAATACATATAACAATGCTCGCAGCCTTCACTGATTTTTTTACACCCATGCCATGGATTCCAAATATCATGCATCAGATTTCCTGCTTTCAATCATGCCGCTGCGTATCATTGGAGAACATCTCGCAGAACCGTCCTGCAAAAGCAGGTGGCTCACCATGGATATAGAGATGAGAAACATCTCCGAATGCATTGATACGAAAGCTTGCAATCCCCTCTCGGCGTTCCTCGGTGATCACTGTTGTGACCGAGGTCGGAGCTGCTATCATACCATGCCACAATACCATTGGAGAAACGCCAAGCAAATGTCCGAGGATAACACATTCCACACCGAAATGACAGAACAGCACAATCGTATCCTCATTCGGACGGACTGCTCGATAATACTTCTCTTCCCGCTCATATCCATGACGTTTCAAAAGTGCATCCAGACCATCGTGTACCGCTGTCAGACCCTGTTCCATCGCAGCTTCTGCCATTACAGGTACTGTATACCACTTATCTTTGTCATAATACTCGGGAACTCTTGTCCAGTGCGCCGGCAGCATATCCCATGCAATACGCCGTTCTCCTGTTTCTTCACTGAGAATTTTTACGTCAAATTCTCTCAGCCAGCTATGCACCTCAGCGGAACGTCCACATTGCTTCAGCGTATATTCAGCAGTTTTCTGCGCTCTGCCAAGAGGTGAAACATAATATGCCGCCACATCCATGGGGGCAATCCTTTGGGCAAGCATTGCTGCTTCTCTATGACCCTTTTCCGTCAATGAATCGATAGTATAATCCGGATCACCATGGCGAATGATCAGTAATTTCATACATGCTTCCTTTCTCACCGCAGCGAACAATATAAAACGCTGCAAATGCACCTGCGGGATCTCTTACGAGCATCAAGCATCCATCCATGCTCCATTTTGATATGATACAGCATAGTGGATTGCAGCTTTCACCTTGCTATTTCGGGAATTGCGCTTGTCCCTCTTGTATCTCATTCGGCGTAAATGGGATTTCATCATCCATCACAACTTGTCCATAGATATCCGTAATACGGAAGGTAAATGGGCCTTTGCCCAATCCTGCTTCCGCTTCAAAATAATTGTAATTGCGGCGAGGAAGCTCTATGAACTCACCGCTTTGATTTAGATACTCCAGCTTCGCAATGGGATAACGATGATTCCGCACCTGTACTGCACACCAATACTGTGTAGAACCATCCTTGTATTTATAACACATAGGAGCGTTCTCTGCACTGTCCAACGGTATAATACGCCATGTAACAGGCACTTTCCCCTTTTCTGCAGGCGCTATCAACGGAAATGCATCGACATAAAGATCCAGATCCCCCTTCGCACCCTCCGGTAAAAGATCTGTAACCAGCACATGAATAGAGCCAAGCTCTCCTGTCACTTCCAGATACGCTCCGGCAAGCTGTGCAGTATTATAATCTGCAAGATTCATGGCGGTAATCCAGTAATCTTTTGAAACAGGATCCAGCATAGCACAGCCTCCCTCATAACCGCCGCTATAATAGGTTGCATAGCCGCTATGTATCGTACCCTTCGGCTCAAGAATCCATGCAGGCGATTGGTTCAGAAGCATACGCTTCAATAATGTCAGATCCCGTGCATCTAAAACAGCATCCTCATTCAGATCTGCTGTCGCATAATCCGGCAACGTGCCGTTTTCGGATGTCAGCAAATATTCTGACAACAATCTTACATCTGCTGTGCTGCATTGTCCGTCCGCATTCACATCACCAATCAGTTTTTCTTCGGCTGATGCCGTCGGAATACCAAACAATAACATCGCAGCGCCCAAACATATCGGCCATCTTCTGCGCATATCGGTTCCTCCGTTCTGTGATTTCAGCTGGATAATTTGATTATAGCATGACCATTTCGCTTTTGCAAGTGCCAATCTTCCGATCTATCGGGAATGATACTCAAATTTGTTCTGTATTTTATTTGACAAATTATCAGAATCTTCATTTTATCCACTGAATATTCATTTCATTTGTTGTCTCTCCTGCTTGCTGTGTGCTATACTAATATATATACAAGCGCAAAACCGAGGCATCCGTATCGTATACAAAGATATTGAAAGAGAAATAGGAGGGACTCATGAACACTGCCAAACGAACTGCATCTTTCCTGCTTGCGGTGACACTGCTATTTGCATCCTCGCCCCTGCAGGAACTCCCTGTGCTTGCTGCAGGTACTTCATCCAAAGGCTTAACACCGGCTGTATCTGCAAATGTCAACGCACGAAAATTTACCCATAAGGAATGGACCGGTAAAGATTACACGGATCTCAGCGGCCGAGCTGTCACCGGTGAGGACGTGTTCGGCATTAACCGTGAGGAAGCGGCTCTGACTTTGATCCCCTTTGCTTCCGTAGACGATGCTGCCGCATCTGTATGGGATTACAATGCACGAGAAGATTCCGTCTATCTGCAGATGCTGACCGGTGAATCCGAAAACTGGGAGCTTGCTGTATTCCAGAATGAAGGTAAAGCACAGCCTCTTCTGAATGCCGGATCGATGAATCCCGGCTATACCATCAATCGAGCTGATGGCTGGAAAACCGTTCAGCTGCCCAAAAGCTGGACCTGCCAAGGCTTCGATTTCCCCATCTATGCGAATGTTATTATGCCATGGCAAAGCGGATACGATTATGTGACTGTTCCGGATGCACCTGTCAACTATAACCCCGTAGGTCTCTATCGCAAAACCTTTACGGTCGATTCCGCAATGACTGCCGACAACAGACGCATTTATCTGCATTTTGAAGGCGTGGAATCTGCTTATTATGTCTATATCAACGGCAAAGAAGTCGGTTATAGTGAGGACACATTCAGCCCTCATCGCTTTGATATCACCGACTATCTGACCACCGGCGAGAATACACTGGGCGTGAAAGTTCATAAGTTCTGTGATGGTACCTGGTTTGAAGGTCAGGATATGATCTATGACGGCGGTATTTTCAGAGATGTATTCCTTACCAGTCAGTCTCTTGTACATATCAGCGACTATACCGTACAAACCGATCTGGATTCTTCCTATACCAATGCAACACTGAATCTGTCGGTGGATGTTAAGAATCTTTCTACTGCTGCTCACAACGGATGGAGCATTGATGTTGCAGTGTTGGATGAAGCCGGTAAGAATATTATCGGCAGTACTTCCATTCCCGTGACTGAGGTAGCTTCCGGCAAAACAGGTACTTTCCGGCTCAGCAAAGCAGTCACTGCCCCCAAACTGTGGTCTGCTGAAATTCCTAACCTCTATGCATTAACCCTGACTCTCATTGACGGAAACGGCGTTGCTGTGGAAACCGTATCCACACAGCTTGGCTTCCGTGAAATCGAGTTCACCTCCACACAGGTTGATTCCAACTACAAAGTTACAACCAAAAGCTGGAAGCCGATCACCATCAACGGCAAGCGCCTGCTGCTCAAAGGTGTGAACCGTCATGATACCGATCCCTTCAACGGCAAGGCTGTAACGCAGGAATGTATGGAAGAAGATATTCGTCAGATGCAGAACCACAATATCAATTCCATCAGAACTTCTCATTACAGCAATGACTCTTATCTGTATTGGCTCTGCAATAAATACGGCATGTATGTGATGGCTGAGACCAATATGGAATGCCATGCCCTGATGAATAATCACGATGCTAAAGGTCTGTTCTATGAGCTGGGCATGGATCGTACCCGTACTACCTTCGAACGACTCAAGAATCATCCCTCTATTTTCTCCTGGTCTATCGGCAATGAAATGGTCTACACCAGTGATCCTAACACCTCCAACGGTATGTTTCGTGATATGATCTGGTTTTTTAAGAACAATGACCACACCAGACCTGTTCACAGTGAAGGTCAAGGCGATACCATGGGCGTAGATATGGCAAGTAATATGTACCCCGGTTCCGGCAGCTTATGGGGCAGAGCCGGTGCAAACAAAATACCTTATGTCATGTGCGAATATGATCATGCCATGGGTAATTCCGTTGGCGCTTTGAAAGAATACTGGGATCCGATCCGCAGCGCCGACAATATGCTGGGCGGCTATATCTGGGACTGGGCAGATCAATCCAGAGCTGTCAGACTGAACACGCTGAATCCCTCTTATCAAATCAAAGACTCCATTGGCAATACCGGTAAAAGCTATGGCACAGAGGCAAGCTGGATCAGCAATGCAGGTACAGGAAGCCTCAACGGTGGTAAAGCCTTCAGCGGCTATACTACGATGGATGATAACCCCAAATTTAACGCAGCACTTTCCGGCTCCGGAAAGGCATTTACCTTTGAAGTCGTCATCAAGCCTTCCTCCACAGCCTCTAACAGCGTTTTGCTTTCCAAGGGCGATAAGCAGGTAGCTCTCAAAACCAGAAGCTCCGGCAGCGGTTTGGAGTTCTTCGTATATGATGGCGGTTCATGGAAATCCGTATCCTGTGATTTCCCCTCCAACTGGGTCAATGAATGGCACCAGGTCGTTGGCGTATATAATAAGGGCGCGATCTCCATTTATGTTGATGGCACACTTTTGAAATCCGGCAATGTAGCTGACAGCATTGCTGCCGGCACATATCCCGTGGGCATCGGCTATGACGCTGAAACCGGCAGAAAAGTTTCCGGTCAGATTTCCATTGCCCGCATCTACTCCAAGGCACTGTCGCAAACCGAAATCAACGGTCAGCGCAGCGCAAATCCTGCTATTTCCTCCGGCGATTCCTCTGTTCTGCTGTGGATCGATTACAGCAGCAGCAATATGATCAGCGGCAGCAGCTTCTGGGATTACTATGCACAGAGCTATGCTCATAAAAATCTGTACGCTGAAGAAAGTCCCGGCACATTCTTCGCATACGGCGGTGACTGGGGCGATAATCCCAACGATAACAGCTTCTGTCAGAACGGTCTGGTAAGTCCCGACAGAACGCCGCAGCCTGAGATTAAAGAAGTCAAGTATCAGTATCAGAACTTCTGGTTCAGTGTGGATACCGAACAGATCAACAACAGAACCATCTCCGTTTATAACGAGAACAATTTCAAAAACCTCAGTGATTATACGGTTCGCTGGGAATTGCTCAAAAATGGTCTGGTCGTCAATAATGGCATCGTTGAAGATACAAATGTTGCTCCGTTGACAAAAGGCACCATCACAGTTCCTTTCGTGATGCCCTCTAAAATCAAGGCCGGCGATGAGTTTTATCTCAACATTTCCGTTTTCACAAAAACTGCTACCGATATGGTGGAAGCCGATACGGAAATCGCACATGGTCAGTTTGAAGTGCCGGCAGCTGCAAGCAAATGTGCTCCTGTCATCAGCAAAGAGACTGTTAGCGTATCCGAAACCAACGCAGGCTATGAGATCAAGGGTACTGATTTCTCCTTTATCCTTGATAAATCTACCGGCACAATGAAGTCCTATTATTATAAGGGCGAACTGCTGATTGCCAATGGTCCTACTCCCAACTTCTGGAGAGGCTATGTCGAAAACGACTATAACGCCGGCAGAAGCAAGCTCTTTGATACCAACTGGCAGAATGCTACCTCTCGTATTCAGGTCAACAGTGTCGATATCAGCAAGAATCAAAATGGTCAAACTGTGATCACAGCAAATCTCACACTGCCCAATGCCGGCAATACCAAAGAGACCATTGTTTATACCATTAACGGATCCGGTGAAGTGACCATCAAGATGTCCGTAGATGCAACTGCATCGGGCATGGGTGCTTTCCTCCGTGTTGGCTCTATGATGACATTGCCTGCCGGCTTTGAAGATGTCAACTGGTACGGCAACGGCCCCGTGGAAACCTTCAATGACAGAAAAACGCACGGCAGACAGGCCGTATGGTCCAGCACGGTATCCGAGATGTTCTTCCCCTATATGAAGGTCGATGACTGCGGTAACCTCACAGATGTCAAATGGATCGCCGTGACCGGCAGTGATCATGCCAATGGTTTGCTGGTTGCCGCTACCAATCCTTTGGAAGCAAGTGCGCTTCATTTTACTCCCAACGATCTTGGCGCTGTCAACCATGTCTATGAGCTTTCTCCCAGAAAAGAAACCATCCTCAGCATTGACTATGGCTCCATGGGCACCGGCAGTGCAACCTGTGGTCAGGGCACTCTGCCGCAATATTGCTTGTCCAGCAAAAACGTATATGAATGGGAATACACACTGATTCCTGTTTCCGGAAAAGCATCCAAAGAGGCTCTTGCCGAGGCTTCCAAGCCTTATCGCAACATCAATTCCTTCCTTCAGGATCAGAGTAAGAATCAGATTGTCATTCCCGTTACTTCATCTGCAACACTGAAAACAGATGGAGATCAGACGGTTATGTCCGGTTCTGTTTCGATCCCCTCCAACAACAGTCTGGGTGCTGCTCTGGAAGGCAAAAATTCCTTCACCATCGAAGTGAATGTAACTCCCACAGGCAATCCTGAATTTAATATGTTCGCCGGTAAGGGCGATAATGCTCTGGCTTTGCGTACCAGACCCGGCTTGCTGGATTTCCATATCTATGCCGGCGGCGCATGGAGAAGCCTCACCTACACAATGCCCGATTCCATGGCGAATAGCTGGGTCGGCAGAGAGCATCAGATTGCCGGTATTTATGATGCCGCTAACAATATGCTTCGTATTTACGCAGATGGCACAATGCTTGCTGAAAAAGCAACCGGTACGACCGAGGGTGTTGCACACACCAATTACAACCTGACGATTGGTGCATGCCCTGATACCGGAAGAACTTCTCAAGCTGAGTTCTCATCTATCCGTGTTTATAACAAGGCTTTGACTGCATCTGAATTAAGCTCTCAGAACACAAATAGTCCTAAGTATTCCGCTACGGATGATGTTGTAGAGCTTTGGGTTAATTTCCTTGCTCCCGAACCTGCTCCCGATGAGACACTGTTCGGTGATATCAACTGCGATGGTATCGTAAAGATCGATGATGTTGTATTGGGCAGTCGTCTGGTTGCTGAGGATACCACTATTACCGTTTCTCCGCAAGGTATGCTCAATGCCGATTGTGCCTTTGACAGCCGCATTGATGCAGCGGATACCACCAAAATCCTTAGCTTCCTCGCAGGTCTCATTGACTATGCAGAACTCGGTCAGCCATAAGACACAACTCTCCCTGTAAAATGCAAACCCTCCGCATTTCATATGAGTTTCTAAACACAACCAAACACCTCCTATGGTATTGTGAAACCATAGGAGGTGTTTTATCGATTCGGAGATTATGATGGATCTGCGGTTGTTAGCTTTCCATTGTGCTGAGTGCTATCATTGACTTTTCTATCATCGGATGCTATAATAAGCCTAGTATCGATTCCATCTGCATTGGAAAACCACATCTTTTGCTTCCGAAAGGAGAGAACAATGGATCTGATCTATGAGGCCAATCAATTGCGACGGCAATGGGCAGAAAATGATGCGAAACGAGATGCTTCGATTCCAATGCCCCATCATATCAAGGTTTGTGCTGATATTCCCTATACCACTTCTCAGTCCGAGAAGGAAACCATCTGGCATCTGATGGATCTGTATTATCCAATGCAGCCTAGCGAATCTCCCTTGCCTGTGATTGTCAATGTGCATGGCGGAGGTTGGTTCTACGGTGATAAATTGCTGTATAGCCGATATACAAAGTTTCTTGCGGAACAAGGATTCGCTGTAGTGAATTTCAATTATCGTCTTGCACCTGAATTCCCGTATCCGTGTGGTTTTTTGGATCTCTGCCGCTTAATGGACTTCATCGTCAACCACGCACAGCAATATCATCTCGATTCCAGCCGCCTGTTTATGATCGGTGATTCGGCTGGAGCACAATTTGTCAGTCAATATGCCATTCTTGCTGCCAATCCCGAATATAAAGCACTCTTTTCTGAAACGAAAACGCTGTCAACACCCATTCCAGCAAAAGTTGTGTTGAACTGCGGCATATATGAGTTCAAGCCGAATCAAAAGGATCTGGTATATGAGTTCTATCTTCCCAAGGATATGACAGAGCTTCAAAAACAAAGTGCATTCCATATCCTCGATTATATGAACGAATTCTTTCCGCCTGCTTTCTTGATGGTCAGTGTTAATGATGCGTTGCTTCACCACTCCGATATCATGAAGGAAAAACTCTGTCAGCTTCATATCCCACATCTCTATCGGGAATATGGTCATGACGATCCTTCCGACGGTCATGTGTTCCACATCAATTTCCTGCGTGCTGAAGCACAACGGTGCAATCAAGAAGAGCTTGCTTTTCTGTGCGGAGATCTTTCTGTTGATATGTAATGCAATGCTTTGCATTCCATCTCAATACGCATATTCTGCCGCTGCTTTTGCATCTTTCCTCTGAACAGATTGAGGCAAGCTCACAGCAGTTTTTTCTCCTTGACATCGCAGCGGAAATATGCTACAATAGCTTTATATATATAAATTCACGAAGCAATGTGTTCCCTTTATGTACCATTGCTTTTGGGAAATTTTACAATTGGGAAGCATCTTTGTAAGATGCAGGGGGACTTTATTGTAGTATTCTACATACTCAAACCATGAAATGAGGAGGTTCCTATGCTTTTACCAAAAAGAATGTTATCCGCCGCCTGCAGTATTTGTATGCTCAGCTGCATTGCAGCACCGTTGCCCATTGGCGCAGCAGATCTCAATCATGTTGTGATCAATGAGGTTTGTGCCAAAAACACAACATTCGCTGCCGCAGATGGTCAGCACTATGATTGGATTGAACTTTATAATCCAACCAATGCATCTGTGGATCTCAGCGGATATGGATTATCCGATGATGCGGATAATCTCTATCGCTATACCTTTCCAAATCAAACTGTCATTCCTGCTAAACAAAAACTCCTTGTCTTTTGTAATTCTACCGAAATTTCATTGAATGGACAGCTTTCTGCTGCCTTTGGACTCTCCACTGACGGTGAAACGCTGACACTGACTTCTCCAGATGGCAAAACCATCGATACAATTACCTTTGGCATCATCGAAACCAATATCTCCTACGGACGTACTCCCGATGGCAGCGATCTTTTTGCGTTTATGGATATGACTCCCGGTGCCGATAATAATACGGACTCCATTATTGAATTGGATATCGAAGAACCGGTGTTATCAAAAAGCAGCGGCTTCTATCAGGATGCATTCCATCTTTCTATCCGCGCTGCCGATGGTCTGACCATACGCTATTCTATGGACGGAAGCGATCCCACTGCAGAAAGTCCGAAATATTCTGCTCCCATTGCGATCAAAGACATCTCCTCAGAACCCAATGGAATCAGCGCAATTACAGATATTGCTCCATCTTCGTGGATGTCACAGGTCTCCCCTCCTGCTGAGCCGGTTCATAAGGCTATGATCATTAAAGCCGCCGCCTTTGATGCAGAGGGCAATCGCAGTGATGTGGTAACCGGTACCTATTTCATCGGCTATCAAGCAAGAGCTGATTACTACCAAAATATGAAAGTCATCTCCCTTGTAACAGACAGCGATAATCTCTTCGATAATGAGATCGGCATCTATGTTATGGGTCAAACCTATACCGACTGGAAAAACGGTCCCGAATACAATCCAATGGCTCGTGAGTGGGAAATTCCCGCCAACTATACGCAAAGCGGTGCTGAATGGGAACGAGAAGCAACAATGCAAATCATTGAAAATGGCAGTCTTGCTGTCAGCCAGAATGTTGGCCTTCGTATCCACGGCGGTGCAACACGTTCCTCTAAGCAAAAGAGCTTTAACGTCTATTCTCGCAGTGAATATGGCACAACTTCTCTTGCATTCGATTTGTTC
This sequence comes from Oscillospiraceae bacterium, assembly GCA_017532085.1. GTDB lineage: Bacteria > Bacillota > Clostridia > Oscillospirales > Ruminococcaceae > Firm-04. The sequence continues at coordinate 44,673 of JAFXJT010000048.1, read as the reverse complement.
TCAGGCAATCTCACCAACCAATATGACGGTGATACAATTACAGATTTCGACAGCTTTATGATCCGAAATGGCGGCAACGACGGGCAAGCTACCCGTTTCAGAGATAAACTGAATCAAATGCTTGTCAGTGACCGCAATTTCCTCACACAGGCAATGGAGCCTTGCATCGTGTTCATTAACGGTGAATTCTGGGGACATTATGAAATTACCGAAAAGCTCAGTGAGGATATGATCAAATCTCACTATGATGTCAGCAAAAAGAATGTCTGCATCATCAAAAACGAAGAGCTGGATGAAGGCGACGAAGAAGGCTTAACCGAGTTTGAAGCACTGGAAGAATGGATTGAAGCCACCGATTTTTCCTCTGATGCCAATTATACCGCTCTCTGCGATAAAATCGATATGCAGAGCTTTATTGACTATATCAGCGCCGAGATTTATTATAACAATACGGACTGGGGCGGCAACAATATGGCAATGTGGAAATCTATGAAAATAGATGAAAGTAATCCCTATGCCGACGGAAAATGGCGCTTTATCCTCTTTGATACGGAATATAGTGTGAACCTTTACAATACGACACCTTCCAACGCCAATACATTTTCTCAATTGCAGAACTCAGACAGCTTTTTAGGAAAGCTTTACAAAGCTGCGTTGAAAAATGAAACCTTCCGTGAAGCATTCGCTCTTACCTTCATGGATATGGCAAACTATCATTTTGATTCCAAGCGTACTTCCGCACTCATTGATGATCTGACCGCTTCTTATCACGACTTTGTTGTGGATACACTCCATCGCTTCTGGCCCGACCGCCGCAACGGAGAAGAATCCACCTTTACGCGTGAAGCAGCTTCTGTCAAGAGCTTCTATGATAGTCGGTTTTCCGGCATCACCAACCATATGCGTTCTGCTCTTTCACTGAAGGGCAATCTGGCAAAACTTACCATCAGTAATGATGATAACTTCGGTACCATTACGGTCAATACCATCTCTCCTGAAATGGTTAACGGCTCTTGGAGCGGCAGTTATTATACCGATTATCCTGTTACAATCACAGCAAACGCGAAAGCCGGTGCCCGCTTCTCCCATTGGGAAACTTCTGAGGGGAAAACAATCTCCACTGCTACTGCTCAAATCACACTGAAGGGAAATATGACTGTGACTGCTGTCTATGAACTGACCGATGTGATCGAAGGCGATGTCAATCTGGACGGTAGCTTTAATATGGCTGATATCGTTTGCCTGCAAAAGCATCTAATGACCATCACTCCTCTCTCTACTTTACAAGCAAAAGTGGCTGACGTTCACAAAGATCAGATCATCGATGCAAATGACTATACCGTTTTGAAGCGGATGCTGCTGAACCAATAATCACATTTTCATTCATCACTTGATACGTAAAAACCGTAATGATATCGTTGGAGATATCATTACGGTTTTTTTGATCCATAACACGCAAAGAATCAGCAATGAGACTCATACAAGCCTCACCGCTGATTCTTTGATTCACTCTTCGTATTTTACGCTTTGAATACCGACTTGATAAAGTTATACATCAATGGTACAACACAACTGCCGTCATGTCCGCCGCCGGGAATCGAAAGCCAAATATGATCGGTCTGATTTGTGGTCAGAATATTGTGATATTGCTCAGGGAATGTACCTACCACAGCGTCATTGGTACCACCGGCAATCATCAGAACATAAGGATAATCCGGACCGCTAATGCGGAATTCACTCTCAGTCATGGATCCGGGATGATTCATAAACATATCAACACCGGGTGTCACTCCGGGCGCAGGACATGCTGCACCGATATATCCAAACAAATCTGGTCTGGAAACGCCAATATACAGCGACTCACGTCCACCCATGGAGAAGCCGGTGATCGCAGTGTAATCTCTGCCGGTTTTCACGGACTAATGCGATTCAATATACGGCATGAGACAATCTGCAATATCATATAAAAACGCATCATATGCCTTTGTGTTCTCGACATCAATAGCGGTACAAGCATCAGAAGTTTTGCTGGTGAACATTGCTGTGAATACAATAATCATCGGGACTGCTTCGCCGCTGGCTGCCAGATTTCCTGCCAAAGTGCGTACCTTCATCCCCTCATCCAGCATCGAGTTCTCATCACCGAAAATACCGTGATTGACATACATAACCGGATATTGCTGAGATTCGGAATATCCTTCGGGCAGCAATACATTTGCCTTTTTATTCTTTCCGGAAACCGTTGAAAAATAGGTAATCGACTGTAATGTGCCATAGCTCATGCCATTGTTCTTGTTGGTAGCGGATGAAGGCACATTCAAAGTCATTGCTGCTCGAACAGATGCCATATATTCTGTTGGATTGGTTTTTTGATTATCAGCAATTGTGGTCGTGGTTGTCGTAGTCGTCGTTGTTGTGGTGGTTGTAGTGGTTACAACAGGCGGATTCAAAATCTGTTGTTTTAATAAGGACAGATCTACACCATCCAAAACAGTATCCGAATTCATATCAGCAGTATCCCGATACACCATAGTATCCTCTACCGTTAAAAAACGAATCAGCGCTTCTGCATCTTCCATATTGACTTCACCACTGTGATCTACATCGCCCAGAGTAAACTGATCGCCGGAATCATCCCCGACAGTAACCCCTTCTTTGGCAGCATAAATCTCATCCACATAAAAATCAGTTCGAGTGCTTTCGGTTTCAATATACAGCACCATATTTGTGGCGCCATCGGGAATCAGATAGGATGCGTTGGAAAGCGCTGTCCATGCATTGGCGGTCACATCGCTTTCGGCAATTGCTGCATATTGGGCAGTACCGGCAGCATCACGATACTCCAAAGTCAATTTGAAATGCTCAGTTCCACTCTGATTCTCATGAAAAACCATTGCGCCGAAGGAATAACTGCTGCCTGCATGGAAAGTTGCAGCATCCAATGTTCTGGCAATGCCATTCCACGAATCGGTTCTGCCTGTTATCGCTGCAGCTCCGCTGCCTACGTAGGCTGAGGCAGTGGAAAGCGATACCAGCGCATTGCCTCGTGCGCTCCATAGATCGAGGTCAGATTCAAATGTGCTGCGGAAATAAACATCCGCTTCGTCAGCAGCTATGCTGCAGAACGAGCCCATTGTGCTGCCGGAAAGCAACCCGGCTGTCAGGAGAAATGCAATACCTTGTTTCAGTTTCATAACAATGATCCTTTCACTTATTTTATTTTCCCCCTAAAAAGCTGCAATGTACCGCATAAATTCTTATTCTGTCCTGTCATTACCAACATAACAACAAGCTGCTGTACACCGTTATTATATCATACGGCTTTCCGAATCGCAAGAGAAATTTCAAATTTTCCAGCATATGATTTCAAACTTCAAAATCACCGTTGCAATCTACAGGATTTTATGGTATAATCATGACGGAAATAACGTACATATTATGCCTAATATGAGGAACATTATGGTTATTGAAGGGATTCCACAGGAAATTACCGTCATCCGGAGTACCAGAAAAACACTTTGCATTCAGTTGACCAGAGACGGCTCTTTGATTGCTCGTGCACCTTTGCGTATGAAAGAAACGCAAATCCGACAATTCATTCTGTCCAAAGCCTCTCTGCTCCAACGACATTTGCAAAAAATGGAAGCAGAAAACAAAGCCTTGCAGGATTTGCCGCCCTTTACTAACAACGAAATCCAATGGATGGTTGCAGAAGCAAAAAAAATCATTCCCGATCGAGTAGCATATTACGCATCGCTGCTGGGGATATCTTACGGCCGCATCACCATCCGCAAGCAAATCACCAAATGGGGCAGCTGCTCTGCTGCCGGTAATTTGAATTTTAATTGTCTGCTGATAAAAATGCCTCCGCAGGTACTGGATGCCGTTGTGGTACACGAGCTTTGTCATATCTTGGAAATGAATCATTCCAAATCTTTTTACCGGCGAATCAATCAAATCTATCCTGAATACGACCGTTGGATGCTCTGGCTGAAAGAACATGGAAATCTGCTGCTGCGCCGATTCATTGCAGCAAAACAACAATAAAAAGGAGCTGCGTTTATGATCAAGCATATTATTCTCTGGACACTGAAGGAACAGTTCACCCCAAATGAAAAACAACAGATCAAACAGGGCATTAAAGATGGGCTGGAAGGTCTTGCCGGTCAGATTCCGGGATTGCTTTCGATCCATGTTTATACGGAAGGTCTTGATACTTCTACTGCTGATCTCATGCTGGATTCTTCTTTTGAAAGCACCGAGGCACTAAAAGCTTATGCAAAGCATCCGGCGCATTTGAATGTTGCAGAGCAAATGGTTCGTCCGTATACTGCACTGCGCAGTTGTCTGGATTTCGAATTGCAGGAAGGGACATCCCTATGAATGAATGCGATACCTGCGCATATTTTTCCTATGATGAGGACTGGGATTGCTATGTCTGCGACATGAATCTGGATGAGGATGAATATGCAAGAATCATACAAGGACACCATACGCATTGCCCATATTATCGTGATGGTGATGAATACAAGATCGCTCAAAAACAATGATACAGCCGGTCTCATATCTGTTCTATCCCACAGATATGAGACCGGCTATTCGTTTTACTGCCGTCATGCTTCATGGCTTTCGATTTCTTCGGAATGATAAGATCCAATACAGAATACATACGAAACTGCTTGACAAATGTGCATTGCAATGGTATACTGGATGTGTATGCATTTTCGCTAATTTCTCAGGAATCGGAAAGGAAACCTATGAAATTCCATTTAAAATATCATCAGAAAGCCATATTTCTGCGCACTGTCTGCGCTCTGTTTTCTGTCATATGGATGCTGCTTGCCATACCGTTTACTACATCGGCTGCTGCAGAAGATGGCGTATGGGAAAAAATCGGATCTCGATATTACTATACACTTTCAGATGGCACAATGGCAACGGGGCCACTGCAAATTGATGGCGTATGGTATCTGTTTGCACCCAACGGCGCACAACAGATCGGCTGGCAGACAGTCAACGGCAAACGCTACTACTATCATCCCGCCAGTGGAAAACCGGTGTTCGGATGGCTCACATGGCGAGATGCTTCCTATTACATTACACAGGAAAATGGAAAGACAATCGGCAGCTTTGAAACCAATCGCGGTCTTTGCTATTTTGACTGCTATGGTGTGCTCCAGCACGGATGGATTCTTGATGCCGATGGAAACCGCTGCTATGCGGATGAATACGGCGTTTTGCAGACAGGTGCCGTAAATATTGATCGCAATTGGTATCTCTTTGATGCAAACGGCATTCAGCTCACAGGCTGGCAAACCATCTTCGGCCGCAACTATTACTACGATATTCATACCGGCGAGCCTGCTTTGGGATGGGTGCTCTTAGATGGTCACCGCTATTATATTGATGCACAAAACGGAAAGAAAACCGGAGAAGTCATCATTAATGGTGCACGATACGTCTTTGACGAAGACGGTCACCAGCAATTTGGGTGGCATACCTTTTCAGATGGCTGTATTGCCTGGTATTCCGATGAAGGCATTGTCGCCAACGGTTTCACAAGCATTGGAGATCACCTTTATTATTTTTCCAATGAAGGCATCCTGCAAACCGGTTTTCAGACCATTGCCGATGCAGTATACTATTTTTCCGAGCAAGGTATCATGCAGACAGGTCTCATTACCATTGACGGAATACAATATGGCTTTTCTGCCGATGGTACATTGGGAAATGGCTGGCTTCACTGGAACGATTCTCTCTATTATTGCGCGAAGGACGGTTCTATTGTAACCGGCTGGCAAACTATTGAAAATGCAACATATTACTTTTCACCCGAAGGCATCCTGCAAACAGATCTTCAGGTGATTGATGGCAATACTTATTATTTCGCCGCAGATGGGAAAATGCAGACCGGCGTTCACACTGTTGACGGCGTTCTGCTGGCTTTTGATGCTGACGGCAAACGCAGAGGCGGCGGATGGTTTTCTTGGAATAGCAACCGCTATTATTGCTCGAATACCGGCAGCCCTATCACCGGTTGGCAAATCCTTGATAGCAACTACTATTACTTCCATTCCAATGGTGCGATGGCGGTATCCACCACAGTGAATGGATATTATCTCGATGAGAATGGAATCGCCGCCAATGCAATCAAGCATCAAATCAAAGAGCTTCTTACTGTATCCGGTACAACGCCAGAGCTCATTTATTCTTATGTTACCGCAAATTACCGCTATCGACACATCGAGGAAACACGGACTCTGGAGCAGCTCAACGCTGCAGGATGGGATACTCTGGTTGCCTATACCCTTACCAACAGACGCGGTGTCTGCTATTATCTCGCTGCAACCATGGACTATTTTCTTCAGATAGCCGGATATCAGACCCGACTGGTTTATGCTACGCATAATACCGGCGATCATTACTGGTGCCAGGTATGGTATCAAAATGCATGGCATAATTTTGATCCCACTTATAATAATCGAAGCGACATATCTTGGCAGGACATCCTTACACTCGGAAACTACACTGTCAACGGCTATGTCAGTTTACAGTATGACTGCCGCGGTGATTTCATCCATGCGATGATCACTGCGCCTTAATCGCATTCGTTTTTCATTGAAAGGAGCGTTTCTTTTGACTCATCTTTCTTTACGCCGTATTGCTGCAGCTGCCTGCTTTGCTATGACTTTGCTGCTTTCCTGCGGCTGTGATTCCCAGGATAGTGTCATTCTGCCGCAGACCAATTCTTCCTCTTCAGCAGATTCAAAGCCAAACAATTCTTTAACGGATCAGACAAATCCCTCCAGTACCACGACTGCATCGCAGGTCACCACAACCGGCACAACTACCACTACGGCGACCTCTTCACAGAATACCTCTGCTACAATGATTACAGAAGTCTCCACTTCTACCTCTGCCACTACAGAGACTACTCAGCAGCAAACCGACAACACTTGTCTGTTTGACACCCTCTATCTCGGAATGGATTGTACCGCCTATGTCGCAGAACATACCAATTACACTCTGCAAGAGGCTGCAAGCTGCATGGGCAGCGGTCTGGATCGTGTCTATACCTATCCCGGCTATCGGATTTACAGCTATTTTAACGGCACGACGGATGAGATTATCGAGATTAATCTCATCGGTACCGATTATAAAACCCGTCTGGGCGCAACCATCGGAATGACCAAAGCAGAAATCGAATCCATTTACGGTCCTTCTGAAACGTATTCTTATCAAACTTCAGATGGTATTGTGGAATTCTTGTTTGAAGGTGATACGGTACAGCTGATTGCGGTGTACTATATCATGTAATCTTAAAACTGAAACGGCGGTTTGTTTATGACATTCAGCAGTCCTGCGTTTTTATTTGTATTCTTCCCCGTTGTATTGCTGCTCTATTGCCTTTGCCCCGGACTTCGTGCAAAAAACATGCTCCTTATGGTTGCAAGCTTATTATTCTATGCCTATGGAGAACCTTTTGCTATGCTCCTGATGCTGTTTGTCGTATTCTTAAGCTGGAGCTGTGCCTTGCTGGGTGCGAAAAGCAAACAATGGCAACGCTTGCTTCTACCCATCGGTATTACTGGAAATCTTGTGCTGTTGGGCATATATAAATATGCCGGTTTCTTTGTCAGAAGCCTCAATGATCTGTTTGGATTATCCCTTCCGATTCCACAGATTGTACTGCCGATCGGGATTTCCTTCTTTATCTTTCAAGCAATTTCCTATCTGATGGATACCGCACGGGATCAGGCACAGCCGCAGAAGAATTATCTGCATCTGCTGCTATATATCTCTTTTTTTCCACAGCTGATCGCCGGCCCGATTGTACGCTATCAGACCATCGCGGAAGCATTGCAGCATCGTTCTATGACATTGCTGCAGACTGCAAGCGGCTTTCGCAGAATGATTTTAGGTCTTTCCAAAAAACTGCTTTTCGCTGATACTTTGGGCTTCATTGCCGATGCAGCATTCAATGCTGGTGATACGCTCACTCTGCCGCTGGCTTGGCTGGGCGCTGTTTGCTATACCCTGCAAATCTACTTTGATTTCTCCGGTTACAGCGATATGGCAATCGGCATGGGACGCATCTTTGGATTTTCGTTTCTGGAAAACTTTCGCTATCCCTATTGTGCCGATTCCATTACCGATTTCTGGAGACGCTGGCATATTTCTCTGACTACTTGGTTTCGAGAATATCTCTATATTCCTCTGGGCGGAAATAGGAAGGGAAAATGGCGGACCATCTGCAACAAATGGATCGTGTTTTTCTGTACAGGCTTATGGCATGGCGCAAGTTGGAATTTCATTCTCTGGGGCTTAGTAAACGGATTCTTTATGACCTTGGAACAGCTGCTTGCTAAACAAAAACAGCATTCGGTGATTAAGAATTGTCTTTCTCATTGTTATACCCTTCTGGTCGTGATCTGTGCCTTTGTTCTGTTCCGAGCGGAAACACTCACACAGGCCCGACACTTCTATCTAACGATGTTTACAGATTGGAACATCGATCACGCAGCATTATCCGGCTGTTTCCATTATCTCACGCCTCTGGTATGGATGATCCTCATATTGGCTATCCTTTCTTGCACACCACTGCTGCGAAAGTGTTATACCACTCTGTTGCAGCAACACCCTACAGCAGCTGCTGTTTGCGGCTATGTGGGAACGATCATTCTGTTAATGATCTGTATGCTCAATGTGGCATCCACCAGCTATCACCCCTTTATTTATTTCCGATTCTAAGCGGGAGTGTGTAAATGATGAAACGAAAGCAACCATCGATTGGCGCACTTTGTTATATTCTTACTGTTTGCGGTCTGCTGGCTCTGCCTACAATTACTATGCCGTTTTGGACATCAAAAACGGCAGCCTCAAGTGAAAACCGAGTGCTGACTGCTCTGCCTTCCATACGAAATGAGGATGGATCTATCAATTATCAATATGCCAATCAGCTCGGCAATTGGTATGGCGATCATTTTGGTCTGCGCAGTGCTTTTGTTACTGCTTATGGCGCGATCACCAAGCATCTTCTGGGCACATCGGCAGAACAAGATGTGATTTGCGGCAAAGAGAACTGGCTATACTATACCGAGACACTGGATGATACCATTGGCAATGCATCATTTTCTGAAACCGATCTTCGGCATCTTATCACAACGCTTTCCTTAATGTCAGAATATGCGGCTGCTCATGATACGAAAATGCTCTTTGCAGTTGCACCCAATAAAGCAAGCATCTATCCACAGTATCTTCCGTCCCGTTATCTTTCCAGAGAGTCACAAAACAATCTGGATCTACTGTATTCGGTTTTGAACGGCACCAATGTGACTGTCTGTGATCTGCGCTCGGCTCTGACAAAACAAGCTGCTGCGGATCCTGCCCTGCTCTATCATAAGCTGGATACACATTGGAATGGCTATGGTGCTATGATCGGTTATACGGCACTGATGCAAGCTGCAGGACTGGATGACTATGCCTTTTCACAAAAGCCCTGCTCTGCTGTTCAGAACTTTGAGGGCGATCTCTGGCAAATGCTCTCGCCCTCTGTTATGCAAAAAGACTGGAATATCGTATATGATATCCCTCAGACCTACTCCTATCTCGGACGTTATCGCGATCCCGATGATCTGATGATCAATACCGCTTGTCAGCAGGGAGAAGGTTCTTTGCTGATGTTCCGAGATTCCTTTGGCAGAGCGTTAATTCCATTGCTGTCACAGCGCTTTGCTGCCTGTACCTATACCCGAGATTCACATGTTCCGCTGTATCTGTTGGAGCAGAATCAGACTGATCTGGTCATCTATGAACTGGTCGAGCGAAATCTGAACCATCTCTTGGAATATACCCCCCATATGCCGGCTCCGCAAGTAGAACCCATTGAGACACAGGCTGTCTCGGATCCTAAGCCGCTGCGTCTGGAATCCCGAACAGATGGCAATGATGTGCATCTCTATGGTTACTATGATCCTGCATTTTCGGATTGTAATGCCATTTATTGCAGTGTCACTGATATGCAAAACGGCACCCAAAAATATTATCAGGCATTCCCCTGCTTTGAAGCCGAACTGCTGGGCATGGAATCATGCAAGACCAATGGCTTTTCTATGTATCTGCCCGCTGCTGATTTGCCCAAGGAAGCGAAAATCACTGTCATTGCGCAACAAACTGAGCAGGCTTATGATCTCGGATCACAAATCATCGCTCTGTCTTAATCAACTGAATTCACTGTAACATTACGAGGTGTCCTCATGAAGTGGAAACGCTTTTTTTCTATCCTCCTTGCCACAGTTATGACACTGCCGGCACTGTGCCACACTCCTATTTTCGCCGCTGATTCCTCTACAAACCGTGTTGTCATTATGCCAAACTATCCTTTGGAACGTGACGATGCAGGCTGCCTTTATCTGAATACAGCGGATCTTGTAGACTTTTCTCTCGAAATTGTCCAACACTCTGAAGAACGGGAAGCACTTTGTCTCTATTCGCTGGAAACCCAAAATTCCGTTGAAACCATCTACTATTTTCAACTGGAACCCGGCAGCTATGAACTGACACTTTCCGCTCCGATGCTTGCAAACGGAATTGGCATTCAAACCTATACTTTTCCATTTACCATTGCCAATCCCGATTATGAAACACAGTTTTCCTCTACAAGCTATCTGCTCTCATTTGCCTATCAGCTTGCCGATTCCGATGACAATGCCGGATTTCAACTGTCTGATGAACAGATTAATACCCAAAACGATCTCTGCACAATCTCCCGCACCTTATATTGCAAGGCAATGCAGGGAATGCTTGGCGATATCAATGCGGATCAGAAAATTACCGTGCAGGATGCTATGATGGTCCTGACACATTATGCCGCACAAATCGTCGGAAAACCTGCTGTCTTAGTGAATAAACAAGCGCTGCTTGCCGATATCGACAGCAACGGTATCCTCAATACCGTAGATGCAACACTCATTTTGCAGTATTATCTGAAAACTCTGATCGGAGAAACTCCTTCCTGGGATACCATCCAAGGAATGTAAGCCGTATCCTGCAAACAGGATGGAACCGATACGACGTTCTATCCTCTATTGTTCCATTATGCTGAAAGGATGGGTTCAACGCTATGTATGAAGAGCAACAGGATCAAGGTGAACGCATTGCTGCATTGGCTTTGGATCTGGGCAGACAACTGCTGGTGTGCGGTGCTGATGTCAATCGTGCCGAAGATACCGCAAAACGAATCTGCCGCAGCTACGGTGCACAGGTCACAGAAGTATTCTGTATCGGTTCTTTGCTGATGGCTACTGTGGAATGGATCAACGGTACTCGCACCACACAAATCCGCAATATCCAACGTGTCAGCTATGATCTGGCTCGGCTTGAGGAGCTCAACACCCTTTCAAGAGATCTTTGCGAAAAAACAATTTCGCCTGAAACTGCCCGCAATCGATTAACTGCACTGCGTACACCCTCCAGACAGAAACCTTTGGTCACGCATCTTGCCGGCATCCTTGCTGTAGTTGCGTATACGCTGTTTTTCAACGGCACGCTTGCCGATGCCGTGGCTGCAGCATTATGCGGTGTTCTGGTAACGGCACTCGATCGTCGTATGCCGGGACGTTCCAGTATGATGATGCGAACAGTACTCTCTGCCATTGGTGTGGGAGTCATTACCGGTCTGTGCCATCTGGTGTATCCTGCACTGCATACCGATCATGTCATGATTGGTGCCATTATGCTGATGGTTCCCGGTCTGATGATTGCAAGCTCGCTGCGTGATCTGCTGAATGGCGATATTATTGCAGGCTCACTTCAACTCATCCAAGCGATCCTTACAGCCGGTGCGCTCGCACTGGGACTCGCTTGGGCATCTTCATGGATGGTGACAGTATGACAATCATATTTCGACAAGCTTGTTTAGCCGCAATTGGCACATTCGGATTTGCGATATTATTCCATCTTCCCAAAAACCGAATGCTGTATGTCATACTTGGTTCTTTCTGCACCAGTCTCATTCAACAATATATTGACAGCAGACTGGATCAGGCTTTTACCGGCGCTTTGCTGGCAACACTCTTTGCTGTTTGGTTTTCAGAAGGTATGGCACGTCTGCTTCGCACGCCTGCTACCCTGCTGCTAACGCCTCTGCTGATTCCATTGGTGCCGGGAGGCAGTCTGTTTTATACCATGCAGGGCATTTTGCTGAGTGACGGAGAACAAATGCGAACATACGCTCTGGCAACTGCACAGGTCGGTTTCGGAATCGCTTTCGGCTCTCTGGCTGCAATGGCAGTGGTACATCTCATTGCTGACAGCCGCAAAGCAAAAGAGTAATCTATGCCGGTATCATGCATCTATTTGCATTTCCCTTTTCATAAAATAATCCCTCCTATGGTTTTCTTTGATGCTACCATAGGAGGGATATTTTTTAATTCTTTGTGGCTGCAGGTTCATTTCCTTACCGCTTTGTTCCGATATCATCCATGCAGTTTCTCGTTTTCATTTGTTTCGATTAACGCTTCACAAAATATTCCTCATACCATACAAGGAAGGTATAAATTGTCCAGACTTTACGCCACAAATCAGAATTACCACCGAGATATTCCTCGAAAATCGCTTGAATTTCCTCAGGATGGAAAAACTCAGCAGCAATCTCACTTGCAAACAGACGCTTAACATCCTGATGATACCGAGGATCCGCCAGCCAGATGCGTATCGGCACAATAAATCCAAGCTTCTTACGGAATGCAATCTCATCCGGCAAAACCTTTGCCGCTGCAGTACGAAGTGCTACTTTGTTCTGTTCTGCATTCACCTTATATTCCGAAGGCATACGGGATGCAATATCAAAAATGCGGCGATCTGTCAACGGCATGCGGATCTCAAGACCAGCCGCCTCGCTCATCTTATCCACATTCAGATAGATATCGCCCTCCAGCCAGATCTGAATATCCACATCAGACATCTTTGTCAGCGGATCAAGGCCCTCAGTTTCCTCATAAATATGCTGTACCAGATGAATCGGCAGCAGATCCGGATGATAAGTTCGAAGAATACGCTCCTTTTCATCCTCTTTCATGATGTTGGTATTGCCTACATAGAAGGTTTTCAATTGATCCCCATAGCGCTCCGCATTGCGATACATATTATATCCGCCAAAGAATTCATCGGCACCTTCTCCCGAATAGCACAGCTTAGTGTGCTCGGCAACGACACGACAGGCCAGTGCAAAGGCAATTGCTGAAGCATCGCCCAATGGCTGCTCCATATGATACATCACATAGGGTACAATCTCAAAATATTGTTCGGGTGTCACAACACAGCGATTGTTTTTGCGTCCCAACAGATCTGCCGTCTGTTTTGCAAGATAGGACTCATCAAAACGCTCATCCTCATAGCCGCAGGAGTTCGTCACCTGAACATCACTCATCGCCAACACATAGGAAGAATCTACACCGCCGGAAAGAAACGATTCCGCTGTCTCTTGCTCGGTTTTCACCTCCGGGAAAATGCTTTGCAGCGTTGCATGGATTTCCTCTGCCCATTGTTCCAATGTTTTGGATGCATCTGCATGAAACTCCGGCTTCCAATATCTGGTTATGGTCATTTCACCGTTCTGCCATACAAGGCAGCATCCGGGCATTAGCTTTTTAACGCCTCGGAAAAAGGTATCTTCCCCTGCCACATAGGTCAGACTCAAATAAATCTGCAGCATTTTTTCATTGAGCTCTTTTACAAAGCCTTCCTGTTCCATAATCCGTCGGATCATGGTACCATACAACAGCTTGCCATCCGCTGTCACATAATAATAAAACGGCTTCGTGCCAAAATGATCTCTGATGCAAACCAGCTTCTGCTCTGCATCATCCCAAAGTGCAAAGGCAAACATGCCATGCAAATGCGCTGCCATATCAGTACCCCAAGCGGCATATGCTTTTTGCAAGATCGTTGTTTCTCTCTGTTCCCGTGAAAGCGCTGTATCAATGGAAAGTTCTGTGCACAACTGCTCCCAATTGCGAATATGTCCTCGATACTCCTTGATTTCTACCATGTCCACACACCTCATTCTTCAAGAATTTCTTCATCAAGTATTACGGATATCATCATATCACACATCCACAAAATAGTCAATAACTATTTTTGTCCTCACAGGCGATCCATTGGATCGGAACCGGCGCATCCAGATATAGGCTGTCGTTTGTCACAACACAGTCTATGGCGAGGACCTGTACGCCTGCCTGCTGAGCCTCTCGCAATGCCTGCCCGAATGCCCTGTGCGTTTCATCATTGGGACGAAATGCAATCACACCTTTCATCTGGATCACAAACAGAATATATGCTTCATATCCATCATTCAGACATTGAATCAGCTCTCGGACATGCTTCACACCCCGCTCAGTCGGTGCATCCGGAAATAATGCAATGCCATCTCGTTCCAGTGTCACACCTTTCACCTCGATCAATGCTTTGCGTTCACCATCCTCAACATAACAATCAAACCGTGAACTCCCATAGCATACCTCTCGTTTGATAACCGCTTTCTCAGAAAACAAACGACTGTTTTGAAGCCATTCTACTGCCGCTGCATTGGGAATCTGCGAATCCACATTCACCAGTTTCGGCTTAGAATCTGCCTTTTGTATTTCCACAGCGATGAGATCATATTTCGTTTTGCGCTGCATTTGATCCGATTTTGATAACCATACCTTACAGTTACGACGCAGCAATTCTTTACAACGTCCTGTATTCTTTACATGAACCATTTCCTCTTTTCCATCAATCAATACCTGTGCCAGAAATCGATTGGGGCGATGTAAAAATACTCCCTCAACAACTTGCTGATATTGTATCACGATACGCCTCCGCTACATTCGTTTTTACCATCTAAAGCTATCATGTATTATACCAGATTACAGTCAAAAATGCAATCCTTCACTCCATTCATAGATCTCATATCGTCGGCAACGAAACCGAAAATCTTTTGAATACGCAGCATAAATGCAGACATTCCGACAAAATTCCTTATTTACATAAAAAAAACCTTGCAGCTGCTAAAAAATGGTGATACAATAGGCAGGAACAAAAATGTCAGACAGAAAGGATCTGTACTATTTCATGAGTCAAAAGACATCCGTTAAACCCAAAGAATCAATCATGCCCATGCTGTTTTCGATCAGAAAGAATTACAGCACAGCGCAATTTGGCAAGGATCTGATTGCCGGTGTCATCGTTGCAATCATTGCACTGCCGCTTTCCATTGCCCTGGCACTGGCCTCAGGTGTCAATCCGGAACAAGGATTATACACGGCTATTGTCGCCGGCTTTCTGGTTGCTCTCTTTGGAGGCAGTCAGGTCCAGATTGCAGGTCCTACTGCTGCATTTGCCACAATCGTTGCAGGAATCGTTGCTGCCGATGGCATGGAAGGACTTGTTGTTTCCACGATCATGGCAGGTATTCTGTTGATTCTTATGGGTATTTTTCGTTTTGGTGCACTGATTCGCTATATTCCCGGCACCATTACCGAAGGCTTTACTTTTGGTATCGCTGTTACGATTCTGATCGGTCAGCTCAAAGATTTCTTCGGGTTAACGCTTTCGGAATCTCCCATTGAAACTCTGGAAAAGGTAGAGGCTGTTTTTCGCCATTTCGATACCATCAATCTGCATGCACTGCTGATTGGTATCATCGCACTTGCGATTTTGATCTTTTGGCCGAAAAAATTGCAAAAAATTCCTCCATCTTTGATTGCAGTTATTGTCTGCGCCGCATTGGTCAAGCTGTTACATCTTCCTGTAAATACCATCGGTGATCTTTATGAGATCTCCTCCGCTGCTCCCACATTCCATATGCCTGCGCTCAATGTGACTATGATCCGTGCACAGATTCCCAATGCTTGTACCATTGCGATTCTCGCTGCAGTGGAATCTCTGCTGTCCTGCGTTGTGGCTGATGGTATGATTGGTGAAAAACATCGTTCCAATACCGAACTGATCGCTCAAGGCATTGCAAATGTCGGCTCGGCATTATTCGGCGGTATCCCTGCAACCGGTGCGATCGCCAGAACTGCAGCCAACATTAATAACGGCGGCCGCTCGCCCATTGCCGGTATGGTACATGCAGTGGTTGTGCTGCTGATTCTATTGCTGCTGATGCCTTTTGCCGCTTTGATTCCTATGCCTGCAATTGCTGCTATTTTATTTATGGTAGCATATAATATGAGCGGCTGGCGCGGTATTGTCCGTACCATCAAAACAGCACCCAAAAGCGATATCCTTGTACTGATGGTTACCACGCTGCTCACTGTTTTCTTCGATCTTGTAGTAGCTATCGGTGTTGGCATGGTGCTGGCTGCACTCCTGTTTATGAAGCGTATGGCTGAGGTAACCGAATCCCATACCTGGCACAGAATCGAGGACGGTGAACAGGATCCTGCTCACATTCGTTATCGTAATATTCCTCCGCAGACTGAGGTCTTTGAAATCAACGGTCCCATGTTCTTTGCCGCTGTGGATAAATATGATTCCATTCTCAGAAAGCAATCCATGAAGGTGCTTTGCATTCGTATGCGCAATGTATTAGCCATCGATGCTGCCGGTGTGGAAATCATGCTCCATCTGGCTGCGCAATGTAAACAACGAAATATTCACGTCATATTCTCTCATGTGAATGAACAGCCCATGAAAGCATTGACGCATGCCGGACTCCCCATTCTCATCGGAGAAAATAATTTCTGTTCCGATATCGATTCGGCATTGGCGCGTGCTGCCGAAATCATACAGGAATGCAACAAAAACAAGCAATCATAAGATGAAAGGGCGGACAGTATTGTTGTCCGCCTCTTCTTTCTCATCAGCAATCGACACGGCCTCTATAGAAAGCGAAAACCCTCGGACATTCCGAGGGTTTTGTATCGATACACGACTGAACCATTTTACTGTTGCACAGATCCCATATGCTTGCGTTTTCTCCATTCCGATGGACTGATGCCGGTATGCTTCTTAAACTGTCTGGAAAAATGCACTACCGTTTTATATCCGGATTTGAATGCAATCTCCTCAATCGTCATGGCAGTATAAGATAAATAACGCTGCGCCTGTTCAATTCGACTTCGAATAACATCAGCTGTACAGGTCACACCAAATGCCTTCTTATACAACAAATGCAGATACGGCTCACTGACATTGATCATCTGTGCCATGGCCTCGACAGACCAATCCTCCATTGGCCGCGAATAGATCCGCCGACGCAGATCCAACAGCTCACGATGATGGGACACCACAGACTGTTCACTGAGTACAGCATCTGAAAATACATCCGAAAGCATGGCTCGAATCAAATAGCTCGCTGCCTGTGAATTCTTGGTACGATAATAGCAATCCGCAATCAATTGGAAGTATTGCGAGACATTAATGGTTTCTCCAATGTACAGAGGCTTATCAAACTGTATGGGAATGCCTGAAGTCAGCTGCTCCGTACAGGTAAACTGGATCCAGTCATTGATATACTCGCCGCCGTTCGCTTTATAATACTGCGGTGAACCATGATCAAAGATAATGAATGTATCCGGCTCAGTTTCGATCGTTTGTCCATCTATGACAAATATCGCTTTTGTTTTGACAAACAAGGCAAGATATCCTGCATATCCCATAGGACAATCCAGTACAAAATCCTGATCATGTCTGCACCCACATGCCATCCGGTCAATATGAAACATCCACACACCTCCTATATATGATTCTGTGAGCAAGTGTCTTGTTTCTATCTTACAATAAACCGTTTCGCAATGCAAGTGAAAATAAAGACTTTGTAGCTTTTCACAAAAACATATCTATGGATTTGTGCATTTCAAACATGGTGGTTTCGTCACATCTCACAAACTCCGACATGATGTCTTGTGCGATATGACGAATCCTATGGATGATACCAAACAGCGCTCGATGAAGGCTCCTCAACAAAGGATCCAGGGTACTGTCCTGCTATTGCATCAACTGCTCTCGCAGAAAGAGCAGTAGCTTTTTCTCTCTTCTCGATACCTGTACCTGTGACATTCCCAGACGTTTGGCAGTTTCTGTTTGTGTCAGCATTTGTTCATAGCGCAAGGCGATCAAAGCACGATCCTGTTCTTGCAGCAATGCGAGTACCTGCTGCAGCGCCATGTGATCCTGTATTCCTATATCATGAGCAGGAATCGGAAGATCCATTTGCAATTCGCCATCCTCCGTACAGGCCGTCAGAGATACCACGGGCTGCATTACACATAATGCTTCCGCTGCATCCGGCTCACTGATCCCCATTGCCTCTGCAAGCATGGATACCGTCGGTTCTTTACCGGTCTCTTGTCGCAGTCGCTCACAGACCTGTCCGGCCCGCAATGACAGCTCCTTGAGCCGGCGGCTTACCTTAACCGTTCCGTTGTCCCGAAACAACCGACGGATTTCTCCCATGATAACAGGGACTGCATATGTGGAAAAGCATACCCCTCTGTCTGCATCAAAGGCACGAGCCGCTTTCACAAGGCCCATACACCCTGCCGAATACAGCTCCTCATACTCCATGCCTCTGCCGCGAAACCGATTGGCACACAAATGCACCAAGCCCAGATGCTCCTCTGCGTCAATCTTCTGTGCTGTCCGATTCATGCCGTATTTTCTTTCGCATGATAACAGTGGTTCCCTTATCTACTTTACTGCTGACAGACAGCTTATCCGTAAAACTTTCCATCACAGTAAACCCCAGTCCTGCCCGTTCTTCTGCAGGTGCACTGGAATATAATGGCTCCATTGCTTTGGGAACATCTGCAATTCCACAGCCTCGATCTGCAATACGTATGTATATAACATCATCCGGAAGCAACCGTACTGTCACCGCTATGACACCATCGGTTCTGCCGCGATATCCATGCACGATACTATTCGTTACCGCTTCGGATACTGCGGTTCGCAGATCAGCCAGTTCCTCAATGGTCGGATTCAGCTGCGCTGCAAAAGCACAGACCATGGTTCGGGCAAAGCCTTCGTTTTCCGATCTTGCCGGAAAAGTACATTTCAGCTCATTGAGCTTGTTCATACCTTGCCATCCCCCTTCCGTTTGCCTGATTGCGGATCACTGCCAGCCGATCTGTTCCCGAAATCCGCAATACCTTTCGGATATGTGCTGATGGATTATGAATTTCCAGAACACCGCCATACTCCTCCATCAAATGCGATCGTCCCATAATCAACCCGATTCCTGAGCTATCCATAAATGTGACTTTGGAAAAATCCAGTATAACCAACGGCGGAAGCTGCTCTCTCACAGCAAAATCCACGGTCTCCCGAATCTCCTTCACATGATGATGATCCAATTCGCCGCATAAAAAAGCAGTCAGCTTCTGCGGCTCCTGTTTGAGTTCCACCATAATGCCATTGTTCCTTTCAGTTCTTTTCTCTATTGTTCGTTTCAACGCAGACCTGTCTTGTCCGGCAGACCGCATTTCCTATTGTAGCGTATTCAATTCGAAAAGTTTGTCGAACGATTGTCCCGTTTCAAAAAAAATTCAAAAAAGTATTGTTCTGCTTCTGAAAATCTTGCGGTTTTTGTCAATCTGTGTTATAATAGATTTGTGTTCATGATACGGCGCAAAAGGAGGAACATTCTTTGCAGATCTTTCAACATTTTTATACGATTACACGACATCGGTTTGTAGTGTTTCTGCATTGCTGCCGTGCCGGTATTCCATGGCAGGGTTTGACGCATGATCTTTCCAAATATTCTCCTACCGAGTTTTTATGCGGGATCCGTTATTATCAAGGAACTCGCAGTCCCAATGAAGCCGAACGGGAACATAAAGGCTATTCCCTTGCTTGGATGCACCATAAAGGCAGAAATCGTCATCATTTTGAATATTGGACTGACTATAATCCCACTTCCAAAAGAGTAGAGCCAGTTCCTATGCCGATGCGATTTGTCGCTGAAATGTTCTGCGACCGTGTTGCCGCCAGCAAAGTCTACCGTGGTGCCGAATACAAAAACTCTGATCCCTTAGACTACTTCGAACGCGGCAGAGATCGACGGGTGATCCACCCCAAAACCTCGGCACAGCTCCATTTCCTTTTAAAGATGCTTGCACAAAAAGGAGAAGCCGCAACCTTCTCCTATCTGAGAAAACGGCTCCGCAAACAGCGTCGCTGATCATTACGATTCCAAGGAGGTATCTACCATGGCCATTCGATTCCATCTTCCGGGCTTTACCCGAAATTATCATCTCAATATGCTTTTGCTCAAATTAAAAGAAGCATACCCGGATGCTTTTTATCCCGATGTGGAAATTGCATCCTTTTATGGCGAATTCCCTTCCTCGCTCTGGAATGGCGGCCGCTGTTTGGGCGGTGTCACCAATGAACCCATCATGAAGCAGATCATCGATAGTATCAACGAAAAAGGGATCTCTCTGCGATATACTTTTACAAATCCTCTGATCAATCAAAGCCATTTGCAGGATCGGCATTGCAACCTTTGCCTGAGACTTGCCAATCGTGAAGATCGACTCAATGGAGTCATTGTGGTATCCCCTATCCTCGAAAAGCATATCCGCAAACACTATCCAAATTATCGTATCATCTCATCTACCTGCAAACAGATTACTGAGGTGGATGCACTTTGTGCAGAATTGGAACAGGATTATGATCTGGTGGTGCTCGATTATAATTGGAACAATCAATGGGATGTTCTGGAGCAGCTCCCCAATAAGGATCGTGTAGAGATTCTCGTGAACGCGGTTTGTCCTCCCGGCTGTCAGCGCAGACGTGCCCATTATCAATATCTTGGCCGTACACAGATCAAATATTGCGAGCATCTGCAGCGTTATGGTGGTGCTGCTCCCTTCCATAATTCCGAATCCTTCCTCTGCCCGCATATCAATCAGCAGCTGTATGCTACTTGCGGATTCTCTACCCATGTCACACCGGAGGATCTCTATGGCAGATATACCGAGATGGGCTTCTGCAACTTTAAAATTGAAGGTCGCTCCTCTGATCTGCTCAACGTCATGGAAACCTATATGTACTATCTGGTCAAACCCGAATGCAGAGATGAAATCCGCCTGATCTATTTGCTGTCGTTACAGCAGAGTAAAGTTATCGACGTTACATACTGAAAATTGTGAAAAACAACAAAATCCTATCCTTTGCTTGACAAATCCCCGTGAGCTATGGTACAATATATAAAGTATCATAAATTGTTTTGTATTGGTGATTCTTATGAACCGTTCTTTCCTGCTTCTGTGCGTCCTTCGACTTACGGTCTCGCTATCGTAGGTCTTCCTCGTTGCGCACAAAAGCAGTTGAAATACCGAATCCGGTTTTCTTGATCGCTTTGTTATGTGAATCAACGGTGGAAGGCATGCGCTTTCCACCGTTTTTGTTTTGTTTCCGCTTATCTTTTACTGCACGATATGTTAAGGAGGTTTTCCCATGCAAAATATCAGCGAAATTGCTGCACGCATCCGTGAACTGCGTGAAGTCTGCGATTATAGCCAGGAACAGCTCGCTGCTGAGCTTGGTCTGTCTGTTGAAGTATACAGTCATTACGAGAAGGAAGGCGACTTCCCCATCAGTGTGATCTACGAGATCGCTAACAAGTTTAATGTCGATTTCAACGAGCTGGTAACCGGTGAACCAAGTCGATTGGATACCTATCATGTCGTTCGGATCGGTGAAGGCAGAAGCGTCAGCCGCTATGAGGGTTACCGCTTTAAGGATCTCGCTTTTCGCTATGCCGATAAAATCATGCAGCCGCTGCTGGTGACGCTGTCTCCCTCCGACGAGCCCCCTGCACTGGTAACTCATCCGGGTCAGGAGTTCAATTTCGTACTCAAAGGAACGATGGCTGTGTTGTTCGATGATCAAGAGATCATTCTCAATGCCGGCGATTCCATGTATTTCAATCCTACGCACCCCCATGGTCAGCGCTGCATCGGTGAGGAGGAAGCTACCTTCCTTACGATGATTGCGGAATGATCGATAAATAAAGGAGAATCTTATCATGCTGCTGGACAGATATCTGCCTCGTATTGAATTTGATTCCTATGAGGACTTTAAAAATAACTATCGCATCAATGTGCCTGAGGATTTTAACTTCGGTTTCGATATCGTGGATGAATGGGCAAAACAAGAACCCGATAAAAAGGCGCTGCTATGGCTCAGCCCCGAAATGGAAGAAAAATCCTTTACTTTTACCGATATTTCACGTCTCTCAAACCGTGCCTGCAATTATTTTAAGAGCATCGGTCTGAAAAAAGGCGATGTGGTTCTGCTGATTCTGCGTCGTCGCTGGGAGTATTGGGTCATTGCAACGGCGCTCCATAAAATGGGAATCATTCTGATCCCCGGCAATCTTCTGTTTACCAAAAAGGATATCGTCTATCGCGGCAATACTGCCGGTATTTCTGCGATCTTCTGCTGCGATGATGACTATGTCCGTTCTCAAGTAGCAGCCGCTGCACCCGAAATTGAAACACTCAACCGTGTGATCGCTGTCGCAGAGCCCTATGATGGATGGGATAATTTCTCTACGATTCTCGAAACTTATCCCGATACTTTTGCACGTCCGACAGGCGAAGATGCTACTCACTGGAACGAAACAGCAATCATCTATTTCACATCCGGATCTACCGGTATGCCCAAAATGGTCTGCCATAACCATGCACATCCGCTGGGTCATATTGTTACCGCCAAATATTGGCATCAGGTTCAGGAAAATAAACTGCATATGTCCATTTCCGATTCCGGCTGGGCTAAGTTTGGTTGGGGTAAGATCTATGGACAGTGGATCTGTGGCGCTACAATCTTCTGCTATGATTTCACCGATAAATTTGATGCCAAAAAGATTCTTGAGGTCATCAGTAAATATCGGATTACAACTTTCTGTGCGCCTCCTACCATGTATCGCTTTATGCTGCAGGAGGATATGTCAAAATATGATCTTTCCTCAATCGAAAACTTCTGCAATGCCGGTGAACCGCTCAATCCCGAGGTGTTCAATCGCATTTATGAACTAACCGGAAAGAAAATGCGTGAAGGCTTCGGTCAGACCGAAGGCACTGTTCTGATCGCCAATTTCCCTTGGATCGATCCCAAACCCGGCTCCACCGGTAAGCCTTCTCCTCTTTACAATATTCACCTCATCGATGCGGAAGGAAATGCTGCAGATGATGGCGAAGAAGGCACCATTATGATCTGCGATATTGACAAGGAACGTCCGGTTGGTCTGTTTACCAGTTACTACAAAAATCCTGAGCTGACAAAAGCGGTTCTTGGTGGGCAGAACTACGATACCGGTGATGTGGCTTGGCGCGATTCCAACGGCTATTATTGGTTCGTCGGCAGAAACGATGACGTGATCAAGTGCTCCGGTTATCGAATCGGACCCTTTGAAGTAGAAAGTGCACTGCTGACCCATCCGGCTGTTGTGGAATCTGCAATCACCGGTGCGCCCGATCCGATTCGTGGTCAGGTGGTAAAAGCTACGGTGGTGCTCGCTGAAGGCTATACGCCTTCTCCCGAATTGACAAAAGAACTCCAAAACCATGTGAAAAAAGCTACGGCGCCTTATAAATATCCCAGAATCATTGAGTATGTGACCGAATTGCCTAAAACACTGGGCGGTAAAATCAAACGTGCCGAAATTCGTAATACCGATGAAGCCTCAAAAACTTGATTCTGTGCCTAATATCGAAAGGATGATTTGAATGAAAATCTGTTTTTCTACACTGGGTTGTCCCGATTTTGATTGGTCTGATGTCTATTCCATGGCAAAGGATCTGGGGTTTGACGGTATTGAATTGCGCTCACTCGGTATGCCTGTGGATCCCTATCGAAGCAAACCCTTTACCGGTGCTCAATTAGAAAAAACACGTGCAAAGCTTGCAAAACTCCATCTGGAAATCCCCTGCGTCAGCTCAAACTGCTGCCTTGGTGACCCTTCTGCTGCGGAAAAGAATCATGAGGAGCTGCTGGAGTGTATGAAACTTGCTCAGGCTCTGAATACGCCTTTCATTCGTATTCTGGGTGATCGTAATCCTGCACCCTCTGCTGCCATTGATGACGATTTTGTTGCCTCTGCTCTTACCCAACTGATCCCGGAGGCTGAACAATACAATGTCACTCTTTTGGTGGAAACCAATGGCGTTTATTCCGATACAAACCGCTTAAGAGCTCTGTTGGAAAAGGTCGGTCATCGCCGTGTTGCTGCTCTTTGGGATATCCATCACCCTTATCGTTACAGCAAAGAATCTCCTGAAACCACTGTTGCCAATCTGGGAGAATTCATTAAGTTCGTCCATGCGAAAGACAGTGCGATGGAAAACGGTCAGCTGGTCTATAAAATGACCGGCGACGGAGATATGCCCCTGGATGCTATGATGGAAGCACTGGGAACCATCCATTATACCGGCTATGTCTCTCTGGAATGGGTCAAGCGCTGGATGCCCAGCCTTTCCGATGCAGCTCTCGTTTTCCCATGCTTTGCCGATTATATGGCAAAATACCGTCATAAGCATAAGCATAGTCTGCAAACCAACAACAGAGGTACCGGTCAGTATGTCTGGCCGAAAGAGCGTTTGATTTCCTATACCTTCCCCGATGTGCTGGATCGAATCTGTGAAGAATTCCCTACTCAGTATGCGTTCCGCTATACCGAGCTGGATTATACCCGCACCTATCCCGAATTTCGCGACGATGTGGATACCTTTGCACGATCCCTCATTGCAATGGGCGTCGGCAAGGGAGATCACGTTGCGATCTGGGCAACCAATGTTCCTGCTTGGTATATCACCTTCTGGGCAACTACCAAAATCGGTGCGGTTCTCGTAACAGTCAATACCGGAAACAAAATCCACGAGACCGAATACTTGCTCAAACAATCCGATACTCATACTCTGGTTATGGTGGATGGCTTCAAGGGTACCGATTATAACCAGATCATTCATACTCTCTGTCCTGAGCTTGCTGCCTGCAAGCCCGGTGAATTGAAATCCGAAAAGTTCCCCTTCCTCAAAAATATCATCACGGTCGAAAGCCGTCAGCCCGGATGCTATACTTGGGATGAAGCCGTTGCACTCTCACGCAGTGTGCCGCTTACAGAAGTGGAAAAACGCCGCCGCACCATCCAAAAGGATGATGTTGCCAATATGCAGTATACCTCCGGCACCACCGGCTTCCCTAAGGGCGTTATGCTCACACATTATAACGTCGTGAACAATGGTAAGGCCATCGGTGACTGCATGGATCTTTCTACTGCTGACCGTATGATGATCCAGGTTCCTATGTTCCATTGCTTTGGTATGGTATTGGCGATGACTGCCTCTGTGACCCATGGCGTTACCATGAGCCCGATCACTGCGTTCTCTCCTCGCAAGGGTCTCGCTTGTATCAATAAAGAGAAAATCACCTGCTTCCATGGTGTTCCTACCATGTTCATTGCTATGCTCGGTCATGAGGACTTCGATAAAACCGATTTCTCCTATATGCGTACCGGCATTATGGCAGGATCTCCTTGTCCCATTAAAACCATGGAGGAAGTCATCGAAAAGATGCATATGTCCGAAATTTGCATCACCTACGGACAAACCGAGGCTTCTCCTGCAACTACGATGAGCAAAACCACCGATTCCATTGAGACTCGTGTCAATACAGTCGGAGGTCCTATCTTCGGTGTAGAATGCAAAATCGTGGATCCCGATACCGGTGAAGAGCTGCCCGATAATGTGGACGGCGAATTCTGTGCACGCGGCTATAACATTATGAAGGGCTATTACAAAATGCCCGAAGCTACCGCTGCTGCCATTGATCAAGACGGCTGGCTCCATTCCGGCGATCTGGCTCGCCGCCTGCCCGATGGCAATTTCAAGATTACCGGCCGTATTAAGGATATGATTATCCGTGGCGGCGAAAACATTTATCCTAAGGAAATTGAGGACTTCCTCTATACGCATCCTGAGGTAAAAGATGTTCAGGTCATTGGTGTTCCCGATGCCCAGTATGGCGAGGAAATTATGGCCTGTGTCATTCCCCATGAACACGCAACCTGCTCTGAGGAGGATCTGAAGGAATTTGTACGCACACATATGGATAAGTGCAAAACTCCTCGCTATGTGGTGTTCGTTAAAGAATTCCCGATGAATGTAGCCGGAAAAATTTTGAAATACAAAATGAGAGAGCAAGCTGTGGAATTGCTGAATCTCCAGCAAGCGGATAGTATCGAAACTGCATAAATATAACAAAGAGCATCTGTTTCAAGATGCTCTTTGTTTTTGCAAAGCTTTTTCCTATCACTTCTGCTACAAATCGCCTTCGACAAAAAATTCTTGCACCGATATGCGAAATGTGCTATAATAATAAAAATTGATCGGCAGGAGGTTTTTACAATGCAATACCGCAAAGATAAATACGGCAATGCACTCTCCATTCTTGGCTTTGGCTGCATGCGGTTCCCTAAAAACATGGGCAGAATTGATATGCAGGAAACAGAAAGGGAAATCCTTACTGCCATTCGCTGCGGCATCAATTATTTCGATACCGCTTATATTTATCCTGGCAGTGAGGCTGCTCTTGGCACCATCCTGCAAAAGCATAATCTTCGAAAACGTGTAAAGATTGCCACGAAGCTTCCCCATTACCTGATCAAAAGCTATGCGGATCTGGACAAGCTCTTTGCCGAAGAATTAAAGCGTCTGCGCACAGATTATGTGGACTACTATCTGATGCATATGCTCACCGATACCGCTACTTGGGATCGCTTGAAGGCTTTGGGTATTGTAAAATGGATCCTGAATAAAAAGAAAAGTGGTGCCATCCGACAGATTGGCTTTTCCTATCACGGTAACTCGGATATGTTCTGTCAGCTGGTCGATGCCTTTTCTTGGGACTTTTGTCTGATTCAGTATAACTATCTGGATGAGCACTCACAAGCCGGAAAACGTGGACTGCAATATGCCCACGCCAAAGGTATGGCTGTCATGATTATGGAGCCTTTGCGCGGCGGAAAACTGGTCAGCCATCTGCCCGAACAAGCAAAACGCATTTTTGCATCCTATCCCATTTCGTATTCCCCTGCCCAATGGTCGTTTCGCTGGTTGTGGAATCAGCCGGAAGTGACAGTGGTACTATCCGGTATGAACAGTATGACTATGCTCAAAGATAATATCCACACCGCATCCACTGCGAAAATCGGAGAACTTGGTCAATCCGAGCTGAATATGCTCAAAAAAGTCGTGAAAGCGATCAATGCCAATATGAAGGTCGGATGCACCGGCTGTGGATATTGTATGCCTTGTCCCAAACAGGTGGATATTCCGGGGACTTTTGCTGCCTATAATCGCCGTGCCGCCGAAGGGAAATTTTGGGGACAAGTGGATTATATCATCTGTACCGCATTACGAAAAAACAGTACTGCCGCTTCAAACTGTATCCAATGCGGCAAATGCGAAAAGCATTGTCCACAGCATATTGCAATCCGTAAGGAGCTGGCAAATGCTCGCAAAGAGCTGGAAGGTCCGATCTATCAAATGGTTCGAAAACTGGTTTCCGCTTTTGTTCATTTCTGAGCTTCCACACAACCTGACAATCACAAAAGCTGCTTCTGAGACATTCGCTCAGAAGCAGCTTTTTCATCTTATTCTGTTGCCTTGATGGCATCAATCAGCATGGTATGCAGAACCTGTGGGTCACAATTGCCCTTGAGCTGCTTCATGCACTTTCCAAATAATGCCATGATCGCTTTTTCTTTGCCGCTCTTGTAATCAGCAACCGCTTTGGGATCCGATGAAATTGCCTCTTTGATCACTGCATCAATCATACCCGTATCATGAGAGACAATCAAGCCATTTTCCTCAGCATACACAGCAGGATCAATGGTAGTATCATCAAACATTGCTGCAAGTACTTTCTTGCCATTGGCTCTTCCCACCTTGCCGTCAGCAACCAGAAGAATCAATGCACCAAGAGATTTGCCATCAATATGCAGCATATCAAAGTTCATTTTGCGTGCATTGAGAATGTTCATAACCTCAGAATTGATCCAGTTAGCAGCATCCTTTGCTTTGCCGCAGACAGATACCGCATCCTCAAAGCAATCACAGAGTGCTCTGCTCTGGGTCAATTGCGCAGCATCATATTCGCTCAGACCCAACTCGCTGATATACCGTGCACGCTTCTCCTCCGGCAGCTCAGGCAACGATGCCTCGATGGCAGCATACCATGCATCATCAATGACCACAGGCATTACATTGGGATCAGGGAAATATCGATAATCACCGGCAGTTTCCTTATTCCGCATTGCATAGCTCTTACCCTTGACATCATCCCAACGGCGAGTCTCCTGCACCAAGACCTCTGTTCCATTTTCCAGAGCGTCAATATGTCTTGCTGTTTCATACTCGATCGCTCTTGCAATGGCTGTCAAAGAATTCATATTCTTCATCTCGGTACGCACACCAAGCTCTGAACTGCCCTCCGGACGAACCGAGAGATTCACATCACAACGCATGGAACCCTGCTCCCAACGGCAATCGGATACCTTGGCAAAACGCAGCAGAGCATGCAGACGCTCCAGATAGGCAATAACCTCCTCTGCGCCGGAAAGATCCGGCTGGCTGACAATCTCAATCAACGGTACGCTGGTTCGGTTGAAATCCACATGGGTAGTATCAGGCATGATATCATGCACCAGCTTGCCGGCATCCTCCTCCATATGAATCTGCTTGATGCGCACCTTCTTTTTGCCTTTAGAGGTCTCAATCTCCACGCAACCATTCACAGCAACAGGTGCAAACCACTGGGTGGTCTGATAAGCACAGGGCAAATCAGGATAATAATAGCTTTTCTTATCAAAAGTTGTGGTGCGGTTGATATGACAGTTCAGCATCATACCGGCTGTCATACCCAAATCTACCACACGTTTATTGACAACAGGCAGCATACCCGGCATACCGCAGCAGGCAGGACAAACATGCTCATTCGGACCGGCGCCGAATTTTGCCGAGCAGGAACAGAAAATCTTGGATTCTGTTGCAAGCTCTACGTGCACTTCCAGACCAATTACCGTCTCATAACGCATGATTATTTGCCCTCCTTTTCATACAGCTCCGCCATTGCAAACAGCATCGGTTCCGCAAATGCCTTGCCAATCATTTGTACACCACCGGCAACGACAACAGGCAATCCCGTGATGGATGCCGGTGCGGTATAACAGTTTTCAGCAAAGGAAATATAACGATCCGCTTGCACATCTGCCTCGGTATATACCATCTTGGAGCAGGCAGGCATCAGCACTGCATCGTATTGCGCAAACAATGCCGCAAACGCATCGGCAATGACACGACGGATTCGCAGTGCTTTATCATATACCTTCATATAATTCTCACTGGAAAGCGCATCAGAACCATACAGAATTGCTGTTTTCAAAAGTACACCGAATGCCTCAGTACGGCTATTGGTATACAGTTCATCAATGTTCTCAAAATTCTCTGTACGATAGCCATATTTGATCCCGTCGTAACGAGACACATTATTGCAAAGCTCGGCACTCATCAAGATGTTCCAAGCGGCAGATGCAGTTGTCAGCACACCGGCATCTACTGCGGTAACCGAAATTCCATTTTGTTCCAGCATCGCCCCAAACGCAGAAAGCTTTGCCGCAGCCTCTGCATCCGGTGTCAGATTGCAGCCGGTAATCACAGCTACCTTTGCAGGCTTGGCAATACTGCCCCCCGATTTGATCTGTGCACAGCATTCCTCGGAAAGACTGGTACCATCTTTATCATCATGCCCCGCAATTGCTTCCAGAATTTCACGGCAATCTGCTGCCGTTTTTGCCATAACACTGACCGTTTCGCCGGAGCAAGCCACCGGCACTGTTCCGTATCGTGAAACAGTACCATAGGTCGGCTTGACACTGATCAATCCGTTTTGCGCTGCTGCGCGTCGTACCGATCCATTGACATCAAGCCCTACGACTGCTTTTGCCTCTCCTGCTTTGATAATCTCAGCAGCGGCATTGCGCAGGATTCCATCAGCCACACAAGCACCATCATATGCTGTTTCGCCTACCAGATCAATGGCAAACTCACCAACAGCAGCCTTGCCGCCAATCTCATAGCCAGCGGCATGCAAGCGGGTGATCATCTCTGCATCAAACAGACTCCGATAGCCTTCCAGCATCTTTGAGCCGGCAGCTGTCGGCATCTCCTTGGTCAGAATCATATCATCTACAACCACGACAGAGGCAGCTGCAGTTTCTGCTTTTGATGTATACAATTTCATATACACTACACTCCTCAACTAAAATCATTCCACTACACGAGGTACTCGCCAATAGCCTTCACCGGCATCCGGTGCGCCGCTTTGCAATGCTTCTCGTGTAAACGGCTGTGCTGCCACATCCTCACGTACTACAGTCAGAATCGGCATCACATGAACCATTCGCTCAACAGATTCGGTATCAACGACATTCAATGCGGCAAGCCCTTGTTCCTGACGTGCAAAAAAAGCAATGATATCTTCCTTTTGCGCATCGGTTAATGAAAGCTGATTGAGCAATGTCAGTCTTCTCAATGTTTCATGATTCATAGCATTCTCCTTTTATCCATTCAGCAGGTTTGGATTCTGATCATATCATGCATCCTCATCTCTGAGGAATGCTCAAAAAAACACTTATAATACTATCACAACTTTGCCCGATTGTCAATGCGATTGTGAGAATTTTAACAAAAACTCTCAAAAAAAAAACGCATGCATCATCGAATCATAGGAAAATCCCATTGCTGCATATGACCAATCGGTTTCACAGCAATGGGACTTTTCTCTTCTTGATCTGTTCTGCACTTACTCCGCAGAACTGAACATATCCTTGCCTACGCCGCAAAGCGGGCACTCGAAATCATCGGGCAGATCCTCAAACTTGGTACCCGGTGCAATTCCCAGATCCGGTGCACCAACTGCCTCATCATACTCCCAGCCGCAAGCGTCACATACAAATTTCATTGTTATTTCCTCCTAATCACAATTTATATATCTGCTTTCCACAAGCCATGCAGATTACAATAAGCATACACTGCAACCGGAGTCTCATCCTCC
The DNA here is from genome assembly GCA_017532085.1 of Oscillospiraceae bacterium. Classification (GTDB taxonomy): domain Bacteria; phylum Bacillota; class Clostridia; order Oscillospirales; family Ruminococcaceae; genus Firm-04. Next base: position 13,563 of record JAFXJT010000048.1, on the reverse strand, counting down.
AGTGCAAAGGTTACCACAGGCTCCTGACCGGGCAGCAGATTCTTTCGCTGACCGCCGCGATCGGTCTGCAGATAAACCCAGGTGATGCTATGTTCCTCTGTCATGGGATGCAGAACCGAGCCTACGGTAACCATCACAGAATTGCCATTGATCTGCACCACCGGAATATGCTTCTCCGCACTGGCTTCAACAGTACCCGGCTCCAAATGCCGCATTTTCTGACCGCAGCATACCAGCGGTACCCCTGCATCATGAATCACGCCAACAAGATTGCCGCAATGCTCACAAAGATAAAATCTGGTTTCTTTCATACTGATTTCCTCCTTATATCTTTAGGATGTTTTGATTTCTTCAAAATCCGAAGCACCATGCTTGCAAAGCGGACAAATAAAATCCTCAGGGAGAGAATCGCCCTCGTGGATATAACCGCAGATTTTGCAGACATAGCCTTTGATGCCTTCGGTTTGAGGCTTGGGTTTCACTTCGTTCTGATAATAGGTATAGCTCATGGTTTCACGATCCGAGATCACACGTGCTTCCGTCACAGAACAAATAAACATTCCATGGGTATCCAGATCCACATACTGCTCCACTTTCAGTGAGAGGAACGAGTTGATATGACGCGGCAGGAATATCAGTCCATTATCAGAACGCAGCGGCTCACAATCGGCAAATTTATCCGTATTTCTGCCGCTTTGAAAGCCAAATCGCTCAAATACCGCAAAAGGTGCATCCACAGTCAGACAATTGATATTCATCTTTCCGGTTTGCTTGATCACATGATGAGAATAATTCTCTTTATTAATCGTAACCGCAATTCGGTTAGGTGTATTTGTAACCTGGGTCACTGTGTTGACAATCAATCCGTTATCCTTCTTGCCGTCATGACAGGTCACTACATACAGTCCATACCCAATATGGAACAATGCCGAAAGATCATTTTTATTGGCAGTTGCATCCCGCTGTGCAAGATATTCACGACAAAGCTCATCCGCCAGTGCGTTCAGCTGATTGCTGCTTTCTTCATTCAACGCCGAAAGAATTCGAACGGTGGTATCGGTATATGTCAGATTTTTACAGCCTTCCAACATCTCCTTCATCACCTTCGCCGCAAGAGGTGCCCAACTGCCGTTTTCAATAAACGCTACAGTACGATTTCTGAAATTCCGTTCTGTCAGATGATGAATAAAATCACGCATAAACGGGAAAATCTCAGCATTATAAGTGGTCGTTGCAAGAACCAGTTTACTGTATCGGAATGCATCCTCAACTGCCTCTGCCATATCGCATCTTGCCAGATCATTTACAACCACCTTGGGACAGCCATTTGCCCGCAAACGCTCCGCAAGCTGCTGCACTGCCTTTTTCGTATTGCCATATACGGAGGTGTAGGCAATCATAATACCATCCTCTTCCGGCTCATACGAAGACCAAATCTGATAGAGATTCAAATAATAGCTCAGGTTTTCTGTGAGCACCGGTCCATGCAGCGGACAAATAATACGGATATCCAGCGTTGCTGCCTTCTTCAGCAGGCTTTGTACCTGTGCACCGTATTTTCCGACAATACCGATGTAATAGCGTCTTGCCTCACACGCCCAATCCTCTTCCACATCAAGCGCTCCGAATTTTCCAAAGCCATCGGCAGAGAATAATACTCCGTCAGTACTGTCGTAGGTTACAATGACCTCCGGCCAATGCACCATTGGCGCTGTGACAAAGGTCAGCTGATGCTTACCCAAAGAAAGAGTGTCACCTTCCCCTACCACAATCTGCCGTTCCGCAAAATCAGTACCGAAAAAGTTCTTCATCATCACAAATGCCTTGGCCGATGCCACAATTTTAGCATCGGGATATGCCTTGGCAAAATGCATAATGTTTGCCGAATGATCCGGCTCCATATGCTGTACTATGAGATAATCAGGGGTACGATTTCCCAGCACATTCTGAATATTATCCAGCCACTCATGGGTAAATGCCGCATCCACTGTATCCATAACGGCAATCTTATCATCCAAAATCACATAGGAATTATATGCCATGCCATTGGGCACTTGATACTGCCCCTCAAACAAATCGATTTTATGATCGTTAACACCAATATACAGAATATCTTTTGTGATCGTCATTGCTTTTTCCTCCATCCATGCTGCAAGTAATAGTATACGTTTCTGATTGCAGTTTTAATCAAAGTTTTTTCCATCTGTTCGGTTCCTTGACGCCTGCGCATCATCGTTCTTCGATACGGTAATCCTTCAGCGCACGCTGTTCCTCCTTGCAGACTTCTGTTATTATCATACATCAAAGGATTGGATTTGTATGTTGAAATTTCAACATTTCAGAGAATTTCTTTTTTCCTCAAAATGTTCTGCCACTCCGATTCCATCCGTTTCATTTTATGCCAAAACCAGAATTTTGCCCCATACAATATAATGAAAACGCTTAGATTTCAGCATTATTGTGCATAGAATTTTGTGAAGTTCTATGTTATAATAAATATGCAGCAATCTGCTGACTGAAATTAACCAGTATTGGGGGAAAATTTATGAAAACAGAAAGAGGATATATCAAGAGAAAACCAACTCGCTGCCAAGTCAAACGCAGACTGTCCGCAGCAATTGCAGCCGTGTACTCAGTCATCACGACCTGTATGCTGCTGCCGCAATCTGCATTTGCAACCAATCCCATTGCGCAGACCGTTTATACCGCTGACCCTGCGCCTATGGTTTATGACAATACCTGCTATGTTTATACCAGCCATGATGCTGACGGTTCTACTTATTTTACTATGCCTGACTGGAAATGCTATTCCAGTACGGATATGCAGAACTGGACGGATCACGGTGTCGTTCTTTCCGGCACAGATTTCTCTTGGGCGGAAGAAAATACCGCTTGGGCTGCTCAATGTGTCGAGCGCAACGGCAAATTCTATATGTATGTAACTCTGGTGCCTGCCGCAACCGGCGGCCGTGCAATTGGTGTTGCTGTTGCGGATTCTCCTGAGGGTCCCTTTAAGGATGCTCTTGGCAAGCCTCTGATCGGTCCTAACTGGGATTATATCGATCCTACCGCCTTTGTGGATGAGGATGGTCAGGCATATCTGTATTTCGGTAATCCTCAGCTTTATTATGTGAAGCTCAATGAGGATATGATCTCCTATTCCGGCAATGTCAATAAAGTGGATATGACAACTTCTGCATTCGGCACACGAAGCGGCGGCGATGAACGCCATCAGACTTTATATGAAGAAGGTCCTTGGTTCTATAAACGCAACAATCTCTATTATCTTGTGTATGCCGCATCCGGTATTCCGGAAACAATTCATTATTCTACCAGTTCCTCCCCCACCGGTCCTTGGACCTTCAGAGGTGAGATTATGACTTCCGGCGGCGGAAGCTTTACAAACCATCCCGGTGTCTGCGATTTCCGAGGCAAATCCTATTTCTTCTATCACACCGGTAATCTGCCGGGCGGCGGCGGCTTTACTCGTTCCGTCTGCGTAGAAGAATTCACCTATGGGCAAGATGGATCTATCCCTAAAATTGAACGCTCCAAGGAAGGTCCGAAACAAATCGCTATGCTCAATCCCTTTGAGCGTGTCGAAGCCGAAACAATCTGCTGGGAATCCGGTTTGGAAACTGAAGTTTGCTCGGCAGGCGGCATCAACATTGCCAATATTGAATCCAACGACTATCTGATGCTCAGCAAAGTTGATTTTGCAGAAGGTGCTACCAGCTTTCTTGCCAGTGTCTCTTCCGCAGAACAAGGCGGCACCATCGAGCTGCGCTTGGGTAGTGTAAGCGGTACATTGATCGGTACCTGCGATGTTCCCGGTACCGGCGGATGGCAGAACTGGAAAACCGTTTCCACCACAATCAGCGGTGCATCCGGTACACAGGATCTCTACCTTGTATTCAAGGGCGGCGGCGGATTCCTCTTCAATGTGGATTGGTGGCAATTTGAATCCCAGGCCAATGAACCTGATGAAAACGGATACTATTTCCACAGCACATTTGAAAACGGTACTGAAAACTGGTCCGGACGCGGTGCCGCTTCCGTCAAAACTTCCGCTGCTGAAGCATATGCCGGAAGTCAGTCGCTCCTGGTCTCGGGACGCACCGGCTCTTGGAATGGCACATTGCGTACCCTCAGCACCTCGGTATTCAAGCCCGGTGAAGCTTACAGCTTCAGTGCGAATGTCATGCAAGTGGATGGCTCTTCTGCCGAAACCGTTTATCTGAAGCTTGAATATACCGATTCCCAAGGCGAAACACAGTATTCTACCATTGCAACTGCAGTTGCGGTCAACGGAACCTGGACCCAACTTGCAAATGAATCCTACACAATCCCCGAAGGCGCTACCGATCTCAGATTGTATCTCGAAAGCGCTGAGGGCACGTTCGATTTCTACGCTGACGATATCATTGGCGCAATCGAAGGCACTCAGATTGAAGGTGCTGGTCAGCCCAGCGTAACGCTCGGTGATCTCAACAACGATGGCAGAATTGACGGCATTGATCTGACCCTTGCAAAACGCGGTTTGTTATATGGCTTTACGGATCCGCTGCAGGAGCTTGCGGCTGATGTAAACCAAGCTGCTGATGTTACCGTTGCAGATCTCGTGCTGCTGCAGCTCTATCTGACCGGTCAGACCGATGGATTTACCACTGCCGATCAGGCAAAATAATATACGCTGCTCCATATCAAACATAGTCCCCCGAAGTATTGTTCTTCGGGGGACTTTTTAACTTACAGAAAAGACTGTGCACACTTACGGTTACAGGAAAGCACGCATTGCGACACTAAGCTGCTCCTCTTCCCGAATCAATGCTTTTGAGATGTCTTTCGACTTTTCATCCGCTGCCGGATATTGATTCAGATAGCGTGCCAATGATTTAACGCCCATATTACAGCCATCGACAATAAAATCCGCCACTGCGCCATCCGAGGGATTGACTGCCAGCGTCACATTGGTCTTGAACCATTCCATACCCTTAGCCATGGCTGCCGGTTCTTTGCCCTCATCATGATAATCTGCCAACAGGCCCTGCATATCATGTTTGAGATTTTCATGCACTTGCAGACTCTTTTTCAAAATTTCCTCCAGTTTGATATCTTTGACAAGCGCAACTGAATCTTCAATAGAGGAAATCCCCATTTTGATACCTGCATCACATTCCCGCAGCAGGCGAATTGTATCTTGCTCAATCATGCTACTCTTCCTTTCTATCTAAGCAAATAGGCTGCTGCTTTGATAGGGATCAAAACAGAAACCTTTTTCATATTCTGCTCTCCAAACCGTGAAATATCCCACTGACTCTTTCCTTTGGCAAATCTTTGTGATATAATTTTCATAATGCTTGAGATATTTTATGTCAAAACCGTAGTTATCTTATAGAGACAAAAAGGACGGTGATTTCTTTTGGATGATCGCAATATCATTGCATTATTCTTTGCACGCTCCGAGCAAGCTGTTGCGGCACTCTCAGAGCACTATGGACCCATGTGCATGAATATTGCCAAGAATATCCTGCACAATCAACAGGATGCGGAGGAATGTGTCAATGATGCATTTTTCGCTGTGTGGAATACAATTCCGCCTCAGACACCAAATCCGCTGCACAGCTATGTTTGTCGGATTGTTCGAAATCTTGCGGTAAAAAAATATCACGCAAATACTGCTGCAAAACGCAACAGCAGTTATGATCTTGCGCTGGATGAGCTGGAGCATTGTATCCCTGCCTCGGAATCCGTTGAACACTCCTTTGATGCTCTTGAGACTGCAAGAAGGATTGATCAATTTCTTGCAACTTTGGAACAAGAAAAACGTATCCTGTTTATCCGCCGCTATTGGTATGCGGATTCCTTGGATGATCTTGCGATGCGCTTTCACACAAGTAAGCATACGATTTCTGTCAGACTAAATCGTATCCGAAAAAAGCTTAGAGCATTTCTAATGCAAACAGGAGGGCTATGATGAAAAGAGAACAGATTTCCGAAACGCTGCAGCATATCAATTCAAACTATATTGCAGAAGCGTTTGCATATACTAAGACTTCCCAACCGGCATCGCATCTTACCTTCAAAAAATGGAGCGCAATCGCTGCCTGTCTGGTCGTGATTACCATTGCGGGCGTTATTCTCCTGCCAAGGCTCAAGAACGCATTTCCACAAGCGCCATCCGACAATTCTTCCGTACATTCTTCCATTCCCAATGAAACGGTCAACACCGTTTCCACTTCCATCGGAGGCATTCCTCGCCATTACAAGTCAATGACCTATTCCACCGAACTCACTGCAATGATTTGGAAATGGGAATACAAGCTGCCCTATGAAAAATTTGCATCCGTTATGTTTCAGAACCAATACTATTCAAGTGCACGAGCAATCAGCAATGCACTGCTCGGTGACATCATCGGAACCTGCAGTGGCGAAGCAATCGATTCCTATACCAATACGAAATACAACGAAACCTTCTCTGTCCGAGCCATTCAGGGAATCTCCGCAGAAAAACTGATTGCTGTAGAAATGGACGGCGAATTCTATGTATATTTTGCGGACAACAGCAATCTGCCCTCCACATTCGGTGAAATGATGGATATGTACAAACTGCCGCAAACACTGAGATTTCATCGCTTCACGCAATACCAAAACTATGAAGAGATCGAACATTATTATTTGGAAGAGGATGCAGCGATCTGGCAGATTCTTTCTGAATGTCGTGATGCAGTGCTTCTGGAAAGCAACGATCTGTGGTCTTTCAGCAACAGATCGTATCTGAGTTTCACTGCAACCTCAGAGGCTCTGGGCATTTACAAAAAGGGATTCTCAATCACAAAAGATGGTTATTTACAGACCAATCTTCTCCGATACAGCACGGTCTACTACATCGGTGAACAAGCTGCCGATGCGATCTTCCGCTATGCAGCAGAACACGCAGAGACCACGCAATCGGAACCCTATGAGTTTTCGCTTGCCGGAACAATTGCAAAAATCGATGCGGATTCTTTGCTGCTTGACGATACGATTCTGTGCACCGACAAATCCAATGGAATGCTCTTTACGATTATGACCGAGGATATCCGTATACGGCGCTACCTGGAATGCAAGAATTTTGCGGTCGGAGATACGGTTGTCATCAAGTTCACAGATGAAACGATATCCTCCGAACACCCAACGATATATGGTGCATACCATATCGCAAAATGTCAGATTCTTGATGACACCATAACTGTTCCGGAATAACAGGATACAAATTGCATTGCGCATAAGAAACCGTTTCCATGCACACGATTCCTTTGTGATTGTTCCGATTTTCACCGCTTTGTGTCAAATTTTGTTGACATTATATTGCATATATGATATAATAATTGTCGCGAAAATCAGCGGAAAGGAAATAAGGAACTACACTATGAAGAAAAACAGCAGATTTCTGAGGGCATATTTTGTGTTTCTCGCTGTTTGTATTGTACTGGCCATTGCCTTTTTGATTTATGTCTTCTGTATCATTCGGCAATATGATAACGCACAGCCCGAACGCATTGTCCAGAGCCATCTGGAAACCCTCCGGACAGATGCAAACCAAGGTGCGCTCACTCAAAAACTGAATCTTGCCGCCTATTGTTCCAATCGATATGAAGAACTTGATGCCAATGCCTATATCGATGCTTATTGCAACAAAATAAAGCTTGGCAATTTATCCTATACGTATCAAGCAGGCGAAAGCAGCGAATTGACAAAAACCTATGCGGTATTCTCCGATCAGGATCATGTGGGCGATCTGACCATTCAAGGCAAAAACAATCGCACGCATCTGTTTTTCTTCAGCATGGCAGATTGGTCTGTGGAGCAATTCGTTCCGGCAATGAGCAATACCGTGTATCAATTCACACTATTTTGCCCCGAAAATGTACAGGTGCTGATCAATGGTATTGCGCCCTCAGAGGAAGAACGTGATCCTGCCTCTGACATTCCTGCCTATCAAATCCGAGGACTTCTCACCAAGCCGACCATTACTTACAGCAAAAACGGAAAAGAAATCGCCTATATCACCGACAAAAACAATGTCATGCCTGCACTCTATGATTATCGCATTGCAGTGCCGGATGGTATTACCGTAATGGTGAACGGCACTCGGAAAACTGCGGAAAATGGCATCGTTTCCGTTATGGAGATGACCAATCCCGATGTTGTTTTGCAGGATGCCGTCGGAAATCAATGTACCTATTCCGAACAATATGCAGATGCGATCCACCAATTTTCCATTACCGTTTTGCAAAGTCAAAAGGTCACAATTGCAGGTGTCGATGCAGATACCTTTGCTGTCAAAAAAGAAACACAGCATCCTGAAGCCCAGCAGCTGCTCAAGCAGGCAAATCTTACCATGCCTGCTTATACAACCTATGAATTTGCGTTGCTGACTGCCGGCGCTATTGTGGAAATCTCGGATGACAACGGTATTCTGGAACGAGTGCCTTTGAAAACCAATGAACTGAATCGCTTTGGTACACCGTTGGATACCATTCCCGATCAATTCGATGCCATGGCTGCTGCTCTCTGCTGGAGCAAGTTTATGACTGATGACCTCAACGGTGAAAAACATGGCTTATATGTCATCAATCAATACCTGATACAAGGCTCTGACTATGCACACTATGCGGAACAATGGGCTACCGGTGTGGATATCGGCTTTACCAGCAAGCATATCATAGACAGCTTTACCAATCAGAAAATTTCCAATATCACCAGCTACGGTGAACATTGCTTCTCTTGTGATATCTACTTTGAAAAGAATATGTCTCTGCTCTCTTACAGCACCAGTGCCGGAAAACGCACCGATGTATTCAACAGTACAATCTATTTTGTATTCCTGGATGATACTCCCGATAACGGCATCGATGATCCCCATTGGGCTATTGCCGTGATGCGTGAAATTGTGTAAGGCGGTGTGTGATATGAGCAAACAAATCAAGCGTATGCCGACATTCTTGGGCTATACAGGAAAAATCTTCGCTTTTATTGGGACTTTTCTCGTGGTTCTGCTGCTTACTGTTTATCTCATGCTGCAGATTATATGCTCTGCTTCCGAAGCTTCCAGGAATACATTCATCACGACTGTGCTGGAAACAGGACAAATGAAATTTCTGGCTTCCCTTTGTCTTTCTGATGAAGAAATCGAAGAAGTAGTACGACTCAATTCCATGCAGACTTTACAGGATACTACGGTAAACGAAGGGATGATTGCTGTTCCAAATCAAAACAATTCTCAACAAAATCCCAATGAGAACCAACAGCAATCTGAGGAAATTGAGATCATCGAAATACCGGGCATGACATACAAGGCAACCATGATGATCGTTAAAAATCCTGCCAGAGTCAGTCTTGCTACAATCAGCAGCGGAAATGATCAATGGCCTGCAAACGGCAAAACATTGGAACAGATTATTACCGAAAACAATGCCATCGGCGGAATCAACGGCGGATTGTATGATTCTACCAACAATACCGGCGGAAGACCCTATGGTGTTGTTGTCTCAAACGGTCAGATTATGCGGAATCGTCCTGCTGAGTATCCCGGTCTGGTTTTGATCGGACTGACGGAGAACAACATTCTTCAGATCATCGATCTCAAAGGCATCAGTGCTGCTGAATGTGAAACCATGATCAAGGAAAAGAAAATCCGTGATGCAGTTTGCTTCCAGGAAGAAGCAACCGTCGATAACAATCATTTTGTACATCTCGTCATCAATGGTGTGCCCCGTGAAATTACCGGTTCGGGCAGCGGACTGAATCCTCGTACTGCAATCGGTCAGCGAGCCGACGGCGCTCTGCTCATTCTGGTAACGGATGGACGCGGCTCCAATGGTCATGCCGGTGCTTCTGCCGCCGATCTGATCGAAATCATGACTCACTATGATGCTGTGAATGCTGCCAATCTGGATGGCGGCAGCTCTACTTGTATGTACTACGACGGCGCTTATCTGCAGAATAGTGTGACCTTCTATTACAGCCAATCCTCTTGGAAACTCCCTTGTGCATTCATTGTCAATTGAATATCCTGACTGAGGAAAGATAACGCCATTTGAGGTGCACTGCTTCTGTGTAACAAAGGGTTTCTATTTCATTTACATAGTTGTATAAGGATCACTCTCTATGAGAAATGAAACGGTTCAGAGAACTCTCTCTGAACCGTTTTTCTTACGAAAGAGGTGCACGTTTACCGTAGGTAAACTGCACAGTTGCAAAGCAAACGTGTGCTTTTTTCATGCACGAAAGAGTAACTGATGGCACAACCAAGAGCATGCCCCAATCTCCGACCGACTACAAAAAGGTCTCGACAGCTATCAACTGCCGAGACCTTTTCTTTGTGGAAGAATCATTGACACGCTGTCAAGACTCCCTTGTCAATTTCACAAACGGTATCACAAAGCACAGCAATATCCTCTGCACTGTGAGATGCAAGCAAAATGGTTTTGCCTTGTTCTCTGAGATGCAGTAGATATTTTCGCATATCCGCAACGCCTTCTTTATCAAGACCATTCATCGGTTCATCCAGAATTAACAAATCGGGATCTTCCATAATTGCCTGCGCAAGTCCCAGACGCTGGCGCATACCTAAAGAATACTTCCGCACATGACGTTTCAGTGCGGGATCCAGTCCCACTTGACGCATCGTCTCCTTGATTTTTTCACCATTTGCTTTGTGATTCAGATCCGCTAGCAGCTTCAGATTCTTGTAACCCGAATAATATGGGATAAAACCAGGTGTTTCGATGATAATTCCGATGTTTTCAGGAAAATCACAATCCTTGCCGATCTGTTTGCCCGCTACATGCACCACACCGCTTGTGGGACGTACAAATCCGCAGATGCACTTCATCAGCATAGTCTTTCCGCTGCCGTTTCTTCCAATCAAGCCGTGAATCTTGCCTTTTTCAAAGGAGATCGTGATGTTTTTCAAGATCTCTGTTTTTTTAATGGTCAGAGATAATCCTTGTATTTTGATCATTGATCAATCCTCCTGCATATCAAATGAAAAGAGTCGTACTTTTGTTAAGGCTATGATGCAAAGTATGATGCTGCCGCCTGCCAAATACAGATAAGAACCCCACATAGGCATGACAGGCTTACGAAGATATTTGGTAAAATGCAGCCATGTTATGGAATGAGCCATCGGAAACAGCCACATCCAACGGGAATGGATCGTAGCAATTGCCGCACCGCCTGCAATCAGGAATCCTGCCATGATATTGGCTACTTTGCGATGTCCCAACACCGTACCACAGATCTGCAGCGTTCCCAGTAAAAACAAATAACATACCAACAGCGTATAGGTATAGAACAAGCCCACTGCAGTATCTTTCAACTGATAATACAGATTCTCCGGCAGCAATTCATAGGAAGCCGCCTGTTCGGGAAAATGAATCGCATAATCCGTTACCACCTTGCTCCATTGAAAATCGAACCGGCAGTACGGCAATGCGGGTAGGATTGCACCGAATGCCACGATCAACAGATAGGTGAGGATCATCAAGAAAAGTGCCAGCAGCTGCGCGAGCATCCATCTTTGTCTGCCAATTCTGCAGATATAGAAAATGGCATTTCCATGATTGCGTGGATAATCGCTGATGAGGATAAAGAATGTGATCGGCAGAATCAGCAAGACCGTACCCGAACCTGCAACCGCCAGAAACGGCTCTAACCAGCTGATCGGCTCTTGCATCTCTTTGGCACGCGTAATCAGCGGTTCCACTGCAAGCAGATAATCAAACAAAAGTAAGGTGGTCAGCAGAATCATACGAGAATCCGTAAGCCATTGCAGATATTCGCTGGCGGCACAACGCCAGATCTTTCGTAATTCATTCACCGCAATCCACCTTCTTTCGCAGATGCAACCAAAATACAACGCTGCATATGATCGGAATCACGAACACGATCAGTAAATCAATCCATGAGAATCGAAACAGCAACAAAGAAGCACCCTCAGGCATAAAATAGCGATAATGCTGCAGCGCCTCATACGAAATCAGATAAGAGCCAATGCACTTCATCAAAAATTGAAATAGGACAGGCATACATAGAATGATGTATTGCTGTTTGCTTATAGTACACATGAGCAAGATTGGAAAGACTGACACACAGCCGATCAGAAATTTACCCAAGGCTACCTTACAAAAATGCTGCAGCGGCGTGCCATACAGCATCAAGCCATCTTCTATCATAATATGCGGAAATGTAAGCCAAACAAAGCCGCAGTACAGCAGAAATCCGAACAATACCGTGCAGCCGCCACACAGCACGATGCTGATAATTTTTCCCAACACATACTGATTCTTTGTCGTGCGGATCAGCTGCGTGCGTGCGGCGTTGGTTCGACGCTCTGTACAAATCAAAGGGACAAACCCCATACCAACTGCAATGGGAAGGAATAATTCTCCATAGACTCCACTTAAGCCTGATAGCATTACCTCGAATGCCGACAGCTCATTCTGCCGCACGGATGCAGGTAACGCTGTGAGTGCTTCCAAAACGGTGTATGCTTTTCCACTGTCGTCATCACTATACACCGCTGCGGTCATACTCAATGCAAAAATCAGCAGACAGCCGAAAATGAAAGTGGATGACATAAACAGCTTCCGACATTCTGTAGATATCATACGGATCATCGCATTCACCTTCTTTGCTATTCATATTGCTTGAAGTCATCCAATCGTCCGCTGATCATATCATAAGTGCAGATTTTTCCGTTTTGCATGTCTACAAAAACCGTAGTTTGATTATACGCTTGAAGCTTCCCATCTTCTTCAGCCAACACAATACACCAGCAAGGGCGATACTGATAGGGAGCTACATTTTCTTTGCCAACCGCAGCGTACTGCATCTGAATATCACAAACAGAATAGACATATTCGGATGCAAGATACTGTTCTACCAAGCGCAAGGCAGAAGGCAATGTGATAAAAGAATCCTTCAGTTTTTTCGGCTCTTTGTATTGAAAAGTCCTAATTGCACGGATATGCACAACGGTTTCCGGTGCCGTGAAAATAATGCTGAATTGCGGAGAAAGAATGAACTCCGATGGATTATGTCCATCCGCCCCTGAGTACACAGGCAAACCATTGACCAGATAGTCATATTCCAGTGCAAGCTGCGTGGTACCATCTTGCATCTTATAGCTGCCAATTGTTTTGACCTTTGCATCAGAATATCCGATATATGGCATCACCTTTTCCTGTATGTACTTATCTGTATATGCCTTTGCATCGGAAAGTGCCCAGCTAGTGCCGTTCAGATCCACAGTCGCATTTTCAATCGTATCGCCCCGATCCAAACGGTATATCTGTATTTCTTCACCTTTGCTATATAACTGGGTGATGCTGCCGTTGTTATAACTCACTTCACCACCACTTCTTTCGATTCTTAGATGCTCCTCATCGGTTTCATAGTAATAAAACTGCGGACTTTTCCATTCTTTTATGGCAGCGGGATCGAATGTACCGCCGATGGATTCGATGAACTGCTGCATGGGTGCAATTTGTTCTTCTTTGGTTTTGGTTGGGTAAT
>JAFXJT010000047.1 GCA_017532085.1 Oscillospiraceae bacterium | reverse complement strand
GAAGCAGGCTGCTGCGGTTTGGTCTGCTGTACCGGCGCTGGGGCAGCCGGCTTCTGCTGTGTTGCTTTACTATTATTCTGATGATTGTTCTGCGTTTTATTCTGCTGCTGTGCACGTGCTGCTTTTTGCGCAGCTTTATCTGCCTGCTGCTTAGCATATTGCTCAGCACGCTCTCTGGCACGCTGTTCGGTCAAAGCAGCAGTCTGCACACGAGGTGCAGCTTCGGTTTGCGGCTTTTCCTCCGGAGCAGCCTGCTCAACGGGCTGCTTGACAGGCTCTTGAGGAGCCGTGATGGCTTCCGGCGTCACAATCTCTGTCTTCGGCTTTGCCGGAGCTGCCGGCTTTGCCTTAGGCGCAGTTTCTGTTTTCTTTGCAGACTCTGCCTTCGGTGCTTCTGCTTTGACAGCTTTCTTTGCAGCCGGAATCCGCTGCGGCTTGGCTGCCGGAGCAGCCGGTGCGGAAGCAGTTTCTTTTTCAGCAGGCTGTGAAGCAGTATTGCGGCCTGCAAAATAGGCATCGAAATTTGCCACCTGATGGGCTTGTGTATAGTGTTCGAGAATTGCGTTCATTTCCTGTTCGGTCAAAGAAGAGGAAGGCTTCTTCACCTTCGTATCCCGCTCTTTCAGAAAATCAATCAGCTCCTGAGAGGAACGATCGAGAGAAGCGGCAAAATCACTCAGCTTGATTTTTATTGTTGGCATAGGCAAATACCCCCTGTTATGTTATCAGACGTCATTCGTAACTTCACAAGCGTCATCCTCGCTGCAGCTTTGCAGAGCGTTTCGGAGCGATCGGGCAAAGCCTTCGTCCGTTACGCCGAATACAGCGGTACGCTTGGTAAAATAAGCAGTTAAGGCTTCCATAGAAAAGGGCAGCCTTTCGCAGGAAAGCTGTGGGCAATGAAACCGAATTTCCTTTTCGGTGCGAGCAGCACAATCAGCCGCCAGCAAAATGCCATACAAGGTTCCTTGCTGCGCAGCATCCTTCACTGCATCAAAGCCGAGCACCAGCTTACCTGCACGACGGCACATGGTCATTCCGGATAGAATCCGATTTTGTGCTGCATCAGGCATCGGCGACAGCCTCCGTTTCCGAAAGCTGCTGACGCAAGCTTTCATACACAGCACCGGAGATCTGACAGGAAAATGCTTTTTCCAATCTGCGTGCCTTTTTGGCCTGTTCCAGACAAGCCATTGCACAGCAGAGATAAGCGCCTCGTCCTGCCTTTTTTCCGGTTGCATCCAGACAGATGGTATCATCCGGCTGTTTCACAACACGGATCAATGTGCGCTTCGGTTTCATTTCACCGCAGCCTACACACATCCGAAGCGGCACCTTTTTCGGTTTCATAAGCAGCGCCCCTTTCTTATTGATGGAATCAGAAAACGGATTACTCCTCAGTATCTGCTTCGCGGGCAGGTACGGTCTCAACCTTTTCGGGGTCGGGGTATTCGGGTCTGATATCAATTTTATAGCCGGTAAGCTTTGCAGCGAGCTTTGCGTTCTGACCCTTATTGCCGATTGCAAGCGACAGCTGCTGATTGGGTACAATTACGGTAGCGGCACGCACGCCATCCTCTGCAAGTGTTGTAGAAATAACAGTTGCGGGTGCCAGTGCCCGAGTAATAAACTCTTCCGGATCCTCGGAATAGGGAATAATATCAATTTTTTCTCCGTGAAGCTCACGCACCACCGTCTCAATACGGGAGCGATGCGGACCGATACAAGCGCCTACGGCATCCACATTGGGATCCAGCGAGCACACTGCGATCTTGGAGCGGAAGCCTGCTTCACGAGCAATGGATCGAATCTCCACCACGCCATCGTGAATCTCAGGAACCGCCAGTTCAAACAAACGGCGTACCAAACCACGATCCACACGAGAAATACGAACCACAGGCTTTTTTGCCTTATTCACAATGCCTGTTACATACACCTTGATCATCTGTCCCTCAACCAGAGTCTCGCCGGGAATCTGCTCTTTGGAGGAGAGATACAGCTCTGTTTTATCATATTCTACGGTAACAGGACCATGACCGGGCTCCACTTGTGTGACCTGAACCGAAATAATCTGATCTTCCTTGCTCTCAAACTTCTGGAGCATCTGCTCTCTGCTGATTGCACGCAGATCACCGCGGATCGACTGCTTTGCAAACTGTGCAATACTGCGTCCGAATTCCGAGGGATCCAGTCTGCATTCCACAGAATCACCGTCCTGCACATTGGGATCAATGAGTCTTGCTTCCGCCAGACTCACCTCATACGGTGTATTGGGAGTACCATCCACAGCAGTTTTCTGCATCCACAGAGCAAACTGGTGAGTGCCGGGATCGATCTCAATGCGGAAATCCTCCTCCTCGCTGTAAGGATAGGCTTTCTTCATGGCTTTCAGCATGGCTGCCTCAACCTTTTCCACCAGGAGCTGCTGCTCCACACTGTTTTCGCACTCTAATGCGGCGAGTGCTTCAAAGAACCCTTCGTTCATCATTGTTCTCCTCTCAATATTTTCAGAAGCTTACTTGCTTCCTGCCATTCCGATTCAATCTGTTTCGACATCCGTGCCGAAATCAAAATCTGCCAAACGGACAAATGCGATTCCTGAAAGCGGATACTGCGCCGTTTCTTCCTCCACGGCAACCGTTACCGTTTCCTTATCACAGGAAATCAAAGTGCCGCTCAGCTCACGGACACCTGATTCCAACGGACGAATGAAGCGTACACGCACCTCACAGCCCTCACAGGCATCAAAATGCGTTTCCCGCAGCAGCTCACGCTCCACACCGGCAGAGCCGACTTCCAACGTATAGCTTTGCGCAATCGGATCCGTTTCATCCAGCAGCTTGTTCAGAGGTCGGGTTACATTTTCGCAATCCTGAATGGTTACAGCCTCGTCCATGCGATCCAGCATCACACGCAGATACCAGCAGGCGCCCTCTTTTTCAAAGCGCACATCCCAGACAATCAAGCCGTATTCATCGGCAATAGGCTTGACCAAATCATAAATACGAGCCTCAGTATTTCCGAATTTCTTCAGCTTCATGCAGTCACACCGCACCCCAAAAACGGGGCATCCTTTCTTTGAGCATAAAAGAAAGGCCGGAGTGTATCCAGCCTTTCTTCATACTTCATTCTATCGTAAATGATACCACATTTTTCGTGAAAATGCAAGCGTTTTTTTGCATCCATGCAGTATTTTTGCGCCTTGCACAATTTCCGTCATATTCCTTTGCGGTTTTTCATCATTTCAACAAGTGTTACTGGATTTTTCCGTTATACTCCTCCACAACGGTATCCACAACCGACTGCCATTCACTGCGAATTTCTGCCCATGTATCGGGCGTTCCCACATACTGTACCTGATTGAGAATCGCATCTGCCACATTGTTCATAACGCCTCTGGTTGCATAGTCATAGGTTTCGCTATACATCAACGGGCCCATGCCATAACCGAAATCAAATACCGTACTGATGGTATCGGGATCATACCAAGTCTGCATGAAATCATACTGCTCTTCAGTGATAAAGGCAGTCACCTTACCTTGCGCATTGGTTGTTTTGATCAATGCTTTTTCTTTGGCCGCAGCTTTATATTCGGGATCTGTTTCCGCTAAGCGCTGACACTTGATCCACATAGCAACCGCATCGCCTTTATCAGAGCCCTTCACCAGCATTGTGGCTCCATAATTCATATTCAGATAATAGGTATCCGATTCGGGATCTTTCGGGAAAGGTACTAAGAAAATATCACCATCGGGATTTTGCACATTGGATTCACTCAATGACCAAGGTGCCATGCCATAGAACAGCACAGATCCATCATTGGGGAAACAGCCATACCAGGAAGGCGCAAACAATCCAAGCTTACTGATTTCCTCCATCAACAGCTCTGCACGCTCAATATTGGCGCTCATAATATTATTGGTAAATTTGGTACCGTCATATTTAATCACAGTATCACCGGTGGATTGAAGAATCGCCTGACCAAACCAGCCGCAGCAGCCATGTCGAGTCCCCTCATCGCCATTGGAAACGAAGGTTTTCATCATATCCATGAAGGTATTCCAATTCCATTCGCCTTTCAGGTAGAGATCATAAGGATCCTTCAAACCTTCTTCCTCCATCAGTGTACGGCTGTATGTAATGGCCAACGGATCGGAAACAGCATAGGGTATCACATAATAATGCCCATTATACTTGAACATTTCAGCCATATGCCGCACGTCATCAAACAGCGGATCCTCCAGATCCACATACTCATCCAGCGGATCATACATTCCCTTGGTGACACCGTTCGGAACCGCATCCCATTCATACGGGAACATATCTACCGGATCGCCGCTGTTGATTCTGTTGGCAAGATCATCGAATTTTGTGGCATCCGTTGTAGCGATATACTGGATTTTGGCACCGTATACATCCTCAAACAGCGCCAAGGCAACAGAACGGTCGGCATTCCCCTTCGGATTCAGATCATATGTCGCCATCCAATACACCGTCTGCCCGGAGATATCCGGATCATTATTCTTATTCACCTCATCTGTTGCAATGGATACATCATCCTGAGACTTGGTACGCCCTTCGGAACTGCCGTCACTGGAGCATCCGGTCATCGCCGCTGTCAGCATCATTGCAGACAACACCGCAAACAATTGCTTGAGCTTTTTCATTTCTGACACCTCTTTCTCTTCTACCGGCCTCTCTTCTCTCATTGTTCCTGCAGCATGACACCGCAATACTGAGTTTTTCCTGCCGTTTTCTATTGTTATGATACCATATGCAGCACTTTCTTGTCAATCAGCCATTTCACCAAATGCACCTCTCAGTTTTGTCTATTTTGCACAATTAGAAAGATATTGCTTTTTCTAATCGTGTCATCCCATAGAAAAAACCGCAATCCACCTAAGCGATGCATTGCGGTTTGGGATTCATTTTTTGAAATCACGATGCTGTTTGATCACATGCAGCTGACCGCCGCGCAAATGTGCAGAGATCAGTTCGGCAAAAGTAACAGAGCGATGTCTGCCGCCGGTACAGCCAAAGGCAATAACCAGCTGCGGTCTTCCCTCTCTGACATACAACGGAACCAAAAAATCGATCATTTCACGTACTTTTGCAAGATACTCCTGCGATTCGGGAGAATCCATGACATAATCACGCACACATTCCTCGCAGCCGGTGCGTTCCCGCAGCTCCTCAATATAATAGGGATTCGGCAAGCAGCGGACATCAAACACCAGATCCGCTTCCATGGGAGCGCCATATTTGAAACCAAAGCTCATGACCTGAATCAGCATAGCATCGCTGATATGCGCCATAAACAGCGCTTTCACTTGCTCCTTCAGCTGCGAAGCAGATAACAAAGACGAATCAATGAGGAAATCTGCATGTGCGCGCACAGGCTGCAACTGCTCTCGTTCAAAAGCGAAGGCTGCCGGCAGATTACCCTCAAATCGTTTGGAAAGCGGATGGGTTCTTCTTGCAGTACGAAATCGATTCTGCAAGGTTGCATCGGAAGCCTCAAGGCAAAGCAAACGGCAGTTCATAGGTTCCAAAGCACCAATAGGCTCTGTCTGACGAATGGTAAGATAAGCCGCTACCAGTTCCGAAAGGCGATCGCAAGAACGGATATCAATTACCGCTGCCACACGAAAAAGTCTGCCTCCGCTTTCACGACACATATTCACAAATTGCGGCAAAAACGAAAGCGGTAAATTCTCTACACAATAATAGCCGATATCCTCTAATGCATTGATCGCACAGGTTTTACCGGCACCGGCCATACCGGTAACCAGAATAAATTCCATGATTTTGTTGACTCCTTATGTAATGTGCCGAACGGCACAGAAAAACTCAGTATTTACAGCAATTCCGGCTCCAAAGCAAGTGTATAGCCGGTCTGACGATATACAATCTCACGCACCTGTTCGCAAAGAGAAAGGATATCTGCACAAGTTGCATTGCCACGGTTGATCACAAAGCCGGCATGCTTTTCGCTGACCTGTGCACCGCCTACGGTAAATCCCTTGAGTCCGCATTCATCAATCAGCAAAGAAGCATAACTGCCTTCGGGGCGCTTAAAGGTACTGCCTGCACTGGGATACTCCAGCGGCTGTTTTTCCTGCCGTTTGCGCATCAGCTCCTCCATCTGCTGCTTAATCTGCAAAGGATCTCCCGGTTTCAGCTGCACAGTGACATACAAAATGACTGCATCCTGCTCCATAAAACAGGAATGCCGATAGGACAAAGCCAAATCCTCCGCCTTGATGATACAGCGCACATTGTTCGGATCGAGCACTTCGGCTTGTGTAACAATCTGCGCCATTTCACCGCCATATGCACCGGCATTCATATATACAGCACCGCCTACGGTACCGGGAATTCCATAAGCAAATTCCAGTCCGGTCAGCGAAGCCGACAAAGCAGCATTGCAAAATGCTTTCAATGATGTGCCTGCCCATGCGGTACAGGAGCCATCCTCCGCTGTCGAAATCTGCGGCACAGAAGAAAGCATCAACACCACACCGTCAAAGCCGTTGTCGGATACGATCAGATTACTGCCTCTGCCAATAAAGCGATGAGGCAGCTGAGCCTCCAGCAAAAACTGCCGCAGACGATAACAAGAATCGGCATCGGGCACTGTAATGAAAGCACGGCAGGCTCCGCCCACACGAAAGGTCGTATGCGCCGACAGCGGTTCTTCCTCGACAAAGTCGGCACCGACCTGCTTGCAAAGCGCCTCCAGATGATTCAGATATTGCATGAAAATAACAGACTCCTTTCACAGGAGAAACAGGATTGTTCCTCAGTTGTCATACGCACCGGAAAAGCGGATTCCACGCTTTTTGGCAGCCAGTTCCATAATGCGATCCGCATCCAGATTCACGATCAAAGAATGTGGAAATGCGAGATCGGAAAGCAGCTGCTCCGCCAGCGGAATCTTGCCCACCAAACCAGAAAAATGTGCATCGGTATTCACAACAATGGGCACTTCCATCTGCTTGCACAATGCAAAGACTTCTCTTGCATTTTTCATCGCACCGGCTTTCCATTGTATGGAGCTTTCATTCAGCTCCACAAGCTTACCGTATTCCTTGCAGCACGAAAGCACGGCACGATAATCACAAGGAAATGCATCCGTGGTGCAATGCCCTATGACATCCACTGCCGGATGCTCACAGATTTTCCGATATCCTTGCGTAATCCGTACAGATTCTCTTGGAAACGAAACACAGCTTGTGTGATAGGATGCCACAACCCATTCGCAAAAAGAAAGTTCCTTTTCGTCCATATCCAGTGTACCCTGATCATCGATTATATTCGCTTCTACGCCCTTCAGCAGCCAGACTCCGGAAAGTCTGCGGGGCAGGATCTTATAGTTATGAAAATGCCAAAGATGCGGTGCATCCGGCGAAGCAGGCCCATGATCGGTAATTGCCATCAGCCGCAGCCCGGTTTCGGCGGCAGCTTGTGCCATTTCGGTCACTGTGGAATAGGCGTGAGTAGATGCTATGGTATGCGTGTGTAAATCAGCCTGTAACTGCAGCATGAATGATCTGTATTCCTTCCGTTCTCTTACTCAAGATTGGTCTGTTTATTGTACGACAGGATCTCGCTTAAAATGCATCGAAATCTGTAGTTGTCTCGGTGCCTTCCATATTCACACCCAGACGCTGCATCAGCTCTTGTGCGGCATTATAGCCCATCTTTTTCTGACGATTGTTCATAGCAGCAACCTCCATGATCACAGCAAGGTTACGGCCGGGAGTCACAGGGATCGTCAGTGAAGGCGTTTTGACCCCTAGGATCGTAGAATACTGCGTATCCACGCCCATACGGTCATAGACCTTGGCACTGTTCCAAAGCTCAAGCTGAATGATCATATTGATCTCCTGCGAGATCTTGACAGCACCCATACCGAACAGCCGACGCACATTGATAATGCCAATGCCTCGCAGCTCCAGGAAGTGACGAATATTATCGGGCGAAGTACCCACCAGACTGGTGTTGGAAACTTTACGAATTTCCACAGCGTCATCGGCAACCAGTCGGTGACCGCGCTTTACCAGCTCAATGGCACATTCACTTTTACCGACGCCGCTTTCACCGGTAATAAACACGCCTTCGCCGTAAATTTCAATGAGAACACCATGACGCGTCACACGAGGAGCAAGATTATGATTCAGGTAAGAAAGCAGACTGGTAGTGAAATGCGAAGTGGATTCCTGTGTCCGCAGCAACGGCACGCTGTACTGCTTGGCAAGATTCAGCATCTCAGGGAAGCAGGGCAGGCCACGGCTCAGACACAGCGCTGTAATATGATGAGAAAACAACTGTTCCAGATGCTGATAGCGCTGTTCGGCATCAATCGTGGAAAGATATGCAAATTCCATTTTGCCGACAATCTGAATGCGCTCCGGATTGAAGTACTCATAAAAGCCCATGAGCTGCAAGCCGGGACGAGTAATATCATTTTCTGCAATCAGCACAGTATTCAGATCGCAGGGGGCATGAATGACCTCCAGTTGGAATTCATTGATGATCTCCTGCAATGTGACGGTAAACTGTTCGGACATATACAAAGCCTCCTTCAAGATGATAGAATTTAGATACCTCTTATATTTTACCACAAAACAGCGTTCCTTGCAAGTACCAATTCCAAGTTTTTCACAGATCGGCAGCGGTTGACAATTCCTGCGGGATTATGTTAAAATAGAGTGGCGTATATTTGCTGTCAATCACAGCAAAATCATATGGAAAGGCAGGCTGCAAAATGGTATCGTTTTCCGGAAAAGCAAAAGCAGAGATCTGTGCCGCACCGCACACACAAAAGGAACGCTTTGCATTTTTATATGGGGTATTGCTGTCTGCAAGACAGCTTCGTCCCGAAAGCATTGTGCTGCAGACGGAATGTGAAACATTCGCAGCACTTTTGCCGGGATTGGTACGATCATTTTGTCCCACTGCCTGTTTTGATACCGAATATCGAGCAAGAAACCGCAGACTTCCTCTTTGGATCTTTTCCTTGAAAGATCCGGAAGCAGTATCCGCTTTGCTCAAACGATTTTCCATTACGCCGCCGGACCGCACGCTGCAAATGCAGCAGATTTCTTCTGATTCTCTGCCGGCCTTGCTCGGCGGTATTTTTGCCATAAACGGCAGTGTGACCGATCCGCAGCGTGACTATCATCTGGAGATTGCCTTGCCCGATGCAGATCTTGCTTGTGCAATACAAGCCTTATTTGCGCAAGCAGCGATTCCCATGAAGCTGATCGCACGCAAACAGGAAGCCGTCCTCTATCTGAAGCACAACGAAGCCATTGGCGATGCGCTCACATGGATGGGCGCACCCAATGCAACCCTTGATCTGATCGGCACACAGGTTTTGAAAAGTGTGCGCGGACAAACCAACCGACGCACAAACTGTGATCTTGCCAATATTGATAAGACCGTACGTGCCGGCGAACAGCAGATCAGCGATATTCTTTTGATTGCGGAGCGGCAGGGCTTGGATACCTTGCCGCAGCCTCTTTGCGAAATGGCAAAACTTCGGCTGGAAAATCCCGATGCCTGTCTGCGTGAACTGGGCGCAATGACCGATCCGCCCATTTCCCGTTCGGGAGTCAATCACCGATTACAGCGGCTAACCCAGCTTGCCGCACAAATCCGGGAATCGGAATCCAAAGCATTAGGAGAGAACGATGATGAAAAACAAACTGATTCTATTTGATTTAGACGGTACCCTTTGGGATTCCTCCGCTGAGGTCACCGAAGCATGGAATCTCTGCATCCGAGAGCAGACCGATCGTCCCGAGCAATTTACCCTTGCGGATATGCACAACTTTATGGGCAGAACCTTGGAAGTCATCGCTGCCATGATGTTTCCATCGCTGCCCGAATCGGAACAACTTCGCATCATACAGATGTGTATCAAAACAGAACAGGAATATCTGCTCTCTCATCCTGCTGCCTTATATCCCAATGAACAGCAGATTCTGACAACACTTTCAGAAGAATATGCACTGGGGATCGTCAGCAACTGTCAGGATGGCTATATCCAGCTTTATCTTTCACAATGCGGATTTCCTGAGTTGTTCTGTGATTTTGAATGCGCAGGCCGCACGGGACGTTCCAAGGGCGAAAACATCCGTCTTGTGATGGAACGGCAAAACATCACCGACTGCATTTATGTGGGCGACACCCAAGGCGATGCCGATGCCGCCAAGGAAGCCGGTGTCCCCTTTATCCATGCGGCCTATGGCTTTGGCAAGGTACATGCCTGTGCCGCAGCCTTGCAATCGCTGAGTGAACTGCCCGAAACCATGACAAGACTTGGGATCTGATACGAACTCGTTAGCATCATTCTGTGAATCCGATGGTGCATGATTTGTCCAATATATTGATCCATCGCATCATGGATCTGGTTTGCGATGCCATTTTGGAAGAAAGGAGGAGTGCGCATATGCCATCCTTTGTACATCTGCATGTGCATACCGAATATTCCCTGCTGGATGGCGCCTGCCGTATCGAAGCGCTGATTGGCCGCGTCAAAGCACTCGGACAACAAGCAGTCGCCATTACCGATCACGGTGTGCTTTATGGCGCAGTTCCCTTTTTTCAAGCAGCCAAAGCTGCAGGCATTCATCCTATCATCGGCTGCGAGATTTATGTAGCACCCCGCTCCCGCTTCCAAAAAGAATCTGCTCTGGATCGCCGACCTTATCATTTGACATTGCTTTGCAAATCCGAACAAGGCTACCGCAATCTGATGCAGATTGTTTCCAAGGCAGGCCTAGAGGGATTCTATCAGAAGCCCCGTGCCGATCGGGAACTGCTGGAGCAATATCATGAAGGACTCATTGCTCTTTCCGGCTGTATCAGCGGTGAAGTGGCAAGGCTGCTTCTGGAGGGAAATGAAGCTGCCGCCAAAGCTGCCGCCTTACGGGATGAAGCTTTATTCGGCCGTGGGAATTATTATCTGGAGCTGCATCATCACGGCTTGCCGGAAGAAGCAAAGGTACGTGCCGGTTTGTGTCGTATTGCAGCAGAAACCGGAATACCGCTGGCAGCTGCCAATGATGTGCACTATCTGAAAAAGGAGGATGCTCTGACACAACGGGTTTTGGTCTGTATCCAAACCGCAAGTACATTATCCTCCCCTACTTCCATGGCTTTGCCCAACGATACATTCTATCTGCGTTCCACGGAAGAAATGTATTCGCTGTTTGCCGATTGTCCCGAAGCCTTGGAAAACACCGTGAAAATTGCAAAAATGTGTCAGTTTTCTTTTTCCTTCGGTATCATCCGCCTGCCCAAATATCAAGCAGAGGATATGACGGATTCCACCGTTTATTTCCGCAGGCTCTGTGAAGAAGGATTGCGCCGGCGATATGGTGAACAGCCGTCCGAAGAGGCCATTCGGCGCATGAATTATGAATACGATGTCATTACCCGCATGGGATATGTGGATTACTATTTGATTGTCTGGGATTTCATCCGCTATGCAAAAGAACATGATATCCCCGTCGGTCCCGGCAGAGGCTCGGGAGCCGGCAGTCTTTGCGCCTATTGTATCGGTATTACCGATATTGATCCGTTGAAAAATGGTTTGCTGTTCGAACGCTTTCTGAATCCTGAACGTGTAAGTATGCCTGATTTCGACATTGATTTCTGTATTGAAGGCCGTCAGCATGTGATAGAGTATGTGGTGCGCCGCTATGGCAGTGATCATGTGGCACAGATCATTGCCTTCGATACCCTCAAAGCAAGAGCCGCCATCCGGGATACCGGCCGTGCCATGGATCTGCCCTATGCGCTTTGCGATAAAGTAGCAAAATATGTCCCTCAGGAATATCACATCACGCTTGCCAAAGCCAAAGAGCAATCACCGGAATTACAGGCGCTTTATGAGAGCGATCAACAGGTCAGACAACTGGTGGATCTTGCCGCACAACTGGAAGGAATGCCTCGCCACGCTTCCACGCACGCAGCTGGTGTGGTGATCTCTGCAGTGCCCATTGCCGAACAGGTGCCGCTGCAAAAAAATGACGAGGCTGTCATTACACAATATACCATGACCATTTTGGAGCAGCTCGGACTGTTGAAAATGGACTTTCTGGGATTGCGTAATTTAACGGTCATCCGAGAAGCCGAGCGTGCCATTCAAAAGTATCAGCCTCATTTTTCCATGCATACAATCCCTGAAAATGATGCGGCTGTATTCCGTATGCTTTCCCGCGGCGACAGCCTCGGTGTATTTCAAATGGAATCCGATGGCTTGCGCCGTGTGCTCAAACAAATGGAGCCGCGCTCCATTGCCGATCTGACCGCAGTCATATCGCTGTATCGTCCCGGCCCCATGGATTCGATCCCACAATATTTACGATGCCGTCGCCATCCCGAAGCGGTAACCTATGATCATCCTCTTCTGGAACCGATCTTAAAGGAAACCTTCGGCTGCATCGTCTATCAGGAACAGGTTATGGAAATCTGCCGTCATCTTGCAGGCTATTCTTATGGCAGAGCCGATCTGGTCCGTCGTGCCATGGCAAAGAAAAAACACGACATCATGGAACAAGAACGCAGTGTATTTCTCTATGGTGATGATACCTGCTGCGGTGCCGTGGCAAACGGTGTTCCCGAAGCTGCCGCCAATGCCATTTTTGATAAAATGGCAGCGTTTGCAAGCTATGCCTTCAACAAATCCCATGCAGCAGCATATGCCCGTGTAGCCTATGAAACTGCCTATCTCAAATGTCGTTATTTCAAAGAATATATGGCAGCTCTGATGACCAGTGTGCTCTCTGCAACAGGAAAGCTGCTCGAATACATTGCTGTATGCGAGGAAAACGATGTTGCTGTACTTCGTCCCGATATCAACAGCAGCAATATGGGCTTTACTGCCGCAGAGGAGGGCATCCGATTCGGTCTGCTGGCAATTAAGGGACTTGGCACCAATGTCATCGCCTCATTTTTACAGGAACGATCTCAAAACGGACGATATCAAAATCTTGCTGATTTCTGCCGTCGCAACATCGGCAATGAGCTTGGCAAACGCTGTGTGGAGAGTCTGATTCGTGCCGGTGCTTTTGACGGTCTCGGATGGAACCGTCGGCAAATGCTGGAGCATTACGAGCAATTGATGAACGCTATGCTGAATGAAAGCCGCCGGATCATCAGCGGACAGCTTTCGTTGTTCGGCAACGAGGAGGAAACGGCCGCTGCTGTGGAATTCTCCATGCCCGATCTGACGGAATATCCCGAACCGATTCTTCTGAAGATGGAAAAGGATATCACAGGGTTGTATCTTTCGGGGCATCCGCTGGGACGATGGTCGGCTTGCTGTCAGCTGCTGCGGCTGCCAGAAGCTGCCGATCTGCTTCATGGCAAAGACGGTACACCGGTGCAGCTGCTTTGTATGCTGGGTGAACTGCGCAGCCATATCACCAAAAAGGGAGATAAGATGTGCTTTTTCACTGTCGAGGATCTGTCCGGAACAATCGATTGCATTGCGTTTCCCTCTGTCTATGCACAGATTGCTTCTTTCCTGCAACCCGATACCGTTCTTTGTCTGGAAGGAAAGCTCTCACAAAAGGATGGTAATGTTTCAGTCGTTTGCGACAACATTCTTTCAGAGACACAATGGGAACAGCGTATTGCAGGAATGCGTCTGTGCTGCAAATTGGAGGATGGCGATACCGCACGTATGCAACAAATCCTTC
The DNA here is from genome assembly GCA_017532085.1 of Oscillospiraceae bacterium. Taxonomy (GTDB): domain Bacteria; phylum Bacillota; class Clostridia; order Oscillospirales; family Ruminococcaceae; genus Firm-04. The sequence continues at coordinate 7,095 of JAFXJT010000047.1, read as the reverse complement.
ATGTGGCAAACCGATTCCCCGGAGATACGCCTCTGTGTTTTTGGCTCAATGGCAGCCGCCGTTACCTGATGCCTAAGCATGGCCATGGCATTGCAATCAGCACACCAATGCTGCGTGCTTTATGCGATACCATCATTCCATTGCAATACTGCGCACTGATCCCTCCTGCCAAATTGAAATAATCCAAGAAAGGAGCCGATATGTCCCTGCATTACGAATCACTTTCTGCCGAACTGGAAAAACGGATACGCCAAGATCGTGCAAAGGGCTTGCTTTCTCCGTATGCCTGTCCCGATACAGCTGCTGTCCGCCGACTGGAACGGCCAAGCGATGCACCGCGAATCCTGAGACCGCCTTTTTCCAAGGATGCGGACAAAATTCTCAACAGTGCATTTTACAATCGTTATGCCGATAAAACACAGGTATTCTCTTTTTATCGAAACGACGATCTTTCCCGTCGAGCGCTGCATGTCCAGCTTGTTTCACGCATTGCAAGAAACATTGGTGCTCTGCTGGGACTCAACACAGATCTGATCGAGGCCATTGCGATTGGTCATGATATGGGGCATACACCCTTTGGTCATGCAGGCGAACAAATGCTTGATCGTCTGTATCAAGAGCATACAGGACGATGCTTTAAGCATAATCTGCATGGAATCCGTGTGTTGGATACCATTGTGCCGTATAACATCTCTTTGCAAACACTCGATGGCATCCTTTGTCATAACGGCGAACTGCCCAAAGCAGAATATCACCCGACTGCCCTGACCGATTTTGCTGTCTTTGATGCCAGAACCCAAGAATGCTATCAGCCGGAATGCAAGCATCCGTTGATCCCCTGCACACTGGAAGGCTGTCTGGTGCGCATTTGCGATATGCTTGCTTATCTGGGCAAAGACCGTCAGGATGCTGTGAAAGCACATCTGATTTCTTCAGAGAAAATATTCACCCAAACCGCCATTGGCAGCACCAATGCAGAAATCATCAACAATCTGGAAGTCAATCTTATTGAAAACAGTTATGGCAAACCCTATCTGAAACTGGATGATGTTCATTTTGCAGCGCTCAAGCATTGGAAACAGGAAAACTATGATTTGCTGTACTATAATGAATCCGTGCAGCAGCAGATCCGCAGCAGCATGATGCCGATGATGGAACAGCTCTATGAGACCATTCGTCAGGATGCTGTGGCCCGTCGCAAAGATTCCTATTTGTATCAGCACCATATTGCAGTGATCGAAGAAAAACGAAAATGGTATCCGGCTGCCATTCCTTATGCAGAATCCGATCCTGATGATCTGACGGTCGATTTCATTGCTGCCATGACCGACGATTATTTTGTAGACTATTATCGGATGCTGTTTCCCAAAAGCCCCTATTTCATTTCTTACATCGGCTATTTTGACGCCTGAAGGACTTGCTTTTTTGCATCAGATCCTGTATAATAGAATCAGTCATAACGGTGGATGCCGTTTGGAATACAAAACATGAAAGGCGGAACAGTTCTATGACCTATCAGGAAGAATTCATTCGTTTTATGGCAGAATGCGGCGTACTTACTTTCGGTGAGTTCACATTGAAAAGCGGAAGAAAAGCACCCTATTTCATCAATACCGGTAATTACAAAACCGGCAAACAGCTTTGCCGTCTGGGCGAATACTATGCAGCCTGTATGCAGGAAAACGGTATGAAGGCAGAGGTGCTCTTCGGACCTGCCTACAAGGGCATTCCGCTGGCCGCCGCCGCTGCGATTGCTCTGTGGAAGGATCACGGCGTTGAAGTCGGCTACTGCTATGACCGTAAAGAGGTCAAGGATCACGGTGAGGGCGGCATGTTGGTCGGCAGCGCATTGCAGGACGGTACCAAGGTTGTGCTCATTGAGGATGTTATGACCTCCGGCAAAGCACTGCGTGAAGTATATCCCAAACTCAAATCCGTTGCCGATGTGGATATCACCGGTATGGTGATTACCGTTGACCGTCAAGAGCGTGGACTCAACAGTGAGAAATCCGCTGTGCAAGAGGTAAAAGCGGAATTCGGTATCGACGTAAAGGCAATCGTAACGCTCACCGATATCATCGCAGCCATTGAGAATGGTGTGATCGACGGCAAGGCATATTTGGATCAAATGCGTGCCTATCGTGCAGAATACGGTGTGGAATGATCCGATCACGGATACAAAAAACCGGGGAATCCGTTCAGTTGAACAGATTCCCCGGTTTTCTATTTTACAGCAGACGATCCGAAAAACAACCGATTCACTGCTGCGGCAGCTTTGCAAGTGCTGCTTCGATTTCCGCATCGGAAGGAATATAATCCGTCAAAGTACCATCGTTATGCTTCTGGTAAGCAGGCATATCAAAATAACCGGTGCCGGTTAAGCCAAATACAATCGTCTTCGCTTCACCGCTCTCCTTGCATTTGAGCGCCTCATCCATTGCAACGCGAATTGCATGTGCACTTTCCGGAGCAGGCAAAATACCCTCGATCTGAGCAAACTGCTGTGCCGCACGGAAGACTTCGGTCTGCTGCACAGTGGTTGCTTCCATCAAGCCCTGATCATACAGCTCAGAAAGCGTACTGCTCATACCGTGATACCGCAAGCCGCCTGCATGGGTTGACGCAGGAATATAATCACAGCCCAGTGTATACATTTTTGCCAGCGGACACACCATGCCGGTATCGCAATAATCATACACATAACGACCGCGGGTCAGACTGGGACAAGTAGCAGGCTCCACCGCAATAAAACGATAATCCTTTTCGCCGCGGAGCTTTTCGCCCATAAAGGGCGCAATCAATCCGCCCAGATTGGAACCGCCGCCGGCACAGCCGATGATAATATCCGGTGTGATCCCATATTGATCCAGCGCAGCCTTTGTTTCCAGACCAATTACCGTTTGATGCAGCAGCACCTGATTGAGTACACTGCCCAATACATAGCGATAGCCATCCAAAGACAGTGCTGTCTCAACAGCCTCCGAAATGGCACAGCCCAAGCTGCCGCCGGTTCCGGGATGCGCTGCCAGAATCTTTCTGCCCACTGCTGTGGTTTCCGAGGGAGAAGGGGTTACAGAGGCGCCATAAGTCCGCATGACCTCCCGGCGGAATGGCTTTTGCTCATAACTCACCTTTACCATAAATACTTTACAGTCAAGATCAAAATAAGAGCACGCCATGGAAAGTGCAGTACCCCACTGACCTGCACCGGTTTCAGTGGTTACACCCTTCAATCCCTGCTGCTTGGCATAATATGCCTGCGCAATGGCGGAATTCAGCTTGTGGCTGCCCGAAGTATTGTTGCCCTCAAATTTGTAATAGATATGGGCAGGTGTTCCCAGTTTCTTTTCCAGACAATATGCACGTACCAAGGGGGCAGGACGATACATTTTGTAAAAATCAAGAATCTCTTTTGGAATATCAATATAGGGATCGGTATCGTTCAGCTCCTGGATGGCAAGCTCTCGGCAGAATACCTGAGACAGCTCCTCCAGTGTCGCAGGCTGACGTGTTTCCGGATTCAACAGCGGTGCAGGCTTTTTCTGCATATCTGCACGCAGATTATACCACTGCTTCGGCATTTCACTTTCCTGCAAATAGATCTTGTAAGGGATTTCTTTCTGAACAGACATTTCAAACACTCCTTTCGGCATCGGAACTGATATACAGTCCTTCTGGGCGGGATCGAGGATAGCCTTAGCAATAAAAAAACGCCCATCCTCGACAAACAAAACGTCAAGGACGAGCGGATGCTCGCGGTGCCACCTTGATTCACGGCAAATGCCGTGCCCTTTGCGGGTACCAACATACCCTTGACAACTGACGTATGTCTGACACGTCGCAGTTTTACCGATCGGATCTGATCGACTGCGCCCTCGGCGGGCCATTTGATGATCTGTGTTTCATTCGGCTCTCAGCAATCCCGAACTCTCTGTAAAAGCATAATCACCTTTATCTCCGCTTCAACGGTTTCTGTCTGCATTATAGCATGCGCAATAGCGTTTGTCAAGAGGATACAGAAAAAATTTTTTCCAGATTCCATTACCGATACAAACCGGAACCTACCGGCGAACGGCTTGCATTCTTACGTGTAATCTGCTATAATATGGCTATCTCATACGGAAGGAGCTCAGTTATGCAGATTTTTACCATCGGCATCAACGATGCCGGTCAACGTGCCGATAAATTTCTGAAAAAAGCCTGTCCCAAGCTGCCTCATGCACTTCTATATAAAGCCTTCCGTAAAAAGGATATCAAATGTGCCGGCAAGCGCTGTCTGCCGGAAACCATACTGCAATGCGGCGATGAGCTGTGCGTCTATCTGCCGGATAACTGCTTCGAAATACGCAAATCACAAACAGCGCAGCAAACAGCCGAAACGCTTCCTAAGCCGGAAATCTTGTTTGAAAACCATGCGCTTGCAGTTCTCTATAAGCCTGTGGGAATTCCCGTACACGCAGATGACAGCGGTACAAAGGATACTTTAATCGCTCGCTTTCTGTCCTATCTGATCGAAAAAGGAGACTATCTGCCCGAAGCTGAACAAAGCTTCACACCCGCACTCTGCAATCGGCTTGATCGCAATACCGAAGGGATTGTGCTGGCTGCAAAAACCGCAGCATCCCTGCGCTGTATGAATGAAAAAATTCGTCTGGGAGAAGTGCAAAAGCAATATCTGTGCATCACCGTCGGCGCACCGCCTCAAAAGAAGGATATCGTTACGGCATATCACCGCAAAGGCGATCACAATCACGTAACGCTTTCTTCGATACCGGCATCAGGCTTTCGGGAAATCCGCACAGGTTATGAGGTGCTTGCCCAAAGCAATGAGCTTTCTCTGCTTCGTGTAACGCTGTATACCGGAAGAACACACCAGATCCGCGCACAGCTTGCTGCACTCCATTGCCCCATTCTCGGTGATGCCCGTTATGGAAATATGGACGCAAACAAACGCTATCACGAGCGTTTTCAGCTGTTGGCAGCCTATCGGATCCAGTTTGCCTTTTCTTCCGATGATTGCTGTCTTTCAACAATGAATCATCAGTATTTCCGGTTTGTTCCGTCATTCTGCAAACGATATTTTCCTCATATCGCCATAGAGTAAAAGAAGCGTTCCCGAAAAGAACGCTTCTTTATCTTCAAAGTGAGTAATTAAAAAAGAAAAAGACTTCTGTAAAAAACAGAAGTCTTTTTGGGATGCGCCGAAAGGGATTCGAACCCCCGACCTACTGGTTCGTAGCCAGTTACTCTATCCAGCTGAGCTATCGGCGCATAGAAAATGAATTCGGTTGAGCACCCTCAAACCTCAGATATTATAGCACACCCCGTTTGATTTGTCAAGCGGTTTTTTGAAAAAAAATCATTTTTTTCAAAAAAATCAGTGAAACCTCTGTTTGCTGGTAAAAAAGCGACAATTGCTCATAAAAATTGTGACATTTCGCTATACATACAAAGATTCCTGTGTTATAATATAACAATTGGCAAATCGTATCCTGTACCATACAAAAACCGATATTGCTTGTTTTGCTCTGCAATCACAAACTAGGAGGAATGCACTATGCAAATCATTCAGACTCTGCGCCGTACAGCATCTGCTGTACTGGGTGTTCTGATCTCTTGTACTATGCTGCCTGTACTGCCCCAATCCGTATCGGCCGCAACCACTATTACCGTAGGCTCCGGCGGAACCTACCGTACAGTAACCGAGGCTGTCAATGCCGCTGCTGCCATGAAGCCTTCCAGCGAGGCAGACCGCATTACCATTGCCATTGCGCCCGGTACTTATCGTGAACAGATTATTATTAATACACCGTATCTCTCTTTTGTCAATAGCAATCCAAGCGGCGGTGAAGTGCTTTTAACATGGTATTACGGCATCGGTTATCAGTATTATTCCTGCGATAACAACGGATACTATAATGCTGCCAATGCCGCAGCCAAATCTTCCAAAGGAAAGCCTGCACGCTGGGGCACCGCAGTACGCATCAACTCCGGCGCAAAGTATTTCCGAGCTGAAAACATCACCTTTGAAAACAGCTTCAATCGCTATCTTACCAACGAGGAAATTGCAGACGGCGTTTCGATTTCCGGTGAATCCAGCATTACCTATCAACGTTATCACGGTGTGGAAGTGCGATCTAAGGCCGCAACAGAACGTGCCGCTGCCTGCTGTGTGGAAGCTGCATATTCCGAATTCTACAACTGTAATTTTTACAGCAGTCAGGATACCTTATACACCTCTGCTGCCGCCTATTTCAAGGATTGCAAAATCGAAGGCAATACCGATTATATCTTCGGCAGCGGTGATATCGTATTTGATGAATGTGAGCTGTCCTTTGGCGGCTATTCCGACAAGGCAGTGGGCGGATATATTACCGCTGCAAGAGAACAGTCACTGGGATATCTCTTCTGGAACTGTACCGTCACTGCCAATCCCAATCTCATTGCAAGTTCCGGATATTTCGGTCGTCCTTGGCGAGATACTGCACATGTACTTTTCTACAACACAAAGCTGCAGTATGAAAGCATTATCACTCCTGTTGGCTGGACCAGCATGAGCGGTGTGGATCCTTCTCAGGCTACCTTCAGAGAATTCGGCACCACCACTATGAACGGCGGCGGTGTCAACACCGGCAGCCGCACGCCCGGTACTGTGCTGTATTCCTGCAATGCAACCAGAGAAACGTATCTCAACGGTTGGACGCCGTATTATTTTAATATGACAACACCCCCCGTTGTGATCAACGGCAATCTGCTCTCTGAGGTCACTGTCAATGACAGAGCCAATGCTGCCAAATGGATTATGGCAGATCATCTCTCCGTGGGCAGCAACGCATTCGGTGATCGCGATTTTACCTATATCTCCGTTCCCGAAGCACTGCAAGGCGCAGAATTCATTCAGACTGCCTGTGATTCCAAGTATTATACATCGGATCTTGCTGAAATAACCGTCAAAGAACCGATCAAGCTCTATGTTGCACTGGATACCCGTCTGAGCCCCGTACCGGCATGGATCGGAGAACGTGGATTTACACAAACCGATATGACACTTGCCATCAGCAACGATGTCAGCTTCCATGTCTATCAGAAGGCAGT
>JAFXJT010000046.1 GCA_017532085.1 Oscillospiraceae bacterium | reverse complement strand
GCCGCATACAGATCATCCAATGTCGAACAATTCCGCTGCCGCATATCCTCAGCCATCAGCTCCATCAGCTGTTCGGTTGTCATGGCAAGATGCGCACGCTTGCATTCATGCTCAAGCTGTGCACGGCCGGTAATAATATTCTCATCACGGCGCTCTCGTTTGAACCATGAACGGATCTTGGAGCGCGCTTCATTGGTTTTGACAATATCCAGCCAGTTACGGTTCGGACCCTTATCGGGATCCTTGCTGGTCATGATTTCACAGATTTCACCTGTGCTCAGCTTATGGTTCAAAGAAACCAGCTTGCCGTTGATCTTGGCACCGACGGTGCGATGTCCGATCTCCGTGTGGATATGATAGGCAAAATCGATCACAGTAGAACCGATGGGCAGACTGATGGAATCGCCCTTGGGTGTCATCACAACGATATCCTCCGGAGCGATATCGTTTTTGATGGTATTCACCAGCTCTTCCGGATCATCACTGGCCTGTTGGGTTTCAATAACTTGTCTGATCCATGCAAGGCGCTGCTCCATGCGATCCTTGCCCTGAATGCCTTCTTTGTATTTCCAGTGTGCAGCAACACCATATTCGGCATTGGCATGCATTTCCCATGTGCGGATCTGCACCTCAAACGGAATCCCCTCTCTGCCCAGCACAGTGGTGTGCAGAGACTGATACATATTCTGCTTGGGATTGGCAATATAATCCTTGAAACGATTGGGAATCGGCCGGAACATATCATGAATCAAGCCCAATACATTATAGCATTCGCTGACCGTTGTCACAATCAGACGCACCGCATATTTGTCATAGATCTCATCGAAGTTCTTTCCGGCCATGTAGATCTTTTTGTAGATGCCATACACACTTTTCACTCTGCCGTCGATCTGCGGAGGCGTAATGAAATCCTCTGCCTTAAAGCGCACGGCAATGCGCTCCTTGATACTGGCAATAAACGCCTCACGCTCTTCTTTTTTGGTATTGAGCATCTGTTCGATCTCGGCATAGGCATAATGGTCCAGGTAATAGAAGGAAAGATCCTCCAGTTCCTCCTGCACCGAGGTAATTCCAAGCCGATGGGCAATCGGTGCATAGATGTTCATCGTTTCCAATGCAGTTCGGCGCTGCTTATGCACCGGTCGGTATTGGAGTGTTCGCATATTATGCAGACGGTCACACAGTTTGATGATCATGACACGGATATCCTGTGACATTGCCAGCAAGATCTTCATGACATTCTCTGCCTGCTGCTGTTCTTTGCTGAACGTAGGAATCTTCGTCAGCTTTGTCACGCCATCCACCAGCGAAGCCACATCCTGCCCGAAGCGTTTGCGCACATCCTCCAGCGTTGCAGCGGTATCCTCCACCACATCATGAAGCAATGCGGCACAAAGGGTATCGGTATCCATACCCAGTTCCAGCAGCGTATGGGCTACCACAACCGGATGTACAATATATGGCTCACCGGAAGACCGGACTTGTCCTTCATGACATTTTTTGGCAAATTCATATGCCGTGATCAGCTTGCTCAGATCATATTGCTTATCTTCCATGAGGATCTTGGAAATCATGGTATCAATGGAATAGCTTCTTTCCGGGATCTCTGGCATAAGATGCACTCCTTTCTGTCAATCGGATACGGTTTTTCCTGCCAGCTGCAAGATCTTCTGATATTGCAGGGATTCTGTCAAAGAGCGTTTTTCCGTCACCGGCAAACGCTGTACCTGATCCTGTATCGCATCATAAGAAAGCAAAGAAAGCTCCTCGAAAATATCGGCGCAAAGCCGTGCTCGGCAATAATTCATTCCCGCAGCATAAAGCTTGCGGCAAAGCAGCGCCAGCAGCATGGGCTCATGGCTCACAGCCTGATATACCGCAACCAGATCCTCTCGGGAAGGACACATTCTCTGATAATATGCCTCAGGCAATGCTTCTCCTCTGCGATACGCTTCATAAGCTTGTTCCGCCGCAATGATCTGCGCCTGCGGAATGCCTGCAATACGCCATTCCTCGGCTCGTATACTGAGAGACGATCTTCCTTGGAACGGACGCACCTCAGGTGCCACCAGAAAATCATACTGCATTCCCACTACGATGCCGGTTTCTTCCGGCGCACAGCGGAAAATCAAAAGCTCCAGCTGCTGTTGATCCTTGCTCACACGCAGCTTGGTATATTGTCCGCCGGCAAGAGCAATGCGCTCCTGCACCGTTGCGTTGAGCAGTGCAAATACCGGACGTGCATTACCTGCACCATATGGCTCAAGAATCTGCAGCCCTTCCACATTCTGAACAGTGAGATCCTGCGAAGACAATGCTCTGACTGCCTGCATGGTCATCACAGGCATCACTTTATGCGCTTTGGCTGCATAGCTGTGAATGCCTTCTATAAAACGTGCAAGCTGCTCTTCGGCAACCGTAAAGCCTCCTGCGCCGGGATGTCCGCCATAACGCATCAGTGTATCGGCACAGGCATGAAGGCAATCGAACACGGAAAACTCGCCAAAGCTGCGTGCAGAACCACGATAGCCCTCACCCTCCTCACGGGAAAGCAAAAAGCATGGCTTGCCAAAGCGTTCCATCAAGCGTGCGGCAACAATTCCCACAACACCATGATGCCAATCCTGCCCTACAAACACCAGCACCCGTGCATGAAGCTGCTGCGGATGACTGCGAATTTCTGTCATAATTTGTTCCAGAATCACACGCTCCGTGGCACGTCGATCATCATTGAGCGTATGGATCTGTGCAGCAAGCAGTGTCGCTTCTTCGGGATCATCCGTAAGAAACAGACGTGCTGCAATGGAAGCCGATGCGAATCTGCCTGCCGCATTGATTCTCGGGATCAGCTGAAATGCCGCCATCGTTGCGGTAATCGGCTTGCGCAGATCAATGGCACAAACTGCCATCAAAGAAAGAAGACCCATACGTTCCGTATTGGGCAGCAGCTGCAAGCCACGCTTTACGAGATAACGGTTTTCCCCATCCAGCTGCACCACATCGGCAATGGTAGCCAATGCAGCCAGATCACCAAATTGCTCCAGAGCAGGCTCACAATCGCCGCCTTCCAGTGCCGCAATGAGCTTGAGCACCACGCCGGCTCCGCACAGAGATTTATAAGGAGAAGGACAATCACTGCGGTGCGGATCCACCACAGCCACCGCATCCGGCAGCACATCACCCGGCCGATGATGATCCGTAATCACCAGCTCCATTCCGAGCGAACGAATGAGCTTGGCTTCTTCCACTGCCGAAATGCCGTTATCCACTGTAATAATCAGCGATACGCCTTCTTCCGCAAGCTGCCGGATCTGTTCTTCCCGGATTCCATAGCCTTCTTTTCGTGTAGGAATATACCAGCTGACATCTGCACCGGCATAGGTCAGCCAATCCGTCAGCATCACTGTTGCGGTGACTCCGTCGCAGTCATAATCGCCATACACACAAATCCGTTCACCGGATTCCACCGCCTGTAAAATCCGATCCGCAGCCTTGTCCATATCCATGATCAGAAAGGGATCGGAAAGCGCTTCGGCATCTAAGAAGGCGCCGGCTCGTTCCACGGAAGTGATGCCTCTTGAGACGAGAACCTCCGCGCAGAGCTTGGTAATTCCGCCCTGCCGACGCAATGCCTCCACAGCCTGCGGATCGGGAGAGCCGATTTTCCAATTTTTCTGCATAGCGCACCTCCTTTTTGATTGCCGCTCATCATTTCATGCCATTCTTATTAGTATAGCATTTTTTCATGGAAATTGCAAGTGCTTTTCCTTGCAGAGATCCCATCTGAATCCATCAAAAAACGCTGTCATCCTTGCAATCAGCAAAGAGACAGCGTTTTACTTTGTTACTGTTCCTGATCGGATTCTTTTCGGATATGAAACAGCAGACGGAAAATACCCGAAAGCAGCCTCGGACTTCTGACAACAACAACCTTCATGGCGCAACCCTCCTGTATTTGATAGTACATCATATGCAGGAACGAAAGATGTGTTACAATTTTGATCGGATAATCAGCAGCATTCCCGATTCACAGGAAATTTCAGCTTCTTGCGCAAGGATCTCATTGCTCACACCCAGAGGCAGCGTCCATCTCAGCGTTGCCTGCTCCAGCGGATACTTCACGCCCTTCAGCGTGACACCGCTGCACTCTGCGGATAACGCAAAGACCGAAAGCGAGCACTGCTCCTGTTTTGCATAGCGGACCGTTTTGCCGGCGGGCTGAAGATTCACCAGATCCCGTGCACCGACCAGCAGCCCTTCCGCTCCCATGGAATGCAGAAAACAAAGGGTCTGTATATTGGCATAGGTGTGATCCAATCTGCCGCCGAATGCGCCGCAGATGACAAAATCCCGATAACCCTTTGCAAGACCATAGCGTACAGCAAGCATCGTATCCGTATCATCTTTTTCCACAGGCGCCTGCCAATACGGAATCTCAGGCAGAGCACCCAGAGAATCAAAATCGCCCAGCACCAGTGCAGGTGTGATCTTCAGACGCTCCGCCAGACGCAATCCGCTGTCTGCACAGAGCACAAAGGCATCCTGCGGTACTGCAATACAAGGCAGCTCGTCTTCGGGACCTCCTGCCAGAATCCAACAACGATCACTCATTTTTTCTGCTCCCAAGCCTTATACTTTTTGGCCTCTTCCAGCATCGTCACATAGCTTTCGTATCGGCTTTGGGGAATTCTGCCGTCCTCTACGGCTCTGCGCACTTTACAATGAGGCTCGTGAAGATGCATACAATCGGCATAGCGGCAGGCTTCTCCCGGAAGCCGCAGTTCGGGGAAACAATCAGCAAGTTCTTCGGCAGGAATCCGGACATAGCTATCAGTTTCAAAGGTAGAAAATCCGGGAGTATCTGCCACCTTGCCGCCGTTATCCAAAGTATAAAGCTCCGCATGGCGGGTGGTATGTCTGCCTCTGCCCAACTTCTGACTGATCTCGCCGGTTGCCAGCTGCAGCCGATGATCAATGGCATTGAGCAATGTGGATTTTCCTACACCGGAGTTCCCTGTAAAGGCACTGATCTTCCCTGCAAGTGCATCCTGAACAGTCTGTAAGCCCTCTGAATCCGCATACTTCACCGCAATCGAGGGAAAGCCTGCGGCACGATAGGTATCCATCCAGATCGCCGCATCGGCAAGATCCAGCTTTGTCCATATCAGCAGCGGCTCGATCTGCAAATACACGCATACTGCCAGAAAGCGATCCAGCAGCAGCAGATTCGGTTCCGGCTCACAGGCAGAAATCACAAAGCAAAGCTGATCCAGATTGGCAAGCGGCGGACGAATCAGCGCATTGCGGCGAGGTGCGATTTCTGTGATACAGCCATCCTGTATGGTAACACGATCACCGGTACAGGGCGAAATCCCGTGTTTACGAAAGATCCCTCTTGCTTTACACGTAATAATACCACCGGGGGACTCTACAGTGTAGAGTCCCCCAACAGCTTTTAGAATCAATCCTGTCATAGCAATCTGAGATTAGGCTTCGTCATCGGCTGCCGGTACCACAGTGGTCACTGTGGTATCAGAGCTTGGCGGCAAATCCGTGATGTCGCCGGAAGTCGTAGTCGTAGTCGTATCGGTTGTGGTAGTCGTGGTAGTAGTTTCTTCTCCCAGACCGCCAACATTCCGGAAGGCCGCTGTCATATCGGCATCCACCGCTGTTGCGGTTTTCTTTTCGAAGTCAACCTTATAGGTACCAACTGTGGTACTCATCAGATTGCTTTCATTGGTCAGTCGTACAATCAGATCAGCAACGCCCACACCGGTAACAGTCACCGAGGTGGTACCGTTTGCATAGTCCACATTGAAGCTCGGGCCAACGGTCTTGACAACGCCTCCCTCATAGAAGGTCAGATGGAAGGTACCCCGGGCATCCTCCGGAATCGCGAAGGTAATCTTCACATCCTGCTCGGCGGGGATACCGTTGCTTACCGTAAGCTTAATGACAGTACCCTCGGTAACAGCTTCCGTGGGATTGATGCTCTGATCAATGACAGTACCGGCAGGCTCACTGGAATTGCCCTCGGTTCTGGTAACCTGCAGCTTTGCTGCCTCAGCGGTACGCAATGCCAAATCATAATCCATGCCGATGAAATTGGGAACAGGAACGGTATCTGCATTCTTGCCCAAGCTGATGACCACAACCACATAGGCACCGGGTTCTACTTTCACAGGACCTGCAGGATCTGTTGAAATGATCTTACCTGCCGCAATATTGTCATCATAGGCTCTGCGTTCCTCGATTTTCAGACCCAATTGTGTAATAGCAGTTTTGGCATTTTCGTAATCCCAGTTTTTATAATCGGGCAGATCCACCATTCTGGAGCCTTTGCTGACCTTCACTTTTACGGTCTGACCCTTTGTAACAGGATCACCAGCAGGTATGCTCTGATAGAAGATCTTATCCTTATCAATGTCGTCATACTCATAGCTTTCCACATCAATGATAATGGTAGCATTATATTGCTGATTGGCTGCCTGATAATCCATACCAATCAGATTCGGCATACGATATTCCTCGGTCGTATTGGCGCCCTTACCTTTTTTGATCCAATCCGATATCATACTGCCCAACAAAATCACGGCAACTACAATGACAACGATGGTAACCGCCGTTATGATCGGAATTAAAAGAGAACGGCCTTCTTCTTCCTCATATTCGTCGTCATCATCTTCCTCATCATAATCATCGTCTGCATCGTCCTCCTCATAAGCCTCGGACTCATCTGCATCATTCTGATCATTGACAGGCGTAAAGAACTTGGTTTTGCCGGTTTCTTCCTCATCATTCTGCGGCAGATATCCAAATACGACATCGGGATTTTCCTTGAAGGTTTCGATATCATCCATCATATCTCTTGCAGACTGATAGCGCTGTGCGGGATTCTTCTGCATTGCCTTGAGGATAATCTCCTCCAGACCGGCAGCCAGCTCCGGACGAATGCTTCTGGGACGCTTGGCCTCTGCCTGCATATGCATCACAGCAATGCTGACCGGATTATCGGTATCAAAGGGCTTCTGACCGGTGAGCATTTCATACAGCATAACACCAACAGAATACAAATCGCTTTTGGCATCGGTCGCACTGCCTCTTGCCTGTTCCGGACAGATATAATGCACGGTACCGATTGCCTTATCGGTACCGGTTTTGCCATCCTCGCGGGCAAATTTGGCAATACCGAAGTCCATGACCTTAATGGTACCGTCACGGAGCATCATAATGTTCTGCGGCTTAATATCACGATGCACGATGCCTTTGCTGTGTGCATGCTGCAATGCACGCAGAATCTGTGTGATAAAATGTACTGCATCCTTCCAATCCAGCACACCGCTCTGCTCCATGTACTCATTCAGTGTGATGCCGTCGATATATTCCATGACGATAAACTGAATCCGATCGGAGAATCCCACATCATAAATCTTGACGATATTGGGATGGCTGAGCAACGCCGTTGCTTTGGATTCGTTCCGGAAGCGGCGCAAAAACTCCTCATTTTCCGCAAATTCCTTCTTCAGAATCTTAACGGCAACAGGCTTATGATCCACCACATCATTGGCACGATAGACATCTGCCATACCGCCTTCTCCGATGCGTTCCGTGATTTCATAACGGCCTTCCAGCTTTTTTCCGATATTCTTATCGCTGCGATCTTTTTCCATTATTAACCTCCGAACCGGTAGACAAACCGATCATTCTCATTGAAGCTTGCATCTATCTCAAGCCGAAGCAGAGCTTCGACCAAACAACAACATTCAAGGCAGCAAAAGCACTGCCGAAATATTATCTCTGCCGCCATTTTCATTGGCACGCTGAATCAGCCGTTCTGTTGCCTGTTCCGGTGAAGATTCCTTGATCACCGCAAGGATTTCTTCCTCCGTGAGCATGCCATACAGCCCATCAGAGCAAAGCAGCAAGGATTCTCCCGCAGAAAGCGTGTAATGGAAGCTGTCCACCAGCACGCGCGGCATCACACCGATTGCACGGGTCAGCTCATTCCGTCTGGGATGCGCAAAGCGTTCCTCCGCCTTAATATCACCCCGTTCATAGAGCAGCTGTACAACGGTATGATCCACAGTCAATTGGCGGATGCTTTCATCACCCAGCAAATAGGCACGAGAATCTCCCACATTGACGATCCAGCATTGATTGTCCCGCAGAAAGACGCCCACCAGTGTAGTACCCATCCGCTGCCGCAGATTGGCAGAAGAGGCAGCCAGATATACCGCATGATTGGCATCTGCTGTCATATTTCGCATCAGTTCGGAGAGTGCCACCTCTGACATCCCCTCATGGTAATCCGCAGTAAATCTGGATCCAGCAGCAGCTGCTGCAATGATTCCGGCATCCTTACCGCCTTGCATACCGCCCATACCATCACATACCAATGCAAGAATGCCATCGGCAAAAGATTTGACGCAAACCTGATCCTGATTTTCGGCACGCACCCGTCCGATATCGCATCCGGAAAACACACGCATACAGCTCACCACCTTATCATGAATTGGAATTATGATCCTGCATTTCATTGCGGCGAAGCTGTCCGCAAGCCGCTTGAATATCCTCACCAAGAGTCCGTCTTACTGTTGCATTGACGCCCTCTTGCTCTAAGTATTTCCGAAACTGTGCCGCACTGCCTGCGCAAAAGCCCGTATCCTGAACAGGATTCACCGGAATCAGGTTGACATGAGGCCGCATTCCGGGAAATACAGGGCGCAGTCGCTGTGCGAGCTGCTTTGCCGCCTCCGGAGAATCGTTTTCTCCGCGAATGACAGCATATTCAAAGGTCACACGTCTGCCGGTTTTTCGGAAGTAATCGCCGCAAGCGGCCAACAATTGATCCAGTGGATATTTCCGATTGACAGGCATCAGCGCACTGCGAGCTGCATCATTGGGCGAATGCAGCGATACCGACAGTGTCAGCGCAAGACCTTCCTTTGCCAGCTGATCGATCTTCGGCACCAGACCGCAGGTTGAGAGTGTCACATGACGCAGACTCATGGCTCTGCCTTCCTGACAGGAAAGCAGCCGCAGAAATTGCAATACATTCTCATAATTATCCAGCGGCTCACCGATGCCCATGAGCACCACACCGGAAACACGTTCCTCCTCGGGATACTCGGCATCCATCAGATCGATCTGCCCCAGCATTTCCGCCGCTGTCAGATTCCTGACCAAGCCCAGCGGTGCCGAAGCACAGAACTTACATCCCATCCGACAGCCCACCTGCGTTGAGATACAAGCAGTCACGCCATGATGATATACCATCCGTACTGCCTCTACGCAGTTGCCGTCTTGCATCTGATATAAATATTTTACAGTATTATCGATGCAAGATGCAAGCTTTTGTTTGATTTTTGGTTGGTTTATATAAAACTGATTCTGCAAATCCATGCGGAATTGTTTAGATAGATCGGTCATTTCCGCAAAATCCTTCACACGCCGTTGATGCAGCCAACGAAAAATCTGCTGCACCCGATAGGCGGGCACTTTCAGCGGTGCCAGCGCATCGGCAAGCTGTGCAGGCAAAAGCCCCAACAGTTCTGTTTTTTGATTTGCATTGGACATCTGCAACTCTCCTTATTCGGCACGTCTCAGCTTCGCAAGAAAGAAACCATCCGAGCCGAGCATCTGGGGAAAGAGTGTCGTCATCAGCGCCGCAATATCAGCATTCCACGGAGCAGGCTGCCACGACAGTTCCGCTTCGAATTCGGGATGATCGGCTAAAAATGCCGAAACCACCGCATCATTTTCTGCTCTGGATACGGTACAGGTAGAATACACCAGCACGCCGCCGGGTTTCACAGCCTTTGCACTCTGTTCCAGAATCGCCAGCTGGATCTTTGGCAGCTCCGATAATGCTTCTGCGGATTTATAGCGCACCTCCGGTTTGCGGCGCATCACGCCAAATCCGGAGCAGGGTACATCGCACAGCACCCGATCTGCCATCGGACGATCTGCCGAAGGATGCATGGCATCTCCGACCTCGGCACAGACATTGCTGAGCTGCAGCCGTTTTGCACCCTGTGCAATCAGCCTGACTCGTTTTTCGTGCAGATCATAAGCATACACTCTGCCGCTGCCTTGCATATATTGTGCCGTGGTAAAGGTTTTGCCGCCGGGCGCTGCACAAACATCCAGCACGATTTCATCCGGCTGTGCATCCAATGCCATGCAGCAAAGCTGAGAAGCAAGATCCTGCACATGAAACATTCCCTTTGCAAAGGCTTCGGTCTCTGTGAGACTGCCGCTGCGGGAAAGTCGATACGCATATGGAATCTGCGGCACCACAGAAGGGGAAAACGCTTCCAGCAAAGCAAGAAACTCCTCTTCGCTGCCACAGAGCGGATTTCTTCGGATATAAACAGGCGGTTCTCCGCAGCAGTCCTCCAAAAACGGCAGGATCTGCGGCTGGCCGTATTCCGCAATCAGTTGACGAATCAGCGGTGCCGGCACAGAATACTGCACCGACAGTGCATCTACGGGGTCATCGGGCAGCGGAATGCTCTTTTCACTGCGCAAAAAGCTGCGCAATACTGCATTGACCATACCGGATGCGCTTTTCATTTTAAGCCCCTTGATTACCTCTGTCCAGAGATTGACAGCGGCAGATTCGGGCGTATGCAGATACAATAGCTCATAGATCCCACAACGCAATACACAGCGTACCGCAGGATCCAGCTTTTCGGGAGAGCGCTTGACATGCGCTGCAATACAAGCATCCAACGTCAGCAAACGCTCGATGGTGCCTTGAAACAGAATGGTACAGAGCCGTTTTTCCTGTGATGTCAGTGCAGACTGCTTCAAAGCGCCCTGCAATGCCAGATTGCTGTATCCATTGGCACGCAGCGTCCGAATCAGTGTCCGCACACACAGCAGCCGAGGTGCAAGACCATTCATCTTCGATTTCCTCTTATGGCGAGCAGACGAAGCAATTGCAGCAAAGATACCGCAACTGCTGCTACATAAGTCATGGCTGCTGCATGGAGCACCTCTTTGGCAGCCTTCTGCTCATCGTCATCAAAAAGCATACTGGCTTCCATATTCTCCAGGGCACGAGCACTGGCGTTGAACTCCACCGGCAATGTGACCAGTTGAAAGAACATCACAACACAAAACAGCAAAATACCCAGATCCAACAGCATCACCATTCCAAACAGCAGGCTGATGAGAATCAGAAGATAGGATGCATTGGAAGCGAATTGGGTTACACCAACAATCGCTCTGCGCAGCTTCACAGGTCCATATCCCTGTGCATACTGTACCGCATGACCGGCCTCGTGCATCGCAACACCGATTGCCGCGACGCTTCTTCCGTGATACACAGGCTCGGAAAGACGAATGACCATGGCAGCCGGATCATAGTGATCACTGAGACGACCGGCACATGGCTCGATGCGGACATGGCTCACACCATTGGCACTCAGCAGATGTTCTGCAGCCTGTGCACCGGTCATGCCGTGCCGATTCAGCGTATTTTCATATTTTGCAAATGTGGACTTCACCTTGATAGAGGCAGCCACAGAAATGATCATAGAAATCAGAAGCAGGATATACAACTGAGATTGCTCCTTTCAGGATTCAAAACAAATGGAAAACGATTCTTGTCTCCATTATATGCAGGAATCAGACAATCATCCCCCGTCGGTGCAGATCAGCCCTCCGACATGGTAAAGCGGTCACCGATCTTGATCGGAAATCCACGCAGCAACTCAGAAACCGGCATTGCACGAGCACCTTCCAGCTGGGCTACCAGAGGGATGACACAAAGTCCATCACCGCCACAAAACCGCATCGTCTGTGGATCCACGATCTCGCCGGGTGCCGCATCGGAGCGTTCCTCGCTGAGAATGGATGCCAGCAGCTTGATGCGTCTGCCATTGAGCATACCGTATCCTGTCACCGCACGAATGGTGCGATCAATGGTTTGTGCCGGCATGGTAAAATCCAGCCGACTCATATCCTTGGTAATCTTTTCAGCAGTACAAGCTTTCGCATCATCCTGCTGTTCGGGCTGCAGAGAACCCTCCTCCAGGCAGCGGAGTGTTTCCTTCAGCACCTGTGCGGACATCTCTGCCAGCCGATCGTGCAGTGTGGATGCCGTTTCATCGGCAGCAATCGGCGTTTCCAATTTGTAAAGCATATCACCGGTATCCAGTCCCACTGCCATTTGCATTGCTGTAACACCGGTCTGACTGTCTCCGGCAAGAATGCACCGCTGTATGGGTGCCGCACCGCGCCAGCGCGGCAAGAGCGATGCGTGCAGATTGATGCAGCCATATTGCGGCAGTTCCAGAATATGCTGCGGCAGAATCTGACCATAAGCAGCAACCACAATCAGATCAGGAGAAATGGCACGCAGCACGGAAAATGCTTGATCGGCATCCTCGCCCTTTCGCAGTGAAAGCGGCTGATGCACAGGAATTCCAAGTTCCAGCGCTTTCGCCTTTACCGGCGAGGGCTGCAGCTTATTTCCTCTGCCTCGCGGACGATCCGGCTGTGTGAATACAGCTTCAACACGATGTCCCAGTTCCTGCAGCATTTGCAGAGCAGGAACAGCAAAATACGGTGTACCCATGTAGACAACTGAAAGCGGTTTCATAGCAAAAGATTCTCCTTTTTTTCGGCAGATTCTATCATAGCATACACGATGCCGCTGCTGTTATGCTTCCTCCATGGTCACGAATTCATCCACCAGACGCAAAAACAGCTGTCCTTCCAGATGGTCATATTCGTGGCAGGCGCATCTTGCATCAATATCACTGAGCTTCAGCTCATATTGTTCACCCTTACGATTATAGGCACGCAGCACACAGTGCTTCGGACGTGTCACATATCCCCAACGATTGGGACAAGACAAGCAGCCTTCCACATCACGCTGCTTCCCGCTTGCCTTCACGATTTCAGGATTGATCGCTTCAATCACACGATCTCCCATATCAATGATGAACAGCCGGCGCAGAATGCCCACCTGAGGCGCAGCCAGACCGACACCTTTTGCTTTTTTCAGTGTTTCGATCATATCATCAATCAGCTGTCCGAGCCGATCATCAAACTGCTCTACCGGGCGGCAGCGCTTGGTCAGCACAGGATCGCCGTCTTTTACGATATTACGAATTGCCATAGGAACATTGTTCTCCTTTCCAGATTCAAAAGCCCTCATTCCATCGACGCAGTGTGCTCTCATCCTGGAACACATAACCTGTACCGGTTCTCAGAGGAAAACGGATCTCATCGGCTTTATACCAAGGATCCGCAGTATCACCTTGCGGATATAAGATATGGAAGCTCTGGGCAGGCATCATACCTTGTCCCAGCAGATAACATTTTTCGCCCTGCGCATTGATGGCTTCATCCACCACAAGCACCACATGACCGGGTGATCCTCCATGACAGAAAAAGTCACCTACCCGCATTTTTGCTGCCGGAATCGTTTTGGATTCCCGTTCCAGAGAAAGCGTACCGGCATAGCGCATGACAGTGCTCAAATAGCTGAGAAACTGCTCATCGGAATCCTGATATCCACGCACCTTCACCCACATCACAAACTCCCCGAAAGCAAGGGCACGTTTTCCGCTGCGCCATGTTTCGTAATCCAGCAAGAATCCGCTGGTGGTATGAAAGGCAATTTTGTCCGGCATTCCCTGTAAGCGATAATATTCACTGTACAGACGAATGATGCTATCGGCGCATTGCTGCAGATTCGCTGTTCCGGTATCCATCGTATATACCGCTGCAGCGCACGCCGAGGATTTGGCAGAGCCGTCATGTACATAAATCAGACTTCCATGCGGAAACAAAGGCTGATGCCGCAAAAATGCAGTAAAACTGGATTCTGCCACCTCTGTTCTTGTATATCCTTCGGGGGGCAGGATTCTGGTTTCCTGTGTCATACCTTCGGGATCAATCAGCGGACTGTCCATTGCAGCTTCCGTCACAACCTCGATCTGTCGTTTTTCCCATTTGGGACAAACACGCATACAAAGCAGAATATAACCGCAAAGCAGCAGCAGCGCCAACAAAATCAGCCTAATGATGATTTCTTTTCGGTGCAAACAAAGCCGCCGCACCAAAGTTTCTTTTTTTCCTGTTTTATCTTTCATACGCCGCAATCTCCATTCATATCTGCAAAAAGCTGTACAGAATGAAATTGCTTATCAACAGCAGCACGTTCCATGAGTCCACGAATCAATTGCCGCATTTGTGCGGTATTTTTGCATTTGAGCAGGACTCTCCAACGATATTTTCCATGCAATCTGCCATAGTTTGCCGGCACAGGACCCAGCACACGAAGCGGCAGCTTGAACTGCTCTTTTTGGATGGTATCCCGCAGCAATATGACAAAACGCTTGGCAGCAGCCTGTACTTTTTCCTCCCACACACCGGAAAAGCCGATGACACAAATGTCGCAGATGGGCGGAAACATCAATGCACGGCGCAATGCCAGCTCCTCATGATAAAAGCTGTCATAATCCTGAGCCGCCGCCAGATTGAGCACATAATGATCCGGCATATAGGTTTGCAGAATGGCACGGCCGGGATGTTTTCCTCTGCCTCCTCTGCCGACTACTTGGGTGATCAAAGAGAAGGTGCGTTCATAGCTGCGAAAATCGCCTGCATACAACGCTTTGTCGATGGACACCACACCCACCAGCGTCACATTGGGGAAATCCAGTCCCTTGCCGATCATCTGGGTGCCTGCCAATATATCATATTCGCCGTTTGCAAAGGCTCGAAAGCCGGTTTCATAGGCGGTTCTTGTCATGGTTGTATCTGCATCCATCCGCAGAATTCTTGCCTGCGGAAGCAGAAGCTGCAATTCTTCTTCAAGCTTCTGTGTGCCAAATCCCATCTGACGCAGCTTCTCGTTGCCGCAGGCAGGACATTCCGTGACCGGCGGCTGTACTGCGCCGCAATAATGGCACAGCAGACTGTTGTTCGCCTTATGATAGGTCATGGGCACCGAACAATTTGGGCAATAAACCGGTTCATAGCATTTGGTGCATTGCAGCAGCGTATGATATCCTCTGCGGTTCAGCAGCAGAATACTCTGCTCGCCCTTCCGGAGATTTTCCTGCAGCGCTTCTGCCAACGCCAGAGAAAACGGACTGCCGTTTCCATTTGCCCGTTCCATATTCATATCCACCACAGAAACTTCAGGCAGCGGCGCTTGATTATAACGCTTTGTCATAGTCAGCAGCCGATAAACCCCTCGCTCAGCCAAATAGCGGCTTTCCAGCGAAGGAGTTGCCGATGCCAGCACCAAGGCAGCCTTATGGATTCGGCAGCGAGCCTTTGCCACATCCGCTGCATGATAGCGCGGCGATTGATCGGATTTATAAGAATGCTCACCCTCCTCATCCAGAATGATCAATCCCAGATTGGCGAGCGGCGCAAACACAGCGCTTCTGGTGCCAATTACAATCTGCACCTCACCGCTGCGAATCAATTTATCGGTATCCAGTCTTTGCCCCAGAGACAATCCGCTGTGCAGCAATGCCACACGATTTCCGAACCGTGCTTGAAAATACTGCACAATCTGCGGTGTCAAAGCGATTTCAGGCAACAGCAGCAAGGCTTGTTTGCCTTCTGACAGCGCCAGTGCAATGAGCTGTTCAAATACGGCAGTCTTTCCGCTGCCTGTGACGCCATACAGCAAGAATGCAGCGGCTTTTCCGGCAAGCATGGTCTCAGCTACCGCTTGATAGGCAGCCTGTTGCTGCTCGCTCAGCACCGTATCCTTGGGTGAAATCGTCGCCACAGCATCCCGCGGCACTCGCAGCAGCGACATTGTATAGCACTCTGCGATTCCCGAGTGCAGCAATTTGTTCACCACAGCCTCGGACACCCCTGCATAATAGGCGCATTCCTTGACCGAAAGCGCAGTATGTTCCCGCAGAACCGCAATCGCAGTCCGCTGCTTTGGCGTGGGGGAAAACTTGCTTTCATCTTCTAAAAAAGCCTCTGTCAGACGCACCATCCGCTGTGTACTGTCACCGATGGCACGTTTTCCCTCTGTCACAGCTACCAAACAGCCTTTTGCAGTCAACGATTCCAGCACCGCTTGCTTTTCGCTCTGATCGCTGCCGTCAGACTGCAGCAAAAGATCCCGTTCCCGCTGCGATTGCGCATGGAGAATCATAGAAAGCAGATTCTCCTCCTGCTCTGTCAGCTTGACCGAAGCAGGCCTTGGTACAGGCAGATAATGCTCCTCCAGGCGAATCTGCATGCCGCCCGGCAGCACAGCCTTAACCGCATCAAACCAAGTACAAAGTGTATGCTCATAAAGCCATTCCACCAGAGAAAGCAGCTCCTCTGTCAGAACCGGTGCCGTATCCAGCACCGCTGCAATGGGCTTAAGTTTTTGGATTTCCAATGCTGTTTCCGGCAATTCTGTCTGCATGGCAACAGCCAGCACCATAGCAATCCGTCGCCGGTTGCCTCTGCCAAAGGGAACAGCAACACGCACACCGGGCTGCACAGATCCATCCAGATCTTCAGGAATCCGATAGCTGTAAAGTCGATCATATCCCAATCCGGCAGCATTCAGCGCAACCTGCGCAATTCTGTACTGCGGTACATCGGGCATAGGATGACCTCCCTTCCTATCGGTACTAAGCAGCCCCGATTCAACAGATTACTCGGCTGCTTCTTCCTGCTCTACAATCTTATACTTGCCTGCTGCGAACTCATCGACAGCCGTTTTCACGGGTTTTTCGTCCAGCTGCTGATGGTTCTCGCAAAGCTGATCTGCAATCTCTCTGGCACGCTTGGCAACGCCAATCACCAAAGAATAATAGCTTTCATTCTTCGAAATGATTTGGTTCAACGACGGTCTTAACATGATTCGATCAACGCTCCTATTCTTTCCTTACAATTCACGGCGCGATTGGCTTCTGCCTGTATAATTGCGCAGAAATCATCCACCGCATCTTCCAGCTTATCATTCCATACGATATACTGATATCGTGGTGCAAAGGGGATTTCTTCCTTGGCACGAGCCACACGCTTTTCGATGGTCGCTTCGTCCTCAGTACCACGTTTACGCAAGCGACGACGAAGCTCCTCCAGTGAGGGCGGCACCGTAAAGATCGTGACCGCATCGGGGTGGGATTCCATCACAGTAAGCGCTCCCTGCACTTCGATCTCAAGGATCACATGTTTTCCCTGTGCACGAATTGCCTCAACATTGCTTTTCAGCGTGCCATAATAATGATTGCAGTATTCGGCATATTCCAGCAGCTCATTGTTTTGGATACAGGCTTCAAAGGCCTCTTTCGTGACAAAATGGTACTGCACACCATCAATATCACCTGTACGCATAGGGCGTGTCGTAGCAGAAACCGAAACCTCGCAATTGGTACGGCCAATCACTTCTTTGAGCATAGTGCCTTTTCCGCAGCCGGATGGTCCGGAAAGAATAATCAGCATTCCTTTATTCATCGTCATTGTCCTCCTCGACTGCATTGCTGCCGGTTAATCTGGCGGCAATGGTTTCCGGTTGAATGGCAGAAAGAATGACATGATCGCTGTCCATCACAATCACAGCACGCGTTCGTCTGCCATAGGTAGCATCAATCAACCTGCCGCGATCTCTGGCATCCTGCATAATTCGCTTGATGGGTGCGGATTCGGGGCTCACAATCGTTACCAACCGAGCCGATGAGATCATATTGCCAAACCCGATATTAATAAGCCGCATGGGTTCGCCTTCCTTTCATTCCGTCATGATTATTCAATGTTCTGAATCTGTTCGCGAATCTTTTCAATCTCAGATTTCATATCCACAACGAGTCTGGTGATGCTGAGATCCTGCGCCTTAGAGCCAATAGTATTGACTTCGCGATTCATTTCCTGCACCAAGAAATCGAGCTTTCTGCCAATGGGCTGATCCTCCTGCAGCAGCGCACGGAACTGTGCAATATGGCTGTGCAAGCGAACTGTTTCCTCATCAATTGCAGTTTTTTCCGCAAAAATGGCAGCTTCCGTCAGGATTCTCTGCGGTTCCACAGCGGTATCTTTCAACACCTCCGAGAGCTTAGCCAGCAGCCGCTCCCGATACTGATCGACAACCGACGGCGCAATGGACTCAATCTGCACCAGCATAGACTCCAGCAATGCAAGCTTGCCGCTCAGATCCTCAGCCAATCGAGCGCCCTCGCAGCGGCGCATAGATACAAAAGCATCCAATGCACCGGCAGCCACCTCGGATACCTGCGCCCAAATGGCATCCTCATCCTCCTGCGCCTTGGTAACCGAAAACACCTCCGGCAGACGCAGCAATGAAGTCAGACTGATATCATCTTTCAACCACGGAGCATGTTCATCCCCCAGCTCCCGGTTCAGCGTGCGCAGAGCCTGTACATATCCTTCCGCAACGGAACGGTTCACAACGATCTGTGCATCTCTGCCATCAGGCCGAGTGATTGTCACGCTCACTTCCACCTTGCCACGGGCAACCTGTCCGTTCAAGAAGGATTTCAGTTTCTCCTCAAGATACAAACATGTACGGGGCAACCGCGCTGAAAACTCATAGTATCTGTGATTGACCGCACGGATTTCCACCAACACATCACGGCCATCCACAATGGATTGGGCTCTTCCATATCCTGTCATGCTTTTCGGCATATTCAGCCTCCTATCTGTTCAACCTTGGTAATATTGCAATATAACAAGGGCAAAGTATGTCAGTATACTCATCATAATAGTATATCACAATTCACTTTGAAAATCAAGGGGTAAAAGGCTACAATTCGGTTACAAATTAAAAAAACGGTCAGTCTCCGAAGAGACTGACCGTTTTGGAACGAATCAGAGAATTACTGATCGCCGAGCTCCTCATACTCGAGGAGGCCTGCCAGGTACTGCAGAATTGCAGTGGAGTCGTCAGAATCCAGCTTGCCGGTGTAAGCGCAGTCTGCATTCAGAACGCCCTGAGGAGTAACGGTGATGGTGGTGTCCTCACCGACATAGCGGCTGAGAAGAACAACGTCATCGATCTTAACAACGCCATCGCAGTTCACATCGCCCCACTTGATATCGCCGGTAGGCGGATCAACAGCTTCAGCATCGGAAGGAGTTACTTCCGGATACAGCTGATACATAGTACCGAGAGCCATCATGATGTCGCCTGCGTGCCAGAATCTGTGGTAGTTCAGCTCAACAGAGCCAACATTTGTGAAGTCGCTGCAATCAGGGCTGCCGTTAGACTGGGTAACCTTCTCATCGAAGACTGCACCAGCAGCAATATCCTTCTCGTAAGCGGCCTTCAGCTCTTGGAACTTGGAATCCGACTCATACATAGTACGGATGTCGATGAACTTGATGCCGTTCTTAGCAACGTCGCCGTAGGGATATGTGCCCTGAACGCCGCTCGGAACGTAAACAGGCTGCTCAAAGATACGAGTCAGAGAACCATTGGTCTCGGTTCTGGACAGACCGATATCATCACGGCCCAGAGCCCATGCACGGTCGAGCAGCTGCTGTGCAAGATACAGAGCAGAAGAAGCAGTATCCTTACCCTCTTCAACAGTGCCGGAAGCGGTAACGCCTTCAGCTGCTGCATACCAGATCAAGGTATTTGCGAGAGAAGATACACAACCGAGGTCACTGTTGCCGCGAGCATCAGTAGCACAGGTCAGACCGGAGTTAGCGCTTGCGCTGTAAGTCGTGGTCTTGTCCCAAGTATCAGGCTGACCGTTCCAGGACAGAGTTGCAGGAATGGTGTAATCGCCATCCTCAGTCAGCTCAACCTCTTCGAGGAAGAACTCTACCCACTTCTTCAGCATAGAGGACAGACCGGCTTCCATGGTTACGCCGCCGGGCTTAACAGCGCCATTGGAGGCATCACCTTCGGTCTTGATGATGTAGTACAGCTCAGCCAGACGCTGAGTGGACCATACCTGGTTACCGATCCAGTAGTTGGAACCGGGATCAGCGTAAACAGGGTGAGCGACATAAGCCATATCATAGAAAGTAGAAACGGAAGCAGGATACTTATCATACTTACCGTTCCAGCAGTTAGTACAACCACCTGCAAACGGGCCCTGTGCAGACTGCAGCCACATATACATCTCGAGCTGACGCTGGAGAGAAGTGGTGTAATCCTTAGTAGCATCGGTAGCCTTCATTGCAGAGTTCAGACCGGTGTCATACAGCAAGCCGTATGCGCACAGCGGGTTCTGATAGAACTGGTGGCAGTGAGAAGCAGAAATCTGCCATGCCCATGCGCCATCAGCTGCGCCGCCCCAGGCAGTGTACCAAGACATGAGGTAATGAGCGCTCTTGTAGCCGGCACCACCATTGGAATCGGAGTTGATGTCCTGGCAGCCGATTGCCTTGTAGTACTTATCGAACATGTTGTTACGCATCATATCGCCCATCATACCGGCCTTGGTGGTAACGGACGAATCGGAAACGCCCCATCTGTTTGCTGCGTAAACAGCCTGGATAGCACGCTCTTCAGCGTCAGGAGCGTTGGTGTAGGACCACTTTGCGGTACCTGCAGAAGTCTCAAATGCAAACTTCATGCCGAGCTTGCCGGAATCGCCGTAGTCCAGAGTCTCAATACAAGGATGAGGAATGGTCTCGAAACAGGACTCAGAGTCACCACGCTGGAAGGTGTTGATGAAGGTGAAGGTACCCAGCTCGCCCTCCTTGGAGCCGCCGAAACCATACCAGTCGTCAACGTCAGCCAGCCAGTGCAGCAGATACTCGCCGCCCTGAGAGCTGTATGCAGAAGTAAAGTACTTGTGGATCGGGTTCGCACCGGTGTTGCCGGAGCTGCCCTCGGAAGGATACTGAGAAATGTCAGTCGGATACTCCTTAGATACCTGTGCGCTCAGCTCGTTCTTAGCCCAGAAACCAGTCTGAACAGTCGGAATCATTGCTTCCATAGTCTTCCATGCCTTTGCCAGATCATTGCTGGAACCGCCGTAGTAATCGGTGTTCTTAGCAATGTTATCCTGCATTGCTGCGATCCAGACGATGTAGGACATAGCCTCGGAAGTGGTCTCGTGACCGTAGTCAGGAGCCTCAACGATCAGCTCTTCCACAGCGTGGTAAGGAATGCCGAAGCCACCGCTGACGGTGTTCTTGGAGCTCAGATAACCATTCTCTTGACCATTGGTTACAACGTCGTCATACAGCGAAAGGAAACGCTGTGCATAGGTCTCGTCGCCATAGGCTTCTTCCTCTTTGCGGCTGCCTGCTGCCGATGCGGTACAGGTCATCAGTGCGCTGGAAGCCATAGCTGCAGCCAAAACGGCTGCCAGAAGCGCTCTGTTCTTCTTGAATTGCATTCTTTTTTCCCCTCTCGTAAAATGTGATTTCGGCTTGCGCCGTTGCTTTGCACGGAGCTTGCTTGCTTCGGCAAATGCCGATTGTCGTGCTGAACGCTGCGGTTCCCGTGCTTCCCTCAGCCTTCAGCGTCGTGAATATGCGGCCTCCGCCTTATACGCATGGCAAGATTGCCCAACAAAAGCACGATCGTTTTATTCTTCACAGCGATCATCACAATCGCAGCAAATGAAACGAGCGCACCGTTGGTCGATCTGCCGAAAAAGCATCCAATCCGATGATGGCGCTGTTTGCTTTTGGCGTATTTTCGACAGAAATGCATAGTTCATGCCGCATAAATCCTATTCTCATTATAGTGATTCGATTTGGGTTTGTCAACCCTTTTATGAAAAACGAGAAGAGCCCCGCCCTCTTTTTGGACAATCATACAAAACAGCATTCTGTTTTTTGTGCACTCTGCCAATCTATGGGAGAAGCGCTCGATGGACTGCGCTTTCTGATTGGAATACTATGATTTTCCTGCCGCCCCGCACGATTTTCTCAAGGGATTTTCACAATGCAAACACATCATTCTGCTATAATAAGCACTGCCGCCATTCGTCTTTATCATTCACAAAACAGTAACATTTCATTCATTTTCCGTTCATGTTTATTTGCGATAATAAAAAAGAGCGTCCATTTTGCGATTCGGGGGCTGAAGCATCGCATTCTGTGCTGTATTTGAAACAGCACAGCACGCTCTGTCACATTACAATGTGATATTATGTTGCGCTGCAACCACTGCAGCGGAAAGGGGCTTCATTACATATGGTTGAAATTAAAAATCTCACCAAATATTACGGCGCCCACCCGGCAGTTCAGGATATTTCCTTCACTGTCGGTGACCACGAGGTTCTGGGATTTCTGGGACCCAACGGTGCGGGCAAATCCACCACAATGAATATGATCACGGGATGTCTGCCTTCCACCTCCGGTACCGTGGTGGTTGATGGCTTTGACATTGCCAAGGATCCCATGGAGGTCAAGCGCCGCATCGGTTATCTGCCGGAACTTCCGCCGGTATATCCGGATATGCGCGTGCGTGATTATCTGAATTTTGCTGCCGGATTGAAAAGTGTTCCCCGCAGGGATCGGAAAAAGCAGGTGGAATATGCCATGGAACGTCTGCGCATCACCGACGTGCAGAAGCGTCTCATCGGCAATCTGTCCAAGGGATACCGCCAGCGTGTCGGCTTTGCACAGGCTTTGCTGGGTTCTCCGAAGTTTCTGATTCTGGACGAGCCTACAGTTGGTCTTGACCCGACACAGGTAATGGAGGTGCGAAACCTCATCACCGATCTGGCCAAAGAGCACACCATTATCTTTTCGACGCATATTCTGGCGGAAGTCAGTGCCGTGTGTGAGCGTGTTGTGATCATCAACAAGGGACAGATCCGTGCGGTGGATACCATTGAGAATCTTGCAGCATCCACTTCCGGCGATCCGGTGCTGGTGATGAAGATAGAGGGCGATGTCCAAAAGGCATCTGACATTATTAATAGTATAAGCGGCGTAAAAGAGCTGCGTGAAACCGAATATATTGAAACCGGTGTCAATCGTTATCGTGTGGTGGTTTCCGAAGAGCCTGTCCGCAAAGCGATCATGAGTGCGTTGATCGCCGCTGACTGTATGGTACTGGAAAGCGGCATTGAAAAGACCAGCCTCGAAGATGTCTTTGTCAAGCTGACCGCACAGCCCAGACAACAAACCCGTGAAGAAGCATTTGAGGCGCTGGGGCAAAAGCTGGAGGCAGATCGTCTTGCGGAAGAGGCCTTGCAGAATCCCTATGATCACGATGATGAGGAGGTGCACAGCTGATGTTTGCGTTATATAAAAAGGAGCTGCAATCCTATTTTTATTCTCCCTTTGCTTATATCATCAGTGCCTTGTTCATGCTGGTATTCTCGCTGAGCTTTATCAACGGAATCTCCAACATGGATTCCAATGTCTTTAAGTTTTCTTTCTCGAATATTTTCTACAATAATTTCTTCTATTTTATTTTCATGATACCGCTTCTGACCATGCGTACCTTTGCGGAGGAGCGCAAAAACAGCACCGAAACACTGCTGCTTTCCGCACCGATCTCTATTTTCAAGATCGTGATTGCAAAGTTTTCGGCTGTTGCCACTGTATATTTCTCCATGATGGTGCTTTCTCTGTTTTTCCCGCTGGTAGCATTTCTGAACGGTTCTGTGATTCTGAGCAATCTGTTCTGCGGATATACCGGCTTTTTCCTGTGGGGATTGGTCTGCATCGCCATTGGCGTTCTGATTTCTGCCACCACCGATAATCCTATTTTGGCTGCTGTGCTGGGTGAAGCCGCTATGATCGTCATTATCTTCCTGGATAATTTCACAAGATCCGATCTGATTCAGTCGATCCCCGTTGCCGAAAAGATCTTCAAATGGTTCTCCACAGAGGAACGCTTTGTCGGATTCTCTCAAGGATTGTTCAGCGTTGCCGATCTGATGTTCTTCCTCTCGCTGACCTTCGTGGTGCTGGCATGGACCGTGATCGTAATCGAAAAGCGCCGCTGGAGTCGCGGATAAGCCGGACAGGAGGAAAAAATCAATGAATACTGTGGATATCCATAAGAAAAACAAGAAGTTTACTGCCATTGCATGGGCACTGGCAGCCTTAATACTTGCCGTTACCATTCCGCTGAATCTGATTTTCAGTCGTCTGAACATCAATTTTGATATGACCCCCAACAGTCTGTATACCCTTACCAAAACCACAACCGATTATCTGGATTCCTTGGAGCGCCAGAACATCAAGGTAGATGTCTACTTCCTGATGCCGATGGAAGAAATGGAAGGCGAGCTGGAGCTTCTGGCATTGTATCGTACTCTGCTTGCCTATGATGAATATGAATGCTTCAATCTGATTGATTTTGATCCCGATACCGAGCCGCAGCTGCTCAAGGATCTCAATCCCAACAATGTCTATAATCTGACGGAGCGAGACTTCATGTTCTCTTACAACGGCATGGTCAAACGTATGCCCGCAAGACTGATGTATACCTATCAGACCGCAACGGATGAAAGAGGCAACGAATATGTTGTCAATGCTACCTTCAATGCGGAGAATTATCTCACCGGTGCTATGAAATCCGTTGTGGATGGCGTACAGCCTACCGTATATTTCCTGGAAGGTCACGGAGAAACTCCGTTGAGCAGCTATACCAAGCTGCAGACCAACTTTGCAAACTACAACTATGGCGTAAAGGCACTGAATCTGATCAATGCCGATAAGGTGCCCGATGATGCCTGCATCCTTGTCATGGCAGGACCTCGCAACGACATCACCGATGACGAGTTTGAAAAGATCAATGCATTTCTGGACAAGGGCGGCAATCTCTCTTTGCTGATGACGCCCAATGATTCCGAGGTCTCTTATACCAACATCTCATCGCTGATGGCACGATTCTGTATCGGCATGGATTACAATCGCATCTATGAAACCGATTCCGCACGGCATGCATCCAATAATAAATTCACATTCATGTGTGATCTGATGCCTGCAAGCGCCGAGGCAGAAACCGATCTGACCGGTGCCTTGATTGAGGATTCGGGACTCATCCCCTATATGCCTGCTTCCCGCAGCTTTTTCAGCATTTTCGGCAGCAACTATTCCACCTGCAATATTGATACCCTGCTTGAGACCTCTACCACTGCCTATGGCGAGCCTTACGGCGGTGCCTTTGAGGATCCGGAGCCTATAGAAGGACAGCATATGTATCTTGCCATGTATTCCGAGGATACTCTGCGAAAAAACGCAAAGCTGGCTGTATTCGGTTCTGCAGAGTTCATGACCGATCAGGCAACAGATTCCAACTATTTCATCGTACCGCTGAATCTGTTTTTGTCTACCATTACCTGGATGTACGACAGCGATATCAATATGAACATCGCTAACAAGGAAAAAACCTATGACAGCCTTAACATCAACAGTGAAGATGCGGCTTCCGGCTTGATTGCGCTCTTTGTTGCGGTGCCCTGCGTTGTGGCATTGGCAGGTATTATCATCTGGCTGAGGAGGAAAGACGCATGAAACCCATTCGCTGGATTATCGGACTGGCAATTGCTGCAATCGTACTTTGTGCTGCTTATTTCATTGTGGACAAAAACGCTTCCGATAAGGAAAAGAAAGAGCAGATCGGCAATGCAAAATCTCTGTTTTCCTTCGATGGCACGCAGATTACCAAGGTTACTCTGGATAACGATGACGGTTATTTTGCCTTTGAATGGGATGCCGAAAATGGCGCTTGGATATTGACAAGTGCAGAGCAGTTCAACCTCAATACCTATGTTGTCGCCACGATCTGCAACTATTTTTGCAGTCTGAACACCGAAAAAACCGTTGCCTTTGATTGTCAGGAAACAGAGCTTTATGGCTTTGATCATCCTGTCACAGTGAAGGTATTCACCACCGAAAGAGGCGAAGAAAATCCCTATGTGCTTTATGTAGGTGACAGTACGCCCACCTTTAACGCCTATTATGCCATGGTGCCGGATTCCAATGATGTATACACCATCGGCTATACCGAAGGTTCTGTGTTCTGTTCCGCAAAGGATATGCTCAAAAACCTGTATCTCTTTGATACGTACAGCACACAGGTCACAGAGTTTGAGATGTTCCGGGGCGATGTGCTGACCATAGCACTGGAGCGCAACAAGGATTATACATGGATTATGACCAAACCCAAGCCCTTTGCCATCAATCATGCTTCCGTCACCGATCTGATGGATGTGCTGGTGCGTGTCATGATTCAGGGCTTTGTGGAGGAAAATCCGACAGATCTTGCAAAATACGGTCTTGCGGAACCTGCCTACCGCATCAAGGTCAAGGGACTGAGTCCTGCCGGACACCCCATGGAATCTGAAATCTGGTTCGGTGATATGATCTCCGATGCGGCAGATGAAACGCAGATGTATGGCTATTTCACAGAATCCAAACAGGTATTCCGGGTCAACAGAGCAGAGGTCAGCTTCCTGGAAAACGAAACCTTTGATTATGTACTGTCCTATTGTGCAGACATTGAGATCAAAGATGTCAGCAAGCTCAATGTCAATCTTGGGGATCTGTACGATATGGATACTACACTTACCGTGGATTATGCCAACGAGCAGTATTCCATCGATGGCATCGATATCGACGCATTGAAGGACGATGATATTATGACACTGTATCAGGATTTCTATCGTGCCATTACCGATCTGCGGATCAGTGCCATTGATCTGAACGCTGTACCTTCCGGCGAATCGGCTGCTGAAATCATCTATACGCATCCTGACGGCACCGAAACGCATCTCACCTTCATTCCTCAGGCAAGCAATAATTTCTATCTGATGGTGAACGGACAATACTCCTATTTCACCGTTCGTCTCAACCGCTTCACCGGCAGCACAGGTCTTGTAAAAGCCTATGAAGCCTTGATGTATGCACTGGAATCCAAACAGAAATAAGATCTTTGAAACGCATCGCTGTACTCGTCTCTTACGGGTGCAGCGATGTTTCTTTGCATTGACAAAAGTACGCACTTATGCTACAATGAAGGCAAACTTCCGAAAGGAGCTGTGCCCTTCCTCTTTTGGGGATTTGACAGGGCATCCATCCGTTATGCGAAAACCCATTGCTACCTTTGATCACCTGCTGGAGCTGCTGGGAATTACGGCACGGACACTCTGTCTGCTGCCTGTCTGGATGACGCTGAGCAGTATTGTAAAAAAAGCTGTCATACCACCGCTTTTCTATTGCAGCATCCTCTTGTTCTGCGGTATGCTCAACGCAATAACCGCAAGAGGCTGTGCACAGTATTACGCCAAAACACCGCTTACCATCCGTCTGATACGATATACCGTTATGCTTGCGGCGGCAATCGGTACCATATGGCTGTGCCATCATTGGATCGGGCTTCCTTGCGCAGTGCTGTTGACCTGCATGACGCTTCTGTACAGCAAAGGCAGTGCAAAACGCAGCGCCGATCAGCTTTTTGATATCAATGCCTTTGTGGGATTTCTGACACTGCATACACTTGCTGCAATGGTACTGAATTCCGTAGCGCTTTCCCCGCCGCTGTATGTTTTCGTCGCTGCGGCAGCCGTGCAAACAGCCATATTCCTTCTGCTTCGCAATCAATATACCTTGCTTCGGCTGGTCAATCGCCGCAGTGACGATGCGCTGCCCATCCCTAAGGAGATTCGCCGTATCAATCTGCAACTGATTCTGCTGGTGCTGGGGATCGCCGCTGCGCTGTTTTTGTTTTCAAAGCCGTTGGCGTTTCTCATGGAAACACTGGGCAATGGCGGAAAATGGCTGCTGCGTATGATCCTGCAGGGTATGACATATCTGATTCAAACGCTGAGCGGCTCAAAGCCTGCTGTGCCTACGCCCGTTCCCGATGCCGGTGCACCGCCGCTGCCCGACAATACAGACGGCAATCCATGGTGGAATCTGCTCTGGCTGCTTTTGATTCCGCCGATCCTTTGGATATGGAAAACACTGCTTTCCGATTGGTTTTATCAAATCCGACTGCATTTTGCAGCGCTTTCTCTGCGCCGTCATCAGGCAAATCGCAGCAAACAGGAAATCCACGCTGCAGAATCCGAAGAATATACGGATATTGAAACCATCTGCGCGCCCTTAGCACATGCATCCCCGAAGGCTAAACAGCGTCTTTGGAAAAAGCAATTCAAAAAGTGGAAAGGAACTGCTCCCTCTATGACAAAATTCAACGAGGGATATCGGCTGATGCTAACGGCACCCGCATGGCAGCAGGATCCGCACCCTTCGGATACCCCCTATGAAATCCTTGCCGATTCACAGACACAGCTCTCTGCTTCGGCACAAAAACCGCTGGCACAAATCACCAATGCCTTTGCGCAGATCCGTTATGCAGAGCAGCCTATGCCCCTTGAAGCGCTCTCTGCTATGGAACAGACATTGCACTATCTTTCCGTACCAAGCAAAGAGCAAGCATCGGGGCTGCAATCAAGCTCTGTGCAGAAAGGAGTCTCTTGACCTATGAATCATCCCACCGGACTGCTGCTTTCCGGCGGCGGCGCAAAGGGCGCATTTCAGATCGGCGCATGGAAAGCCTTGGCGGAACAGCATCGGCTGGATCATGTCACAGCGGCGGCAGGCTGTTCTGTAGGAGCCTTGAATGCTGTTTTGTTTGCTCTGGGTGATTGGGAGCTTGCAGCACAGATCTGGCTTTCGCTCCGCCCCGAGGATCTGCTCTCCGATGGCGGAAACGGCGCTTTGTTTTCCCGCAAGGGACTGATCCGCCTGCTGCATGAAATCCCTTTAGAAGCAGTCAGCAATGCACCCATTGCAATCCATGTCAGCGTGTATCATACCGCAAGACGCTGCACAGAATATCATCAGCTCAATGGTCTTTGCGCCGAGGATATTCGCACGCTGCTGCTGGCATCGTCAGCGATCCCCGGAATCTTTCGTCCCGAATCCTATCAAGACGGCACCTATCTGGATGGAGGCTTGACCCCGGAGGGCGATCATTGCGTGCCTGCACTCTATGCACACGGGCATCGCAGCATGATCTTGGTATCTCTTAACCATGAATTTTCGCTTTATGGCGTGCAGAATTCTCGTTTTGCCCGTTTGGGCAGACATAATCTTGCAGAACAATATCCCGATTGCAGCTTTACCGTATGCAAACCTTTGCAATCCATGGGAACCATGCTTTCGGGCACGCTGGATTTTACACCCGAGCATCTTCGCTCACGTATGATGCAGGGCTATCGGGATACCCTTGCTTTGCTGGAGCATACCACATTCTACAATGGTGATATCGGCAGTATCAATGCTGCACTGACGGCAAAAATGCAGCGTGTATTTGACAGTGCCGCCGCAATCCAAGTCTTTCTGGAGCGATATCAGGAGCGCTTCTGCAACAATCTGCCCTTCCCCACAATGGGAGGAAAGCTCTGGTATAATGACGTATTTGCCATCGAAGGCTGGCGAATCCAGCATCATCGTGCTCCGGGATTCCGGCAGCATTATCGTATTCTGGATCCCAATCAGATCCGTCGTGCATGGATTATGGATCCGCATATGCTTTTGGATGCATTAAACGATTTTGGCGCATTCCGACAGATCGAATGCAAGAATTCTTAGCAAATCCACAAAAAGGAGTTATTGTTATGGAACAAAAACAGCTCACCCCGCAACAGCAGATTCGTCTGGTAGGCGGTGGCTCCTTCTTTGGCTCTGCCGGCATTCCGGAACAGGGAATCCCCCGTATGCAGCTGCTGGATGGCGGTACCGGCATGAATTTCGAGCAGCTTTTCGGAGATATGATCAGCGCTGCCGGCCGCACCGATGTCAGCGAGGATGCGAAAATTGATGTGATCGAACACTTCTATCAGCCCGAAATGCTGGCAACCGAGGAGGCAAAAGCGCTCTATGATTGGATCACAGAGAAGCTGCGGGAGCGATTCCCCGCCATGACTCCGCCCGGCTGCTATCCGCCCGGCATTCTGCTGGGTGCCACATGGAATCCCGAGGTCATCGAGGCAGTCGGTGATGCACTGGGAACCGAAGCGCGTGCCTATGGAGTCCACGTGCTGCTGGGCACGCCCAATGTCAATCTGCATCGGGATGTTCGCAACGGCCGATTGTTTGAGGGCTATTCCGAAGATCCCTATCTGATTTCTGCTTTGGCTCCCTCCATGGTCAAGGGCGTGCAAAAGCATGGTGTGGCAGCCAATGTCAAGCATTTTGCAGCGAACAATCAGGAAACCAATCGGCTCAGCATCAATGAGACAATTTCAGAGCGTGCCCTCCATGAACTGTATTATCCCGGCTTTCATGCTTGTGTGGATGCCGGCGTTGCTACGGTCATGAGCGCCTATAATCAGATCAACGGCGTGCCTTGTACCGAGAATCGTGCCCTGCTGCATGATATGCTCCGTGAGGAATGGGGATTTGACGGCTTGGTCATGTCCGATTGGGGTGCTGTTTATCATCCGGCTGCTGCGATCAATGCCGGCAACGATCTGCAAATGCCGGGACCGGTATCTCCTCAGCCGCTGACAGATGCACTGGCAGATGGATCACTGCATCCCGAAGCTCTGGCAATTTCTGCGCAGCGTGTGGCAAAGCTTGCAGCGCAATATGCATTGCCCGCAGGCGGAGAAATTTCATTGGAACAAACCGATCATGCAGCCTATGAAGCGGCTGCTGAGGGAATCATCCTGTTGAAAAATGCAAATGGCTGCTGTCCTCTGTCTTCCTCGGCAAGTCTTGCTGTTTACGGAGAGCATGCTGCCGAGTTGCTGACCTGCGGCGAAGGCAGTGCAGGAATTCATACCACAAGAAATGTCCCCTTTTCCAAGGCGCTCTCTGAACGGTTTGCACAGGTCACGCTTCACAGTATGCCGACACACGCTGACACTCTCCTTTATGTCTATTCGCTGCCCGGTCAGGAGGGCAATGATCTGAAATCCATTTCCATTGCAGATGCTGTGGAAAAAGAATGGGCCTCGTTGCTGCCTGCCGCCAAAGCAAAGGGCATGAAAACCATATTGCTGCTGAATGTGGCGGCACCCGTTGCTTTAGAACAATGGGAACAGAAATTTGATGCGATCTTCTGTCTGTTTTTGCCCGGTATGCAAGGAGCCTCCGCGATGGCTGATCTGTTGTGCGGTAATCGGAATCCTTCCGGCAAGCTGCCGCTGACATGGCCAAAGCGTCTGGAGGATCTGCCGGCTTATCTGCATTTCCCCGGCGATGGGATGCAGGTACAATATGCAGAAGGCATTTTTGCCGGCTATCGCTGGTATGATGCACGCAAAATTGAGCCCCAATATCCCTTCGGTCATGGATTATCCTATACCGATTTTGCCGTCACTGCGCTGCATGCAGAAACCGAACGCTTTTGCAATACCGTCACAATCACTGCCACTGTCCGCAACTGCGGCAGCAAAGAGGGTAAAACAGTGCTGCAATTCTATGTCCGTGATCCGCACAGCACATTGACAAAACCTGTTCGGGAACTGAAGGCCTTCCGTAAGCTGACGCTTTCTGCCGGAGAAACAAAAACGATCTCCATCACACTGGATCGCACCGCCTTTTCTTCCTATGATCCCAATCTCCACCTGTGGACCTTTGAAGAGGGCTTCTATGAAATAAGCGCCGGTTTTTCCTCAAGAGATCTGCAAGCCTCCTGCATGGTCTATGCCGATGTGGAATCGCCCTATTCCTATGGTCCGCAGACCTCGGTGAAAACCATCATGGAAACACCGGCTCTGCAGGATGCCGTAAAGCAATTCTTTGCACAGCAGGGCATTTCCTGGTGTGCTATGCTGACAAGCTATGAATATACCGCACAGGATACCATCTCACTGATTCTGGGCAATCATGGCTGCTCCGAACCGCAGCAGCAGGTATTGTATGCTGCTATGCGGCAGATCCCCAAGCAATAATCTTCACCGATCCTTCTGCAATACCCTTGTGTATTGACAGAAGGATCGTTTTTTGCGCATTTTTCCCGTTTTTGTTGAATCAGCTCGGAACAGCGCTTGCAATTCCAAGGATTTCATGATATAATAGTCTATGTATGATGTGCTATGTTGCTTGCACATACATAAGGTGTTTCAGATGAACAAGAGGGAGGCGCTTTTTCAATGGCATACGAGTTTCAAGACATTACAGTCATCATCCCTTCACTGGATCCCGACAGTCGGCTGCTCGCCGTCGTCGAAGGCATCAGAAAACGTGGATTTACAGATATTCTGCTGATTGATGACGGCTCTGCACAGAAGAATCAGCATTTTTTTGAAGAGGCTGTCAGTCGATTCGGCTGTGCATTGCTCCATCACCCGAAAAATCTGGGAAAAGGCCGTGCACTGAAAACTGCTTTTGCATGGTATCTGGAAAACCGCAGTGCATCCCGGGGCTGCGTCACCATTGATGCGGACAATCAACATCATCCCGAGGATATTGAAGCCTGTGTGATTAAAATGCTCTCCCTGCTCGATGCGCAACAGCAGCCTGACAGCATTGTATTGGGTGTGCGTGATTTTGATGCGGAAAATGTACCGCCAAAAAGTCGGTTTGGAAACAAATGCACCTCCTTTATCTTCCGTGCCTTCTGCGGACTGAAGATCTCGGATACCCAGACAGGTCTGCGTGCGTTCCCGCAATCGGTCATCCCGCTGATGCTGGAAATCGACGGAGAACGCTTTGAATATGAAACCAATATGCTGCTGGTCTGTAAAAACAAACGCATCCCCTTTGCAGAGCAGGTCATCCGTACCATTTATATCGACGAAAACAAGACCTCGCATTTTCGTCCTATCAAAGATTCTCTGCGGGTATACGGCATTATTATCCGCTTCTTTCTCAGCTCCATATGTTCCTTCCTTTTGGATTACGGCATATTCAATCTGCTGAATATTCTGCTCAAAAAACTGGCAAAATCCCCCCGTTTATTGATTGCAACGGTAATTGCACGCGTGATCAGTTCTCTGTTTAATTATACACTCAATCGCAAAGCCGTGTTTCGCAGCGATGCGCCCTTAAAGCAGACTCTGCTCCGATATTATATCCTCTGTGTTTTGCAGATGTTTGCCTCCTATGGATTGGTCTTTCTGCTGACGCTGCCGTTTGGCGAAAGCAAATGGGTGGTGGCACTGCTCAAGCTGCTGGTGGATACCATACTGTATTTTATCAGCTTCCGTATTCAGCAGGATTGGGTCTTTCGCTCCAAAGCATGACTGATTTTTCTGATAGAAAGGATCTTCTTCCATGGCAAATCTTACAAACAAGCTGCCGCGAAAGCCGCTGCCTTTGCCGCTGATGCTGCTGGGCGATGTGCTGCTGCTGGCAGTATGTATCCTGACCTTCTCCTATTTTCATCATGTGCGCTCCGAATCCTTGGTCAAAGACCCGGACAAGCTGCAGCAGGCGGTGATTCCAAATCAGAATCCATACGGCTCTACAACAGCTTTGACGACGACAACAACCGGTACATCGACTTTGTCAGAGCAAACGGACTCTGCCGCACAAACCGAAACAACAACCACTTCTGTTACAACGCAAAGCTATGAGACCACCGTGACGGCCGGCAGTACCGAAAGCCATACAGACTCCACAACCACCTCCACCTCTACCACCACCACAACAACAACCACTACAGCAGTGCAATACGATCTTGCGGGATGGGGCAGCAAGTGGCCGACTCTGTTTGCTCTCGGCGATCAGATCACTGTAACGGAAAACAGCTACCGCAGCCATGATGTGTACATCAATATTGAAACCCGACAGGTGGGCTCCAGCGTGGCTTATATTGCGGATGTGTATGTGCGCTATGTCGATAATCTGAAATCTGCCTTTGCAAAGGGCGAATATGGTAAAAACCTCACAGAATGGCCTCAGAATATCGCTGCTGCCAACAATGCCATCTTAGCGGTCAACGGCGATTATTACGGCATTCGCGATAACGGCGTGATCGTACGAAACTATACGCTCTATCGAGATACGATGCGCAACGATGTCTGTTCGATGTTTTACGACGGAACTGTCACCGTGGAATCCGCCTCTGAATTCAATCTCGCTGCTGCCATGCAGAATGGACTCTATCAGACCATGAGCTTCGGTCCTGCGCTGTTGAGGGATTATCAGGCACCGGAAACATTCCATTCCCATGTCCGAGGCATCAATCCTCGCACAGGCTTTGGGTATTACGAGCCGGGACATTATGTTTTCATCACCGTTGACGGCAGACAGGATGGTTACTCTGTCGGACTGGATATGCAGGATTTTGCTGCGCTGTTTCAGGATCTGGGCTGCAAAAACGCCTATAATCTGGACGGCGGACAGAGCGCAATGATGATCTTCCAAGGCGGCGTTTACAATCAGCCCTACAACGGCGGACGTCCCACCAGCGATATCTTTTATATTGCGGAGGTGAACTGATCATGACACCAAAGAATATCCTTCGCACAATTTCCGCAGGTGCGGCAGGCTTTGTGCCCCATCTGCTGATCACCTGCTCGATCATGGCAATCACATTTTGCAGCATCAACCGTGTCAATGATGCCATGAACTTCGTCACTGCACGGATTTCTACCGGATTCCAGAGCGCGTTCTGGCTGCTGGCATTCTGCACAACAGCAGTATGCCTTGTAAAAGGTGTGCTGCGATGGATCTCCATTCCGCCTATGCTGCTTTCGGGTGCGCTGCTGCTGCCTGCTCTGCGTGCTTTTGTATCCGATCACCCCTTGGTGCCCGGCAAGGCAATCTATCAGCATGGCATGATGGCAAACGCCATTCTGATTCTGATATTCGCTGTGGTGCTGATCAGCAAGCAGCGAAAAAATGCAAGAGCAGCCTATCAAGCCGCTTTGCAAGCGCAGCAGGCCGCAGAAATGCCGGAAGAAACCGAACCCATACCTGCTGCAGCGGACTGAACTGCAGAGAAAATACAATATTCTGCCACCGGGTAGAACACGGAATCTTTCCGAAACGGAACATCCGTATGTGCTTCGTTAGGTCTTTGAAGAAGCACATCACGGATGTTTTTTATTGGAGGCGTTACCATGAAAACGATTCGCTTTTCTCATTCCTTTGCTACCTTAACTCGTGGAGAATGGGCACTATGGCTTGGCTCATTGCTGCTGATTGCAGGCGCAATGCTGCTGACACCCGCTTTCGATGGCGCAGTGCTTTGTGCGCTGCTCATCGGTGCAACGGCACTGATCTTTGTGTCAAAGGGTGAACCGTTGGGACAGCTGCTGACAGTGATGTTTGCATTGATCTATGCCTATCTTTCATTCCGGCAGCGGTATTGGGGCGAGATGATCACCTATCTGGGCATGACTGCTCCCATTGCGCTGGCTGCACTCATCAGTTGGGTGAAACATCCCTATGCAAAAGGAAAATCCGAAGTGAAGATCGCCGCTCTGCGCCCTCGTGTTTCTGGGTTGGTATTGGTGCTGACCGTCGCTGTCACAGGGCTGTTTTATTTTATACTGCGGGCGTTTCATACACCCAATCTGTTCTGGAGTACGGCTTCGATTGCCACCAGTTTTTCAGCATCCGCACTGACTTTTCTGCGCAGTCCTTATTATGCGCTGGCATATGCCGGGAATGATTTGGTATTGATCCTCCTGTGGCTGCTTGCCGCAAAGCGGGATATCGCCTGTCTGCCCATGGTACTTTGCTTCGTGATATTTCTCGTCAACGACTGCTATGGCTTTGTGAATTGGCGGCGTATGCAAAAACGTCAGCACCGGATGCGAAAATAATCGCCCAAAAGCGAAAAAAGTGCTTGACAAGCAGTTGTGAATCTGATATAATATCAAGGTACGGCATTTTTGCCGATTCCTTGTCCGTGTGTAAGCATTGACACGGGCTTTATCCAGAAGGAGGTGTATCAACAATGGCAAAGCTTTCCGCAAATTACGAGCTGATGATCGTGCTGAGCGTTGCTAAGGGTGAAGAGGATGTTCAGAACCTGTG
Organism: Oscillospiraceae bacterium; assembly: GCA_017532085.1. Taxonomy (GTDB): domain Bacteria; phylum Bacillota; class Clostridia; order Oscillospirales; family Ruminococcaceae; genus Firm-04. Next base: position 42,112 of record JAFXJT010000046.1, on the reverse strand, counting down.
GGCAAAGTTCAAGGGTATGATCGAAAAGAATGCAGAGCTGGGCGAAGTTGATGAGTGGGGCAAGCGTAAGCTGGCATACCCGATCAACGACGAGACTGAAGCATACTACATCGTAGCAAACTTCAGCGCCGCTCCCGATTTCCCTGCAGAGCTGGATCGTGTGATGCAGATCACCGACGGCGTGCTCCGTTCCATGATCACTGTAAAAGAGTGATCGAACCCCTGTATTCTGATCATTTAAGGAGGTTGTTTTTATGCTGAATAAAGTTATCCTTATGGGTCGATTAACTCGGGATCCTGAATTCCGTCAGACGACCTCCGGTACTGCGGTTTGCCGATTTACCGTTGCTGTTGACCGTGGGTTTACCAATAAGCAAACCGGCGAACGGGAAGCAGACTTTATTGATTGCGATGCTTGGAGAGCGACTGCAGAGTTTATCTCCCGCTACTTTACCAAAGGCAGCATGATCATCGTAGAAGGCAGTCTGCGCAACAACAACTATACCGACAACAACGGCGTAAAGCACTATTCGATGCGTGTACAGGCTGATAATGTCAGCTTCGGCGAATCGAAGCGCGCTGCACAGCAAGGCGGCGGCTATGCTCCTCAGCAGGGCGGTTACGCTCAGCAGGGTGGGTTTGGTCAGCCTACGCCCCAGCAGTTTGCTTCACCCGCTGCAGCACCTGCGCCTCAGCAAGAGGCTCTGCAGATCGGTGATCTCGGCGAATTTGAAGAAATCCTCAGCGACGGTGAAGTGCCGTTCTGAGCACAACCCATCGGACAGCACAACGTCTGTGCGATGATACTAATTCCTGAAAAGGAGGGAATTTACAATGGCTATGGATCATGAGAGAAGCCCTCGCGGCGGCAAAAGACCCCGCAAGAAGGTTTGTATGTTCTGTGTGGATAAGGTACAGAACATCGATTATAAGGACGTAAACCGTCTGAAGAAGTGCATGACTGAGCGTGCAAAGATTCTGCCCCGTCGTGTCACCGGTACCTGCGCTTATCATCAGCGTGCTCTGACCGCTGCAATCAAGCGTGCAAGATACGTTGCTCTGCTGCCCTATACCGCAGACTGATTGTATCAAACGTCGAAGACCGAAACGAAAATCGTTTCGGTCTTTTTTATTGCCGCTTCCGTCTTGACAAGGCGTCTTTTTTTCGATATAATCATATCAGAAAGGAGGCAATGCAGGAATGAAAATTGAAATGCGCAGTCACGGTACTGTACAGGAGATTCATCGGGATCCTCCTTCACAGGAATTGGAAGAATCGTTGTATTCCGATACACGTACCGCCATTCATCCGCCTCCCAAAACCATTCAGCTGCCTCTGTGGATTCCTGCCGTAACCCTCGCCTTTCTTCTGCTGCTGATCATGGGTTTGTGTTTCTGGATCTGGCAATTGCAGAAAGCATCGCTGCGCAACGATGCTTTGCTGGGAAATGCATCCTCCTCTGCGATCGGGCTGCAATCCGAAAAAGACTCCGATGCGATTGCAGAGTCGCCCTATCTGCCGCTGGCGCAGATCAAGGAAACAGCACTTTCCTATGCTTCTCTTACCGCCGAAGAGGTGGTGTTCATTGCCACAAAGCTCAGCACCAAACAAAATCCGGCACAGTATGAGATCATTTTTCTTCACAAAGATGCACAATATGAATATCTGCTCCATGCAGAGACCGGCGCTCTGCTGCATCATCAAATGCTGCATACCGATATGGTTGTGGATCAAAAAGCCTTTTTGCCGCCGGAGACATTTCGTCAGCTTGCATTGGATTGCGCCGGTCTGAACGATGCGGTCTTTACAAAGGAAAAGCTCGATCAAAGCAATGATATTTATTGCTATCAGCTTGCTTTTTACGATGCCGCACAGCGTCATTATACGGTATTGCTGCATGCGGAAACCGGTGCTGTACTCAAATATGAGGTAGAAGAACCCAAGGCCATTGATGCCAGCAAGCTGATCTCACTCGAAGAAGCCAAACAGCAGGCATTGATACGTGCCGGCATCCTTTCCAATGATGCCAATGTGACGTTCACCAAAGAAAAACGCAGCGGATCCGTATATCTGCTGGCCTTTACCCTTGAGGATGGCACACAGTATACCATCGAGCTGGATGGATATACCGGCATGGCAAATACTGTGGATGTGGTGCCAATCTCCGCAGACACCTCAAATTTCCTCGGTTTTTCCGAAGCCAAACGGCTCGCCATCGAAAAAGCCGGGCTATCCGCCGATACACCCGTGGTGTTCACCAAAGCCAAAATTGATCGGGGTACAGGTGTTTATGTCTATGAACTGGAATTTGAAACAGATACCTATGAATATGAGGTCTGGGTACATACCCTTACCGGCGAGATCATCAAATACAAAGCATGGTTCCGATAAGAAACAAAAAGAGCAGTCTGTCCGTTGCGGCAGGCTGCTCTTTTGATTTTTGGGGTTCTATGAATGGAATCAGTCCTCAATGATTTCAACCGTTTTCATGATTTGAGGATTCAGAGGCTTATCGGCATAGTTGGTTGCGACTGCTGCGATTTCATCCACAACCTCGATGCCCTCGACAACCTCGCCAAAGGCAGCGTAGTTGCCATCGAGATGAGGTGCATCCTCGTGCATGATAAAGAACTGCGAACCGGCACTGTTGGGATTGCCGGAACGTGCCATACTCAATACACCACGGGTATGCTTGAGATTGTTGGCAACACCATTGGCCAAGAACTCGCCTTTAATCTGCCAGCCGGGACCGCCGGTACCTGTACCCTGAGGACAGCCGCCCTGAATCATAAAGCCTGGAATCACGCGATGAAAGCAAAGACCGTTATAAAAGCCTTCGCGCACCAGCTTTTCAAAGTTCTCGCAAGAGATCGGTGCAACTTCGGGATGAAGCTTCAGTTTGATCTGCTTGCCGTTTTCCATCGTAATCAGAATCATAATCATAAATCCTTTCGTTGTAAATTCAGTTCCATATCTTTCACGTCATCCGGCACGAGCATCCTCAGCTCTGCCCAGATGAGGTCAAAGGCTTTTGGTATGTCAACAATCGAGACAGCACGCCTGCCTGCCGCTTATGCATCCAAGCGAATACGATTCCGGCTGCAATGCTTGCCGCTATTTTGATCACAAAACCCAATATATCAGACACAATCGTCTTTTTCGTATCAAGCAGTGTTCTTTTTAATTCAACTCAATACTTTCTACATCTTCCAGCGTCAATGTTGTCAGTTCATCATCGGAGATGCTGGGATCCTTTGCCAGACGGTTTGCCTGATTGGTAATGGCACGCTCATAGAAATTACGGATATCACGAGCATTGGCAAAATTCTTCAGCTTCAAACCGCATCGCTCCACAAAATAGGAAAGCACCTTATCCTCTGCCTCTTTGGTCAGCTTCATGCCTGCCTTCGTGCAGATGCTTTTGAAAATGTCCAGCAGCTCATCCGGCATATAATCCTGGAATGTAATAATCTTGTTAAAGCGAGAACGCAAGCCCGGATTGCTGTCTAAGAATTCTTCCATCAGATCCGAGTAACCTGCCACAATGACAATCAGATCATCCCGATGATCTTCCATCTCCTTGAGCAATGTATTCACTGCTTCCATACCGAAATCATTCTTGCCGGTATTGGCAGTCAATGCATAGGCTTCATCAATGAACAGAACACCGCCTATCGCGGATTCAATGACCTCTTTGGTTTTGATAGCGGTCTGTCCGACATATCCGCTGACCAGACCGGAGCGATCCACTTCCACCAGCTGACCCTTTGTCAGAACGCCCAGGCTATGATAAATGCCTGCCAGAATACGGGCGACAGTGGTTTTGCCCGTGCCCGGATTGCCCATAAATGCCATATGCAAGGAGATGGCGCTCTGCGGCATACCGCGCTCTTCACGCATTTTACGCACACGAATCAGATTGATCAGACTGTTCAGATCCTCTTTGACTGCATCCAAGCCCGTCAGATCATTGAGCTTCTGAAGCTGCTCTTCCAGAGTCTGCGATGCATTTTCATCCTTTTTCTGAGGCTGCTGCGGTGCGGGTACGATTGGCGGCAGACCTTTGCCGAAACCTGAAGGTGCTGCGGGCGTGATGGGTGGATTGGGATATGCAGGCTTTGGCGGTGCAGCAGGAGCCGCACTGCCCCAAGGAGAATTCTTCCCGCTGCCGGGAATGAACGGGCCTTGATTGATCCGGTTCTGTTCTGCGATCATTTTCTCCCAACCGGTGATGTATTCCATACGATAATTGCGCAAAGCAAGCACCAAAGCTGCCAGATCCTTCATCACAAAAGGATCGGGCTTACGATGATCCACATGGATAAAATCCAAACCTGCCTGATTGATAAACTCTACAAAGGCAAGACTCATGCCTCCCATGGGTCTGGTTTCCAGATCCAGCTTAAGGAATGGCATCATCATAGTGATCATGCTGTCCTTCAGGCTGTATTTGGTGATCCGGCAGCTGACATGAAACCGATCAATCTGTTCGGCTGACATCATATACCCCAGAGCATCGTTAATATACGCCAGCTCGTTCATGGAAATGCTGCCGCTGTTATTGCCCAGATATACAAAGAACTTCAGCAGCGTAAAGCGCAGGTATTCCTGCATGGATTTTCCATGCACAGAAACGGAATAGCCATGCGATTCACACACCTCGCACTGTGCATGAATATGGTTGAGCTGCTTTGCAACATCCTGCTGCATGTAATCTGTCTCCTTTCCGCAAAGTCAGGGCTTGAAATTATGCTTTTACTGCCTTGTGGAATACTTTTTTGCCCTTCTTCAGAATCACTGCATCAGCAAGAGAAATCTGTGCTTTGGCATCGGTGATCTTTTCATCATTCACAGAAACACCGCCCTGCTGTACCAAGCGGCGTGCTTCGCTGATGGAAGGTGCCAGGCCGGTCTTTACCAGCAAAGGCAGAATACCGATGCAGTCTTCGGTCAGCTCGGAAGCCGGAATCTCAGTGGTAGGCATATCATCACTGACACCACCGCCTGCAAAAATAGCTCTTGCGGCTGCCAGCTGCTTTTGCGCTTCTTCCTCGCCGTGAACAAGCTTTGTCAGCTCAAAAGCGAGCAGTTCCTTTGCCTCGTTGAAGGCTTTGCCGCTGTCCATATGCTGCTCCATTTCCTCGATCTGCTCGATCGGTACAAATGTCAGCATCTTCAGACATTTGATTACATCGGCATCGCCTACATTCCGCCAATACTGGAAGAAATCATACGGTGTTGTTTTTTCGGCATCCAGCCAGACCGCACCCTTTTCGGTTTTGCCCATCTTCTTGCCTTCCGAGTTCAGCAGCAGTGTGATGGTCATAGCATGGGCATCCTTACCGAGCTTTTTGCGGATCAGTTCGGTACCGCCCAGCATATTTGCCCACTGGTCATCGCCGCCAAACTGCATATTGCAGCCATAATCGGTATAGAGCTTATAGAAGTCATAGCTCTGCATGATCATGTAGTTGAATTCCAGGAAGGTCAGACCACGCTCCATACGCTGCTTATAGCACTCGAATGTGAGCATTTTGTTGACGCTGAAGCAGGCACCCACTTCACGGAGCACATCCACATAATTCAAATTGAGCAGCCAATCCGCATTGTTGACCAGCATAGCCTTGCCTTCGGAAAAATCAATGAAGCGGGACATCTGCTTGCGGAAGCATTCGCAGTTATGATCAATGTCCTCTTTTGTGAGCATTTTGCGCATATCGCTCTTGCCCGAAGGATCACCGATCATACCGGTGCCGCCTCCCACCAGAGCAATGGGCTTATTGCCGGCCATTTGCAGACGCTTCATCAAACAAAGAGCCATAAAATGACCGACATGCAAAGAATCGGCAGTAGGGTCAAAGCCGATATAGAATGTTGCCTTGCCTTGATTGATCAGATCGGCAATACCCTGCTCATCCGTAGTCTGTGCAATTAAGCCTCTTCGCTTGAGTTCTTCATATAAAGTCATGGAAATCGAATCCTTTCTGTACATTCTGATATCTTCGGATACTCATACGGATTTATTGTACTACAAAATGGCAAAAAAGTCAACCTATGCAAGCTATTATGCAATGGATGTCAAATACCACGCCACGCCGCATACTGCCGCAATGGCAATGCACCATAACACCGCGCCGATCCGTGCGGCAGTTCTGCAGGGCTTTGCAACCTGCGGACGATCCTGCTGATAACGGCGTGCAAGTGAAAAGCCGTAAATCGGGAACACTCCGCTGCGAATCAGCTCTGCTCTGGTAACTCTTGCATTGCGATCCTCCACCATTTTCCGAGCACGCTGATATGCTACGGGATTGAGCACGGTATTGCAATGCACGCAAACGGCTGCCCGCCATTGGATCTGCTTGCCGCAGTTGCGGCAAAAACGCACATCGGGATCACGTACTGCATTGGTATGCGCCTGGGGTGCAGCCTGCTGTGTCTGCTGCACGGTATCTTGCTGCGGTTCGGGTGCGGATTGTGTTGCAAATCCGTCTTGCTGCTGCATATTCAAATGTTCCGCCTCCTTGATATAAATCCGACAGCAAATGCTGCTGCCGCATCGGTCATGCTTATGGACGATAACAGCCGACAGCTTGCCCTCTGGTAAACAAACTGCTTTCTATGCGGCGCTGTTCTTCCAGCGTCATAGGTGTAAGCTGGTTTTCCGTGATGGGGATTTTGGCATACAGCGCATACTGTACCTTGCCATCCTCATCACAAACAATAGCACAATACTCTTGCAAGCTTGTCATATCCTGCAGATAAGCTGCAAAGCTGCCTTCCTCGGCAGGGACGCTGCAATTGATGATCTGTGTTTGCAAGGCAAAGGGCAGATTGCATTCATCCTGCTCCTGCTGCCACTGCGCTGCTGTCTGATACACATAGCGGGCATTGGAATTCATGGAACTGACTCTGGCATTCGCTACAAAGCCCAGCATACTTTCCAGCAGAATCACTCCGGTTGCCAAGACAGGGATCAATGCCCAAAGGCAGCCCAGACGCTGTGTATGCTTTTTTTCATTCTCCTGCAGGCGCACGATCACAGGTGCCTGCTGCAGCGTCTGATCGGAACGGCCCACATAAGCTGCAGCAATCGCTGCAATCACCAGTACAAAGGGCGTGCGCAGGAATATCATACCGACAACTCCAAGCAGCAGAATAACCCATTGTTTTTGATGAAAACGCTTTCGATGCTGCGTCTCACGAATGCTCCATTCATCATTGGTCGCAAGCAGCTCGGGATATTCCTCCCAGAGCTGCCGCATCGCCTTGCGATTGCTGTAACTGAGCGCCCAAATGTAAATCAGCATTGCAAAAAAGCTGACCACTGCAATCATCTCAAAGAGATGCTCCGAGTGATCTGCCGCATAAAACAGAAGAACAACAATTACCGTACCGCATAAAAACCATAAGGTCAGTCTGCGGCGGGCATATTTCCGCTCCATCAGCCATTCACGCAGAAACGCTTCATCCTCATCGTCCCATGCGGTCTGTGCAACCGGTGCTTCTTCCTGTTCTGAGATAGTCTGCATCATCGTCACCTCCGATTTGGTATGTTGTTTCCAGCTCAGGGCATATACCAACCGATGGCATTTTCGCCCAAGAGAGAATTCTCCGGTTCATAGCGCATCGTATATTCCACAGGAACCAAATCCGCTCAAAATGATCAGCAAACGCTGTTGAGATTGCCGATGAAGCCACCAGTTCGCAATTTCCGGTGCGGAAGACTGCTCACCCTGCTGCTCTTTTGTTCCTATGTATCATTGTATTGTATGGTATGCCCATTCCGCCTTTCCGATATGCCGGACCGGAATCAGCCGCCCAGACGCAGCATCTCATCCAGACAATGTCTTGCAGGAGCCATCAAAGCATCCGGCAAAAGCAGCTCCTCTGCCGAGCCGGCTGCAATCTGCTCCAGAACCCGTTCAATATCCATCAGCGTCGTTACCCGCATATCGGGACAAATCAGACGACTGGTAATCGGATAAAACCGCTTCTTCGGACATTCCAGCGCAAGATGCATGACGATGCTGATTTCCGTACCGATGATAAATTCCTTTGCATCGCTTTGCTTTGCAAACTGCATAATGCCGGAGGTTGCACCGACATAATCCGCCATCGCCGAGATCGCCGGATTGCATTCGGGATGCACCAGCATAAGCGCTTCCGGATGTGCCGCTTTTGCAGCTTGCCCTTCCGCAACGGTGACTGCACCGTGATATGGACAGCCGCCCTTGAGAAAATGCAGTTTCTTTTCGGGACATTGCTGCTGGACATACGCTCCCAGATTGCAATCGGGAATAAACAAAATCTCCTGCTGGGGCATATTCCTTACAATTTCCACCGCCGAGGAGGAGGTCACACATACATCGCTGACCGCCTTCAGTGCCGCTGAGGTGTTCACATATGCCACCACAGCACAATCACCCAGCGCATGTTTCTTTTCAAGGATCTCCTCAGGCGAAAACTGCTCTGCCATTGGACATCCGGCATTGGGATTGGCCTCATAGATCTGTTTTTGCGGATTCAACAGTTTGGCAGTCTCTGCCATAAAGCGCACGCCGCACAACAGCAGACGTGCAGCATCGGTTTTTCCTGCCATCGCACTCAGCCGATAGCTGTCTCCGGTAATATCGGCAATTTCCAGTATTTCGGGAGATTGATAGCTATGTGCCAGAATACAGACACCCGTTTCTTTTTTCAGCTGCAAAATATGCTGCTGTACTTCATAAAGTGTTCTTGCTGTCATTGATCTTCCTGCTCCTTTCCATGCGGCATTTCTTCTCCGGCGACAACAGGGTCTGATTCCGGAGCCGTCAGCAGCTTTTCTGCAAAGACAGGGTCGCCTGTCATATAGCTGTCCGTATCACAGGGCAAGCCCTTGCGGGAAAGCCGCTGTGCCAGGAACTCTTTTGTGAAGGTATACAGTGCTGCAAACAGCGGTACAAATGCCACCATACCGACAAAGCCAAACAATCCGCCGCCGGCAAAAATCGCAAACAAAACCCAGAAGGTGGGCAGTCCCAGAGAATCACCCAGGATTTTAGGCCCAAGAAAATTGCCGTCGAACTGCTGCAGGACAAGAATGAAAATCACAAAGGGAATCACCTTGGAAGGCTGCGAAAGCAAAATCAGAAATGCACTGGGAATCGCACCGATAAAGGGACCGAAAAACGGAATGATATTTGTCACTCCCACAATCAGGGAAATCAATACCGTATACGGCATATCCATAAGCGTCATGCCCAGAAAACAAAGCAGCCCGATGATAAGGGAATCCAGACTCTTGCCGGAAAGAAAATGCATGAAGGTATAGCTGATGCGGGAACCGACATGCAGTGCAGTATGCACCTTTTTCTCCGGGAACAACGCATACATCAGCTTTTTGATCTGTGCAAGATACCGTTCTTTGTTATAAAGCAGATAAATGGCAACCATGATGCCCAGCACAAAATTCTTGACCGCATTGAAGATCGAATAGGCACCGCTGGTAATCGAACCGATGAGGTTGGCACCACTGACAAGGCTGTCCACCTTCGGCTCAAATTCGGAAATCAGATTGGTCAATCCGTTCTGCAGACTGCCCAGCATGGAAATCACTGCAGCATGCAGCTGAGGCTGTGTTTCCTTCAGCCCCGCAATATGATCGGCAATCCAGGTGCCGGCATTGGTCATATATTCCGGCAGATTTCCCATAAGTCCCTTCAAGCTCTCCACAATCTCCGGCAGCAGCATGGCAATCAATCCCACCAACACCGTCAGCAGCAGCAGAATGGTAATGGTGACCGCAATGGAACGGCGCAATACAGGATGTTCCTTTTTGCGATCCGTAAGCTTTCCGAGCTTCTTTTCGATCCAGTTTTGCAGCGGACTCATCAGATAAGCAATGACCAAGCCCCAGATTACAGGAGCCAGCACCGCAATAACCTTTTTCGCAATCGCAACCAATGCGGAAAACCGCCATACCGCAATGGAAAGCAGCAAGCAAACCGCAAAGACCCAGATTGTACATACAGCAACCGATTTCTGTTTTTCGGTAATTTTGATTCTCATGTGTATTCCCCCGATTCTTCGAGTCGTTCTGTACACCGCAGAGGGTATCACTTCTATTATACAGGAAATTGACAAAAAAGAAAAGCGTTTTATCAAAAAAAGCAAAAAATCTCAATGGAATTCAAAAGAGCATCCGCAAAATCGCTTTTTTTAAAAAAAACCGTAAAATTTACAATTCAGCCCTTTTCAAGCAGCAAGATTTATGCTATAATGGTATTGTGTCATCCTGTGCACTGAATGCGCTGATGGGCGCTTTAGGCACTTAGCACGAACACTTGGATGAAGAAACGGAGCAGATTTCAAATATGCAAACCATCGATCAACTCAAACAAGCCGCCATTGACCGGCTTCTTACATCACGCAAACTCAATCCGCCCCAGCAGGAGGCTGTCCGTACCGTCAACGGACCTGTTGTGGTGCTGGCAGGTGCCGGCAGCGGAAAAACCACCGCCATTGTCAATCGAGTCGCCTTTATGATGCAGTTCGGCGATGCCTATTATGGCCAGTGCGGTGCGATTTCTCCCGAGGAACAACGCTATCTTCAGGCGGTTGCCGACGGTGACGAAGCACCCGATGCACAACGCCTTTCAGAAATCCTTGCGGTCAATCCGATCCGGGGATGGAATATTCTTGCAATCACCTTCACCAACAAAGCTGCCGGCGAGCTGAAAAGCCGTCTGGAGTCTATTTTGGGTGATGATGCCGCAACCGTATGGGCCGCTACCTTCCACAGCGCCTGTGTACGCATCCTGCGGCAGCATATCGATCGTCTGGGCTATGACCGCACCTTTACCATCTATGATAAAGATGACAGCCAGCGTGTCATCACTGCCTGCTTCTCCGATCCTGCCGTCAGCGATCCCATTACCGGCGCAGGCATTTCGGAAAAAGCATTTCCGCCCAAAGTCATGGCAAATGAAATCAGCCGTGCCAAGGATCGTCTGATCACACCCGAACAAATGCTTGCCGATGCCGAAGGCGATTTCCGCCGTGTCAAGATCGCAAAGCTCTATGCTGCTTACCAGGCAAAGCTCAGAGCATCCAATGCTTTGGATTTCGATGATATCATTGCGCTGACCGTAAAGCTGTTCACCGAATGTCCCGATGTATTGGAAATCTATCAGAATCGCTGTCGTTATCTGCTGGTGGATGAATATCAGGATACCAACAAAGCGCAGTATGAGCTGATTCGTCTGTTGGCACAAAAGAACGAAAATCTTTGTGTGGTAGGCGATGACGATCAGAGCATCTATAAATTCCGCGGCGCAACCATTGAAAATATTCTTTCCTTTGAATCGCAGTTCCCCGCCTGCAAGGTCATCCGTCTGGAGCAGAATTACCGTTCTACCGGACGCATTCTCGAAGCTGCAAACTCCGTGATCCGCAACAACGTCGAACGGAAGGAGAAAACGCTCTGGACAGCCTCGGATGAGGGCGAACGGATTTACTGGTATAAAGCACAGGATCAGAATGATGAAGCATCCTTTGTGGTAGATACCATTCTCGCCCGTGTCAAAGAGGGCGGCTCTTACGGCGATCATGCCGTTCTGTATCGTACCCACTCTCTTTCCAACAGTCTGGAGCGTCATCTTGCACAAGGCGGTGTTCCATATCGGATTTACGGCGGTCTGCGTTTTTATGACCGCAAAGAAATCAAAGATGTGGTCGCCTATCTGTGCGTAATCAATAACAACCATGATGCGCTGCGGTTCCGCCGTATTATCAATGAGCCCAAGCGCAGCATCGGCCCGCAGACCCTTGCCGACATCGGCGGGATTGCCGAGGATCTTCGCATTACGCCGCTGGAGGTGCTGCGCACCGCTTCGGATTATCCTGTTTTGTCCCGTAAGGCAGCCGTCCTGCAGGGGATCGCCAAAATGTTTGATAAGCTTACAGAGCTTTCCGAATCTCTGCCGCTGGATGCGTTCTATGACGAGGTGCTGAAGCGTACCGGCTATGCCGATATGCTCAAAAGCCAAGGCGATGAAGGCCTCACCAGACTGGAAAATGTCATGGAAGTGAAAACCAGCATCCTCAATTATATGGAAAGTACCGATGAACCCACACTGGGCGGTTTTCTGGAGGAAATCTCGCTGTACACCGATCAGGACAGAGCGGATGAAAGCACCGATGCCGTCACGCTCATGACAGTGCATGCCGCAAAGGGTCTGGAATACGATACCGTATTCCTGCTGGGCATGGAAGATGGTATTTTCCCCAATATGCGCTGCATGGATACCCAGCAGGATTTGGAAGAAGAACGCAGACTGGCTTATGTCGCCATCACCCGTGCCAAACGGCGTCTGTATGTGCTGAGCACCTCGCACCGTATGCTGCATGGCATGACATCCCGCAATTTTGCTTCGCGTTTCGTGAAGGAGATCCATCCGGAGCTGATCGAAAAGCATGACAGCACCGCAGCTTCTCTGACACAGGCACCGCCTGCTCTGGATGCGGTACAATCCATCTCACTGCAAAAGCAGATGGCGCAGCAGAACAAACAGCGCGCTGCCGTCAAGGAGGTCTCTTTTGCCGTGGGCGATCGTGTGCGCCACTCCGTATTCGGAGAAGGCACGATTCTCAGCGTTGCCAATATGGCAGGAGATTCTTTGCTGGAGATCGCCTTTGATAAAGTGGGCACCAAAAAAGTCATGGCACAATATGCCAGAATCCGTAAGGTATGAATTTTGATGAATTCCGAAAGGAAGCACTATGAGTGAACATAGCAAGTCCGCCGGAAACGGCGGCAAGCCAACCTCGTCTTCGGGCAAAACGCCCTTCCAGAAATGGCTGGGCTCTATGGGCGAAAAGCTGCGCAATGGCTGCATGGTCTGTAAAGATAAGCTTATGCAGCTCGGCAAGAACATCCGCACAAAGCTCCCGTGGAACAAGACAGATGAAACCGATCCGGCATCTGCTCCGCGCAAACGCAAGGTACATAAAACGCCGCTGCAGAAAATGACAAAGCTCCAGCTTGGTATTTTTATTGCGCAATGTGTGCTTTCCTTGGTTTCTGTTTTGTATCTGATCGGTATTGTATGGCTTTCGGTCTATTGCCTGCTGTATCGGCTGGAGATCCCTGAAGCAATGCGAACTGCCTTCTGTGTGCGCATCAGCCTGATCTGCTTTGGACTTACGGCAGCCATGGTGTTTACACGTCGTCAGATCCTGACCCGATTTTGCGTCATGGCGGCAATGCCCTTCTATTTCATCATTTTCCTGTTCAATTATCAATATCTTGTGCTGCTGATTCCGCTGGGCCTTATGGGAGTGATCACCTTCTTCGCCAACGGTACTAAGGAAGGCACCAAAACCATTCTCGGATCGATTTTTCTGATGATCTATGTACTGGGCGCTTTCTGTTATCTCACAGTGATCGATCTTCTGAAGCCTTCCTCCATTGAAACAGTAGCCGAACAAAGCATCTCGCCCTCCGGCACCTATCGCTGCCAGGTCATCGAGGTGCAGGATACCGCAGACGGCAATACGTATGTCTCCATGGAGCCAAATACCTACGATCGGCAATATGATCATTGTACCTGGTATGCCATGGGCTATGATAAACGCATCTATCTGGAGCGTCCTAAGACCGAATTCAAAACCGAATGGAAAACCGAAACGCGGGAAGAAATTACCAAGCAGCTCCGAAAGCTCAATCCCGATGCTGTATTCACCTTGAATTCTGCACAGATGGAGATTCTGGGTCTGCATATCGGCTATACCGATACTTATAAGGCCTCGTCTCTGACCAAGAGTCAGCGCATGGCACTGGGCATCTGCATCGAAAAAGATCTGCTGAGCAATCAGACCGCAGAGGATCTGGGGTTGACGCTCTATGAGAAAACCCAGACCATCACCATCGGCTATGAACAGCTCTTATCGCTGGGGCTGGAGGTTTCTTATGATATGCCTCTTGCCGATCTGACCGAAACACAGCTTGCCACATTGGGCGTTCCTGCGGAAAACGATGTGCTCTATGTCAATGGCAAGGCCGTTTTCCGTCAGTATATTGCGATTTTAGAGAATACCTTTGTGCCTTCCGTCAGAAGTTACGGATATTTGTTGGAATGATTACGGCAAGACCGTATCAGAGATCCCATTCTCAAAATAAATAAACCGGAGAAGAATCCGGAACAGGAGGTTACTACTATGCGCGAATTTTTCCCAAACATCGGCAAAATCCCTTATGAAGGCAAGCAATCGACCAATCCGCTGGCATTCAAGTATTACAATCCCGATGAGATGATCGACGGCAAGCCCATGCGGGAGCATCTGAAGTTTGCATTGAGCTGGTGGCATACCATGGGCGGCGACGGCACCGATATGTTCGGCTGCGGTACTGCCGATAAAACATGGGGCGAAAGTGATCCCGCTGCACGTGCAAAAGCCAAAGCTGATGCTGCTTTCGAAATCATGGATAAGCTTTCCATTGATTATTTCTGCTTCCATGACCGTGATCTTTCTCCCGAATACGGCACGCTTGCCGAGACCAATGCAAAGCTCGATGAAATCGTAGACTATATTGCAGAGAAAATGGCAGCAGATCCTACCAAAAAGCTGCTTTGGGGTACTGCAAAATGCTTTGATCACCCTCGCTATATGCATGGTGCCGGCACCTCTCCTTCCGCTGATGTGTTTGCTTATACAGCAGCGCAGATCAAAAAAGCAATCGATGCCACCATCAAGCTGGGCGGCAACGGTTATGTTTTCTGGGGCGGCCGCGAAGGCTATGAGACCCTGCTGAATACCGATATGGGACTGGAACTGGATAATATGGCTCGGCTGCTGAGAATGGCTGTGGATTATGCACGTTCTCAAGGCTATACCGGTGATTTCTACATCGAGCCAAAGCCCAAGGAGCCTACCAAGCATCAATATGATTTCGATACGGCTACCGTACTCGGCTTCTTGAAAAAATATGGCCTTGATCAGGATTTCAAGATGAATATCGAGGCAAATCACGCAACACTTGCACAGCACACCTTCCAGCATGAGCTGCGTGTAGCAAGAGAAAACGGTGTGTTCGGCTCCATTGATGCCAATCAGGGCGATCCGCTGCTGGGATGGGATACCGACCAGTTCCCCACCAACATCTATGATACCACCCTTTGTATGTATGAAGTCATCAAGGCAGGCGGCTTTACCAATGGCGGTCTGAACTTCGATGCCAAGACTCGCAGAGGCTCTTATACACCCGAAGATATTTTTTACAGCTTCATCGCCGGCATGGATACCTTTGCACTGGGCTTCAAAGCAGCGCGTGCACTGATCGCCGACGGCAGATTGGATCAGTTCGTAGCAGATCGCTATGCAAGCTGGACAACCGGTATCGGCAAAGAAATCCTCGATGGCAAAGCCGATATGGCAAAGCTGGAACAGTATGCGCTGGAAAAAGGCGAAGTAACCGATTCTCTGTGCAGCGGCCGCCAGGAGCTGCTGGAATCGCTTCTCAACAATATTCTGTTCAATCTGGACTGATACAGGATCCATCAGGCAGAGGCGGACTCCGGTCCGCCATCTGCCCTTTGGTATATGCATTCTCTCTGCATCCCCATACTGCAAAACAACAGATCCATGCGATTCCTATGAAATATAGTAGGAAACACAAAACGTGTAAGGAGGTTGCTTCCTCATGGCATATTATATTGGTGTAGACATCGGTACCAGCGGCACCAAAACCGTATTGTTCGATGTGCTGGGCAGCGTCATAGCCTCTGCAGCCAAGGAATATCCGCTCTATCAACCGCATAACGGCTATGCCGAGCAGATGCCGCAGGATTGGGAACAAGCTGTCATTGAAACGCTCGCTGCTGTAATGGCAAAAAGCGGCGTGGATGCAAACGAGGTCAAGGGCATTGGTCTTTCCGGACAGATGCACGGCCTTATCATGCTGGATGCCAATGATCAAGTCATTCGTCCCTCCATTATCTGGTGCGATCAGCGTACTGCTGCAGAGTGTGAGGAAATTACCGCACGCGTCGGTGCGGATCGGCTCATTGCCATTACCGCAAATCCTGCACTCACCGGCTTTACCGCATCCAAAATCCTCTGGGTGCGCAATCATGAGCCCGAAAACTATGAAAAATGCCGGCACATTTTGCTGCCGAAAGATTATATACGCTTCCGTCTGACCGGCGAATATGCCACTGAAGTTTCCGATGCTTCGGGAATGCAGCTGCTGGATATTCCCAATCGCTGCTGGTCGGATGAGATTCTGCAAAAGTTGGAAATCGACAAATCCATGTTGGGCAAGGTCTATGAAAGCCCCGAGATTACAGGATTGTTGACTGCCGAGATGGCCGCTTTGACCGGTCTGAAGGCAGGAACTCCCGTGGTAGGCGGTGCAGGCGATAACGCTGCCGCTGCAATCGGTACCGGCGTTGCCGAAAACGGCAAAGCATTCACTACCATCGGCACCAGCGGTGTGGTATTTGCACACAGCTCTGAAATTTCGATTGATCCCAAGGGAAGAGTACATACTTTCTGCTGTGCTGTACCCGGCTGCTGGCATGTTATGGGTGTCACACAGGGCGCAGGGCTGAGCCTCAAATGGTTTCGTGATCAGTTCTGCGGCAGCGAAAAGGAAACCGCAGCTTTGATGGGTGTCGATGAATATTATCTGATGGACAAAGAAGCAGAATGCTCTCCCATTGGCGCCAACCGGCTCCTGTATCTGCCCTATCTTATGGGCGAAAGAACCCCGCATCTGGATGCCAATGCAAGAGGTGTCTTCTTTGGTCTTTCCGCGATGCATACCAAACGAGATATGCTCAGAGCCGTCATGGAGGGCGTGACCTATTCACTCAGAGATTGTCTTGAGGTGTTCCGTGAAATGCAAATTGAAGTGGACGCCATGATGGCATGCGGCGGAGGCGGCACTTCAAAACTCTGGCGGCAGATGTTGGCGGATCTCTATGGTTGTCCCATTCAGACGCTCGCCTCTAAGGAAGGCCCTGCATTGGGTGTTGCCATTCTAGCGGCCGTCGGCACCAATGCGTATGCTTCCGTGCCGGAAGCCTGCAAAGCAATCATCCAAACCAATCAGACCTGTCTGCCCAATCAGGAGGCTATGACGGTCTATGAGCAATACTATCAGCTTTATCGACAGATTTATCCCGCATTGAAAACGCAATTTACAGCGCTTGCTGCGCTGTGAACCCATCTGCGGACGGTCACTGCAGATGTCATCAACCACTCACATCACAGGTTTAGGAAAGGAGAATGCTTCCGTTGTACCGGGGAAGCATGAACATCATTATGGAAACCTACAATGGCTGGCTGATCGTAAACAGCTACTACAACCCGGCAAAATTCCGTTCTCTCTACAAGCTGCTGGCAGATTCCGCCGAAAAGGCTGAACTGCGCTATTCTATGTGGAGCTCGGATGCTCTGCCGACAATCATTGGCAGCAATGCCCGTGAGCCGCGTCCCGATTTCGTCATCTTCTGGGATAAGGATGTGCTGCTGGCTCGTGCACTGGAGCTTTCCGGACTGCGTTTGTTCAACTCAGCAACTGCCATTGCCGCAGCCGATGATAAGGTGAAAACGGCTCTGCTGCTGGCAGAAAAAGGTTTGCCCACACCCGATACCATTCCTGCTCCCATCGTATTCCCCGGCTGTAACCGCAATGGCGCTGCCGCAGAGCAGGCAGGAAAAATGCTGGGCTGGCCTATGATCATCAAAGAAAACAACGGCAGCTTCGGTCAACAGGTTTATCTGGTGCATAATCTCGCAGAAGCAACAAAAGTATTGGCTCGTATCGGTGAGCGCAATTGTCTGTTCCAGCGTTATATTGAACCCAGCCGCGGCCGCGATCTGCGTGTTACCGTAGTGGGCGGTAAGGTGATCTGCGCCATGGAGCGTCATGCACCTGCCGGAGAATTCCGTTCCAATATCACCAACGGCGGTACCGCCAGTGCCCGTCCCATCACAGCTCTGGAGGAGCGTCTGGCTCTGGAAGCCACAGCAGCACTGGGTCTTGATTTTGCCGGTGTGGATATTCTCATAGGACGCACCGATGACGAGCGTTATATCTGTGAGGTCAATTCCAATCCGCAGCTGCAAAGTACCATTGATTGCTGCGGCGTGAATCCTGCTCTGGATATTATGTGGCATATCCGTTCCGAGATCAAACGTCTGAAAGCAGTACATTGAACGGCTGGCTGATCTATCAACCGCAGGATCTTCTTCGAAACCGATGGTTCGCCGCAGAGCTTTGCAAAGAAGCAGCCCGATATGGTATCCGGCTGCAATGCTTCACTGCCGATGCCGATGCACCACAGGAGTTGCCTGATTGTATCATCAATCGCAGTCGGGAAGCCCGTTGGTCAATGCCCTATGAAGCCCAAGGAATCCGATGCTTCAATCGTGCTGCGGTCACGGCAATCACAAATGATAAGCTGCGTACCTATGCATTTTTGCAGCAGCATGGGATTCCTGCGGCTCCAACATATTGTATCGACTGCGAAACCCAAAATCTGCCGTCATATTCTCTGCCCATGGTGGCAAAGCCTTTGGATGGACATGGCGGCGAAGGCGTGGAGTGGATTGCCGATGCCGCTGCATTAGAGCGCATTCTCCGGCATAAGAAACGTCCGTTTCTGCTGCAGGCACCTATGGTCAGGGGCTGGGATCTGCGTGTCTATTTGCTGGGCGGCAAAATCTATCATGGAATGCTCCGCACCTCGTCTTCGGATTTTCGCAGCAACTATTCTCTGGGCGGTTCTGTGCAAAGCATCTCTCCCGACAACGAAATCTGCAGGCTGATCGAACAGGTGCAATCTCATTTGCCTCTGGATTTTGCCGGCATTGATGTTCTGCGTCATCCCGACGGAGGCTATGTCATCGGAGAAATCGAAGACGCAGTCGGCTGCCGTATGCTTTATCAGCATACATCCTTACAGCCGGCGGCGGATTACATGAAAGAAATTGCGGCACAGCTCTCCCGATCATCGGATGCGCCCAAATAACAGAAAGGTTGTTATCGTATGATGAAACGACTGAAACAGGCGATTGCACTTTTTGCATCTGCCATATTCGCTTTTGCTGCATTACCGCATGTTCCGTCAGAATCTTTGGCGGCAGCGGACCAGGCTGTATTTTCACTGGAAAGCGTTACAGCACTGCCAAATGAACTCATTGCCGTGACGCTTTCTATCAAAAACAATCCGGGATTTGTATCCGCAGGCTTTGCTCTGCAATATGATCCGATGCTGATTCCCCTGCTGACAGAGGACGGCACCGGTGCCGATTATGCACCCGGTTCCGCTCTGCAGAAGCTCACCGGAATCACGTATCATAATCCCGATACCCACGTGATCTCTCTGGCAACTATGGGCACCAAGGATTGTACGCAGAATGGCGATCTGGCCATTTTCTATTTCACAGTCTCACCCGAAGCAGAATACGGCGCTTCTTACGAGATCCACTGTGAGCTGGAAATGCTTTCCAATGACAAGCTGGAGGCTGTACCTTATACAATCTATTCTCCGGCAGTCATCTCGATCCCGTCGCTGTCCACAACCACGACAACGACAACGACGACCACTACTACCACTACTACCACAACCACCACAACACCGACGACAACAACAACGACAACGACCACCACTACTACAACTACGACGACTACCACCACGCCGACCACCACTGCCCCCGAAACCACCACAACGCTGATGTCGCCGGGCAGCTGCTACCTCAGCGGCAAGGGATTTGCAGGCGAAGATATCCAGGTGCCGCTGGTTCTTGAGGATAATACCGGATTGACTGCACTTGGCTTATCCATTGCGCTGCCGGACATTCTTACCCCATATTACGATGAGAGCTATGCGGTATTGTTTACACCCGCAGATTCTATGAAGGGTAAGATTGTATCCTATTATCATCCGGATTCCAACACCCTTTCCGTTGCATTCGCTGCAGAGGAGGGGAATGCCTTCCGGGAAGAGATTCTGGGCTATTTTACACTGCATATCGCAGAACGTGCTGCGGCTGACACCAAGTATGATATCATCACAAAAGTCGATAGCTGGGCTGATATCTATGGTGAAAATCGTACCGAAATTGCGCCTTGCACATCGAAGCTGCATGTTCTGAAGCCAACACAGCGCAAGCTTTCGAAAGACTCGATTACCTTCACCTCGCTGCAGGATACCCATACTCTATCACTTTCCCCTGCTCCCGAAGCCGGCAGTTGTGTCTGGAGCTCCAGCAATACTTCCGTGGCAACTGTCGATCAAAACGGCGTTGTGACTGCTGTCGGAAACGGTACGGCACAGATCAAAGTCACCTGCGAAACGATCACCTATGTTTGCAGCGTTACCGTGCGCGCTCTCCTGCGAGGTGATGTGGATTTCAATGGCGCTGTCAATGCAAACGATGCTGTTTTTGCGCTTTGTGAATATCTCAACCAAATGATCGGCAAGCCCTCTGAGCTGACTGCCGAGCAGCGGATGGCATCGGATGTGGATTATGACGGCATCAACAGTCTGAATGATGCAACCTATATCCTCAACTACTATCTGTTCAATATGATGGGAGTTAGTTCCTCTTGGGAGGACATTATCAAACACTGATCTTGTACTCCATACAAAAAAGCGGCGTCGATGCATTCGATGCCGCTTTTCGTGTGCTGCAAAAGGAATTTGATGCCTCAAAAGGCCTTTTTTTGTATGAAATTCCAATCTTTGAGCAATTGCTTGCAAATGCAAGAGGGATCATGCTATAATGAAGCTGAAATTCTAAATCAAAGGAAGTTGAAATCAATGTCAAAGCCGCAAGCTCCGGCTGAAAACAAAATGGGCACTCGCCCCGTAGCACCGCTGTTGCTGCAAATGGCACTGCCGATGATGTTTTCTATGCTGGCGCAATCTCTTTATAATGTTGTTGACAGTGTATTTGTGTCCAAGATCAGTGAAAACGCCTTAACTGCTGTTTCACTGGCATTCCCTGTCCAGAATCTCATGATTGCCTTTGCTGTGGGCACCGGTGTCGGCATCAATGCACTGCTTTCCCGCAGCTTGGGACAAAAAAATCAGACTGCAGTCAATGCTGCCGCTGCCCATGGATTGCTGCTGCAAATCACAACCTCTGTTTTGTTTTTCCTGTTCGGTCTGTTCTTTGCACAATCCTTTATGCACTCTCAGACAGGGATTGATGAGATCCGTACACATGGCATGAAATATCTGCAGATCGTAACCATCGGCTGTACCGGTTTGTTTTTGCAGGTGACCTTTGAACGGCTGCTGCAATCCACCGGCCGCACTGCCTATTCCATGTTCATGCAATTGGTTGGTGCCGCAACCAACGTGCTCTTTGACTGGCTGTTGATTTTCGGCATCGGACCCTTCCCGGAACTGGGCGTGGCAGGCGCTGCCTATGCAACCATTCTGGGACAGTGGCTGGCTGCATTGACAGGCCTGTTCCTCAATCTGTATTGCAATCCCGATATCCGATTGCAGATTCGAGGCTTCCGTCTGTCTTTATCAACCATCGGCAGCATTTATCTGGTGGGATTGCCTTCCATTCTGTTGTCTGCTCTTACTTCGGTCATGACCTTTGGAATGAACCGGATTCTTGCGCATTTTTCAGAAACCGCCATTGCTGTATTCGGGGTATATTTCAAGCTCCAAAGCTTTGTATTCATGCCTGTTTTTGGTCTGAACAATGCTATGGTACCCATTCTTGCCTATAATTATGGCGCACGCAATCCTAAGCGTATGACCGCAACACTGCGCTGGGCAATGCTTTGTGCAGTCTCTATGATGCTGCTGGGATTTGGTGTCTTTCAATGTCTGCCCAAACAGCTTCTGCTTTTGTTTGAACCCTCCGATGCGATGCTGCAAATCGGTATTCCCGCATTGCGCACCATCAGTGTTTCCTTTTTGGTTGCCGGCATCAATATCATTGCCATTTCCTCCTTTCAAGCATTGGGCAATGGCATAATCAGCTTGGTGATCGCTGTGATCCGTCAGCTGTTCTTGCTGCCGACTGCGTTTTTCCTTGCAGAAAAAGAGATTCTCTCACTGATCTGGTGGGCATTCCCCATTGCCGAAGGCGTAGCGCTGCTGCTTTCCCTATTCTTCCTGCGCTATCAGCATAACAAAAAAATCCGCCCGCTGCAGGAAATATTCCAAAAGCCTGACAGCGTATCCTGACGAAAAGGAGCTTACTATGCTGCCTGCTTCTACTGCGCTGCTGTTTTCTGCTGAATATTGGCGTTATTTTCTGACCGGTCTTTCCGTGGCAGTATTATTCGGTGTCGGCTGTCATACACTGGGCAGATTTCTGCTGCCCTTTGGACAATGGCGCAGCTTTTGCGCATCCTGCTTGTCCGCACAGCCCACTGAGCAGGGCACGATCCTTGTGGTGGAGTTTTTCGATCGGAACCGATTACGCCATCAAGCTGCTTTGCTGACCGATCACCCTGCCGCCAAAAACATCGAAACAGATATGCCGATTCGCATTGCTATTCGCACCGAAAGCTTTGTCTCCGGCACCTATCCCGATCTGCAGCCGGAATCCTCCGATTGCCGCACGGTATATCTTGCTGCCGAGCAGAAATCATTGCTTCGCCGTGCTCTGCTGCGTGTGGCGGCAACCGGTCTGCCTGCTTGCGCAGTCGCCTTTTTGGTATTTTACGCAGCCATGCAGATCTGCTTCCCATAATGCTCTGCCCATCCGAAACGACCGCATTTTGATACAGGAGTCCTACGATTATGATTGCAACTGTCACACTGAATCCGGCGGTGGATTATACCGTCTCGCTGCAGAATCCACTGCAAAAGAATGCTGTAAACCGTACTGAAAAAGAACAGTTGACCCCCGGCGGAAAGGGCATCAATGTCTCGTTGATTCTGCATCGTCTGGGGATTCCCACTACTGCTCACGGCTTTTTGGCAGGATTCACAGGCACTCTCATTGATGAGGCGATACGCTCTGCCGGTATTCCGGCACAATGGATCCGCAGCACTGACAGCACACAAATGAATCGGATCAATCTGAAGCTTGTGGAGCAGGATGCTGTCACCGAGTTCAACGGCTCCGGCATTCAGCCCGATGCCGCACAGCTCACTGCCTTGCAGCATCAGCTTTCGGCATATGGCAAAGAAGATACCATCGTGCTGGCCGGCAGTATTCCCAAATGCTGTCCCATCACCCTATATGCCGATCTGATGTCGGTTCTTGCAACTCACGAGATTGACTTTGCTGTGGATGCCGAAGGCGACGCACTCATTGCTGCCTTATCCTATCATCCTTTTTTGATCAAGCCCAATCTGCCGGAGCTTTGTGCCCTCTTTGCACAAGATACCATTCTCGGCAATAAGCAATTGCTGTATTATGCTGCCAAGCTGCAGGAAATGGGCGCAAGAAATGTATTGATCTCTTTGGGCGGCGATGGCGCTTTGCTGTATACCGAAGACAAGAAAGCCTATCGCATGGCGGCACCGCAAGGAGAAATCGGCAGTACCGTAGGTGCAGGCGATTCGATGCTGGCAGGATTTCTGGCAGGCTGTCAGCAAAAATGCTCCATGGCCGATGCCTTACGCTTGGGTATTGCTGCCGGTTCTGCCACTGCGTTTTCTCCCTGGCTTGCCGATGCAGTATCCATTCATGCATTGCTGCGGACACTCCCGCAGCCTGTGGAAATCACAGTACCAAACCTCTGATCTCCGATCTTTCAAAATCCCTTCTTGTGCTTTGCGCCGTGAAGGGATTATTTTGGTTTCAATTCTCGCTTTTCTCGCTTTGCGCCTTGACTTTTTTTTGGAAGTATGATATACTATTATGAACTGTTGTCACTTTTTGGACAGCAAACTACGGAAAGGATGTATCGCAGCTATGAAATATCAGCCTATTGCAGGTAAGCCCGATCTGCCGCAGATCCAAGAGGATATGCTCCGCTTCTGGCGTGAAAATACGGTATTTGAACGCTCTGTAACCGAAAATAAAACCGATGAGGTCGTTTTCTATGACGGACCCCCCTTCCCCACCGGCAAGCCCCATCACGGTACTGTGCTGGTATCCTTTATCAAGGATATGATCGCCCGTTATTGGACCATGCGCGGCTATTCTGTTCCCAGAGTCTGGGGTTGGGACTGCCACGGTCTTCCGATTGAAACACAGGCAGAAAAAGCACTTGGCATTACCGATAAGAACGAAATTGAACGCAGCATCGGTATCGGAAAGTTTAACGATGCCTGCCATGAGATTGTTTCCGGCAACAACGAAGCCTGGAAAGAATATGTGGAACAGATGGCTCGCTGGGTGGATTACGACGGCGCATATAAAACCATGAATCTTTCCTATATGGAATCCGTCATGTGGGCATTCAAGGAATGCTATGAAAAAGGCCTGATCTATCAGGATTATCGTGTCACGCCCTATTGCCATCGCTGTGAGACTTCTCTTTCCATTTCCGACACCAGAGAATCCGATTCCACTCGTCCTCGTCAGGACCGCTGGATCATTGCAAAGTTCAAAACCGAGCAGGTCATCCGGGAGAAGCCCGTGTATTTTCTCGCATGGACAACCACACCATGGACACTGCCCTCGAACCTTTGTCTGGCTGTGGGCGAAGCACTGGATTATGCCTTCGTGGACATTGGCGAAGAAATCTTCATCGCCTGCAAAAATGTGCTTCCCAAATATGAAAAAATCTTTGGCGCAGAGCCTGTGATCCTCAAGGAGTGCAAGGGCGCAGAGCTGGTGGATATGACCTATGAGCCGTTGTTCCCCTATTTTGCACAATTGAAGGAAAAAGGTGCATTCCGTGTTGTCACCGCCGATTATGTCGGTTCTGAAGAAGGTGTGGGTATCGTACATACTGCCCCCGCCTTCGGTGAGGATGACTACTGGACCTGTAAAAAGCATGGCATCCCACTGGTGAACCCTGTGGATGCAAAGGGCCGCTTTACCGAGGAAATCACCGATTTCTATGAAGCGGAAAATGCCAAAAATGTCATCGAAATGAATCCCACTGTCATTCGTTTCCTGTATGCAGAGGGCAAGGCGGTCGCCGATGGCACCATCGAGCATAACTATCCGCACTGCTGGCGCTGCAAGCAGCCGCTGATCTATAAGGCAATGAATGCATGGTATTTCGATATTGGCAAAATCAAGGATCGTCTGATTGCACTGAACCAAGAGGTGCATTGGGTTCCTGAAACCGTCAAGAACGGCAGATTCGGCAAGTGGCTGGAAAATGCACGTGACTGGAATATCTCCCGCAACCGCTATTGGAGCACACCGATCCCGATCTGGGAGTGCGAGGAATGCCATAAACGAGTGGTTCTGGGCAGCCTGGATGAGATCGAAGCCAAAAGCGGAAAGCGTCTGGACAATCTCCACCGTCAGTATGTCGATGAGGTCAGCTTCCCCTGCGAATGCGGTCATACCATGCACCGTATTCCCGAAGTACTGGATTGCTGGTTCGAAAGCGGCTGCGTGCCCTTTGCGCAGAAGCATTATCCCTTTGAAAACAAAGAGTGGTTTGAATCCCACTTCCCCAGCGATTTTGTCGTAGAATATACCGGTCAGATCCGCTGCTGGTTCTATTATCTGCACGTACTGGCAACGGCTCTGTTTGATCGCCCTGCATTCTCAAACTGTGTAGTACATGGTACGGTTCTTGCCAAAGATGGCAAAAAGCTTTCCAAATCCAGCAAGAATTATACCGATCCTATGGCACTGATGAAACAGTTCGGCACCGATGCGTTCCGTTTATATCTTTATCAGTCCAATGCAATGCTGATCGGTGATCTGCAGTTTGATGAAAGCGGCATTCAGGATGCTTTGCAGCAGGTTCTGCTGCCCTTCTGGAACGCCTGCAATTTCTATATCTCCTATGCCAACATTGACGGATATGGTCCCGATACACTGCCTGTTCCCAAGTCCGAGCATCAGTTGGATCGCTGGATTCTGGCGTTGCTTTACGATACTCAGCAGACCATTACCGCCAACATGAATGATTATCAGGTCAACCATTATGTGGATGCACTGATTGCTCTGGTGGATGGCTTGACAAACTGGTATATCCGTCGCAGCCGTCGTCGTTTCTGGGGCAGCGGCATGACCGAAGATAAGCAGAATGCCTACGATACACTGCTGTATGTGCTGGTGAATACCTGCAAGCTGATGGCTCCTGTGGCTCCGCTGCTGTCTGAATATCTGTATCGCAATCTGACCGGCGAAGAATCCGTGCACCTTGCCGCATGGCCGGAAATCTCTGCGAATTTTGCAGATGATGCTCTGCTGGCACAAATTGCACTGGTTCAGAACGTCATCTCCCTGGGACGTTCCATCCGCAGCAAAAACCGTGTGAAGAACCGTCAGCCCCTTAGTGTACTGCGGGTGGCTCTGGCAGCCTCCGAGCAGGCAGAGATCATCGCTCAGTTCACCGATGTCATTGCGGAAGAGCTGAATGTGAAGCAGGTTGAAGTGGTGAAGGATGTTTCTGATATTGCTGCGGTACAGTATGCGCCGAACTTCAATGCCATCCGCACACTGTATGGCGATCGCATTCCGGTGCTCATCAAGGCAATCAAAACCGGTGCGTTCCGTCTGACCGGCGATGCTGCTATGCTTACCATCGACGGCAGCGAAGAGGCCTTTGATACCGATGTAATTCTGGTGACCTATCAAGCCAAGGATGGCGGCCATATCATGAGCGAGCACGGTGTTGTGGTATCTCTTGATCTGACCATCACCGAGGAGCTGAAGGCAGAGGGTGTTGCACGTGAGCTGGTACGTAATATCCAGGATGCCAGAAAGCAAAGCGGCTGTGAA
The DNA here is from genome assembly GCA_017532085.1 of Oscillospiraceae bacterium. Taxonomy (GTDB): domain Bacteria; phylum Bacillota; class Clostridia; order Oscillospirales; family Ruminococcaceae; genus Firm-04. The sequence goes on along the minus strand of JAFXJT010000046.1, from coordinate 15,276 downwards.
ATCTCTGATCGCATTCTCATTCAGATCGACGGAGAATATCCCGCTGCATATACAGAATATATCTGCAGCGAAACGCTTGGTACCATGGCAGCAATCGCTGAGCCGGATGCTACCGTAACGGTGCAGACTGCAAATGGTGATATCGTGGTATCCATTGCAAAAGCATAATCAGCTAACAAAGCCCCGCTTTCGGATCGGTTAACGATCCCGAAGCGGGGCTCTTTTTCTAAGCAGCCAAAAACAAAAGCACCTCTGATATCCCATCAGAAGTGCTTTTTTCGATTGCGATATGTTATGCTTGCATCCGCAGCGGTTCTTTTGCCTTAACAGGTGCATCATGGAGTTCCATTTCCTTATGCTGGAAAGTAGGCACCAGATCTGCAAGCAACGAAACCGTCAGCTCTGCTTTATTGGCATTGGCTGCATCACGCAATATATTGAGCTTTTCCATAAAGGTAACCGGCTCAATGGTAATCTGCTGTCCGATGAAAATCTTTTTGTTGGAGGTGTTGGTCAGACCCTCCTCATCCATCAGCAGCTCCTCGAACAGCTTTTCACCCGGACGCAATCCGGTAAAATGGATTTCAACATCCTTATAGGGCACCTTGCCGTACATACGAATGAGGTTTTCTGCCAATGTGGTGATCTTCACCGGCTCACCCATATCCAGCACAAAGATCTCGCCGCCGTTAGCCATGGCACCTGCCTGCAGCACCAGCGAAACCGCCTCGGGAATCGTCATAAAATAGCGGATGATGTCGGGATGCGTTACGGTAACAGGCTGTCCCGATTCGATTTGCCGCTTAAACAGCGGAATCACCGAGCCATTGGAGCCAAGCACATTGCCGAATCTAGTTGTGACAAAATTGGTATTGGTCTTACTCTGTGCCATATACTGCACAATCATCTCACAGCAGCGCTTGGATGCTCCCATCACGTTGGTGGGATTCACAGCCTTATCCGTTGAGATCATGACAAATTGCTTGACATGGAAGAAATCCGCCAATGTCGCCACGTTAAAGGTACCGATCACATTATTCTTGATGGCTTCCATGGGTGCATATTCCATCAACGGAACATGCTTATGTGCCGCTGCATGGAATACAATATCGGGACGATAGCGATCAAAGATCTGGCTCATGCGCTGATAATCACGCACCGAAGCAATCAGGGTGACAAGATTCAGCTTCTTGCCATAGCGCATATTCAGCTCGGTCTGGATTTCATAAGCATTGTTCTCATAAATATCCACAATGATCACTTGGCTGGGATTGTACTCGGAAATCTGTCGCACCAGCTCGGAACCGATACTGCCGCCTCCGCCGGTCACCATACAAACCTTGCCTTCAATAAACTCACGGATATCATTTTTATCAAACGTGATGGGTTCTCTGCCAAGAAGGCCCTCCACATCAATATCTTTCACCTGAGAAAGCAGCACGCGTTCCTCGGGAGTATCGCCCAGAACCAGCTGTGCAATAAAAGGCAGCACCTTGATCGGTTTTTTGGTTTCGCCGCAAATATCAAGAATCCGCTTACGATCCTTTTCTTCCGAGGAAGGAATCGCAAAAATAATCAGGTCAATATTCTCTCTCTGACAGATCGAGGCGATCTCATAAGTGGTGCCCATGACCTTGACACCGTTGATCACATTGCCGACAATACTGAGATTATCGTCAATCATACAGACCGGATGATAATGATATGCCGGATGGGAAGGATCCGTACGTGCATTTTCAATATCTGACAGCAGCATTTTGCCGGCAATACCGGCACCGATAATCATAACACGCTTCTGGTTGCTGTCATCACTGGATGTGGCTTTCGGCTCATCCCGCAGAAAAGCTCTTCGGAACAATGCACGGAACAACACCAGTGCAATGGTGCTCGTGATACTGTAAAACAGCCAGAACGAAAGCGGAATCGTCTTGCCGGTTGCAAGCATGATTCCCATAGAAAGCAGCACGCCCGCCAGCATACCATAGACGCAAAGGAGATAATCTCTGCGTGTAGAATGTCTCCACAGTTTGGCATACGCACCGCTGATCCACAGAGTCAGCACACAGACAACACCCGAAATTGCAGCAACCGCTGCAATCGTGCTGGGCGGTTCAATGGCAAACCCCATCAGTGTTGAAAAGTAAAAAGCAAGAATCGCAGTCACCAAAAGCATGACAAAGTCTGCCAATATCAAAATGATCTTACGACGACTTAACCGAAACACGGCAAGGCCCCCTTTTCTACTCCTAATTCTTCATAGCATCCTGATGATTCTCTCTATCTTTTCTTGATATCCTTTGCCCCTTTTGCAAAAGATATCACCCAATCCGGCTGTTGCATCTGCGCACAGCGCACATCCGCATCGGGAACACTGCTCCGATGCGGATCACAGTAATTGTTTGCCGGATTATTATAGCATATTCTTTTGCCGCATTGCAAGCAAATTGTCGGAATTTGGATGCAATATGGCATTTTGTTCGAAAATAATAAAAAATTCGTGCAATTTATCGACGATCGCTCAGCACATCGGCAAGAATCCCCGTAGCCGATGCAATCCCCAGCTTCCCTGTATTGAGCACCATGTGATAATTGGAGCAGATACCCCAATCCATACCGGTATAATAATTATAATGCCGACGACGTGCTTTATCCTTTCGGGTCACAATGGCGACTGCCTTTTCTGCAGGCACCTGATATTCCTCCACAGCACGCTTGACACGAGAATCCAGATCCGCAGTGATAAACACACTGAACAGATTCGGCTGATCCCGCAGAATATAATCCGCACAGCGACCCACAAAAATAGCGGAACTATGCTGTTCTGCCAGCGTATTGATGATCCGGCTCTGCGTTAAAAACACATAATCCTGCGGAATCGCGCCCGTATCGCCGGAATGATAAAAGGGCGAATAATTGCCTGTTACTGCAATATTGAATAAAAACGAATTGGTCATTCGTTCTTCGTTTTCTTGAATGAACTTTGTGGAATAGCCACATTTATCTGCGGTCAGATCAATGAGCTTGCGGTCAAACACGGGAATCTCCAACAGCTCCGAAAGGCGCTGCGCAATTTCTCGACCGCCGCTGCCATATTCACGGCTGATGGTAATAATAATCGGATTCATAAATACGATGCCTCCGTAGTATGCGGTATGAGATGTCTGCCCAATCCGCACGTTTGTTGTTGAAAATGTACAAAAATTTTCAAAGATCGTGCCTGCTTTATTATAGCAGACTTTCCACGGTTTGTCAATCAAATTTTTTACGATTTTGTGTGGAAATGTAAGGAAAACCACATAAAACACAAGCGCATTTCATCCGAAACAGACGAAATGCGCTTGGCATGAACAGAGAATCAATTGGTTTCAGCCGCTGTCACGCTTGTGATGAATATATCATAAATACGGCGGACAGCTTCTTCAAAATCACCATCCAGCAAACCGATGATGATATTCAGCTCACTGGAGCCCTGATCAATCATCTTCACATTGATGCGGGCGTGTGCCAATGCTGCGAAAATCCGTGCAGCAGTACCTCTGGTACGACGCATGCCGCGGCCAACCACTGCCAACAGCGAAATTCCGTGCTCGATCTCACAGCGATCGGGAGAAACTGCTTTGCGAATGCCGGAAAGCACGGTCTGTTCCTTGCCTCGGATGGCATCCTCAGGCAAGATCAATGTCATGGTATCAATGCCGGAAGGCATATGTTCAAAGGAAATTCCGTTTTCTTCCAACACGGAAAGCACTCTGCGGCAAAAGCCCAGCTCGGCATTCATCATTGCCTTCTGGATGTTGATCGCGCAAAAGCCCTTTTTGCCTGCAATACCGGTAATGGTATAGCCGGTGAGCGTATCGCTTTCCGCACTGTCATCCGCCACAATCAATGTGCCGGGTGCAGAAGGATCATTGGTATTGCGGATATTGATGGGAATGCCTGCAGCACGCACAGGGAAAATAGCATCCTCATGCAATACGGTAGCACCCATATAGGAAAGCTCACGCAGCTCCTCATACGTCACCGTATTGATCACAGCCGCATTGGGAACAATGCGAGGATCTGCAACCAACACACCGGAAACATCCGTCCAGTTTTCATACATTGCCGCACGGACGGCTCTTGCTACCAAAGAACCCGTAATATCGGATCCTCCGCGAGAAAATGTGATGATATCGCCATCCGGTGCCGCACCGTAAAATCCGGGAATCACAGCGCATTCCATCTCAGAAAGACGCTTGCGCATTTTCTGCATGGTTTCTTCCATCTGGAATACACCGGCAGCATTGAAGCAAACCACCTCAGCGGCATCTACAAAGGGAAATCCCAGATAATCGCTGAGCAGCAAGCCATTGAGATATTCTCCGCGGCTGGCAGCATAATCCTTTGTGGCGCCCTCTTTCAGATGGGCACCGATCTTCTCCAGCTCCTCAGTGGGATCAAAGCGGATGGAAAGGGATTTTGCGATCTCCAGATAACGCTCACGAATGATCTCCAGCGATTCGGAAAAATCCAAGCCTTCCGCTGCGAGCTTCTGGCAACGATAGAGCAGATCTGTGATTTTCGTATCCTTTGCATGGCGCTTGCCCGGTGCAGAGGGTACCACAAACCGACGTCCCGGATCTGCCTCAATGATTGCCCTGACCTTTTGGAACTGTGCAGCATCCGCAAGACTGCTGCCGCCAAACTTAACCGTTTTCAATTGTACTGTTGCCATCACAAGCTTCCTTTCTTTCTCAAACAATCCAATAGCTGTTACCATATAGTATATTCTATTTGTCACAAAAAATCAATTGGCTGCTTTCACAAAGTTTCCGACACAATAAATGTACTTTTTGTGGATACAGATGTGCGTGACAGAAAAACAGGATGTGTTCTTTGAAATTTTGAAGAAAATCTTAAAATCGTTGGAAACCACTGGACATTCTGCGTTTCTTGTGCTAAAATATAAGCATATTTGATTCTGTATTGCAAAGGAGGCTGTCTTTATGATGCGACTGCGACATAATCCATTACGGCAAACTGCTGTTCTGAATGCTGTTGTACTCCTGCTTGGCTTACTGCCTGCTCCTGCTGCAATGGCTGCAGATGCCGATCCGCTCACGGAAAATGGCTTTGCTTATACGCTGACCGATACGGGCGCCGTCATCACAGAATATATCGGCAGCAATCCCTATGTCACCATCCCCGAAACACTGGGCGGTGCACCGGTTGTTGCCATCGGTGAGGAAGCATTCAGCCCGAATCATAACGGAAAATCCACCTTAACGGTTTCCATTCCCGATACCGTAACAGAAATCGGAGACTACGCCTTCTATGACTGCAATGCTCTCAGCGCGGTAACACTGCCCACTTCGCTGGTTTCGATCGGAGACTATGCGTTTGCCGAAATGGCAGCGCTGACGACGATCGTCATTCCCGATACACTGAAAGAAATCGGAACCGGCTGTTTTTCTCAGTCTTTAAAGCTGACTTTGGCAGAGCTTCCCGCAGGCGTGACGGTTATTCCTCCTCTGTGCTTTGATGGCTGCAAGGCGCTGGAAGTATGTCCGATTCCCTCCGGTGTCACACAAATCGGAAACGGTGCATTCCAATATTGTCAAAAGATCACTGAAATCACCATCCCGGAAGCGGTCACGGTCATTCCGGAATCGGCTTTCCGCGGCTGCAGTGCGCTGAAAGAACTGCAAATCCAAGGCAGAATCACTGAACTGGGTACCCTTGCTTTTTCGGGCTGTTCTGCACTGCAGCAGATTCCCGAACTGCCATACTGTACCGTCTATGGCAGTTCTGCCTTTGCACAATGTGCATCGCTCACTGCATTGACCATCGCAGAAGGTGTAACCGTGCTGCCCGACAGCTTTGCGGCTGACTGCGCAGCGCTGTCCGAGCTGAAGCTGCCCTCCACTCTGACCATGATCGGCAACAGCGCGTTCAGCGGCTGTCTTGCGCTTAAGGCAGTCACGCTCCCTGAGGGCATCAAAGAACTGCAAACCTTCGCTTTCGGCTTCTGCACCGGTCTGGAAACGATCCATCTGCCGCATTCTTTGCAAACCATTGCGACTGATGCTCTGTATTTTTCCGGCTCGGTAACGGCATATTGCTATGAAAATACACCCGCTGAAACATTCTGCAAAAAAAGCAGTGGTTTTACATATGTCGTACTGCCTGTGCTTGCTGACTTAAATGAGGATGGAGCCCGTTCTGTTGCAGATGCGATCCTGCTGGCTCGCTGTGTCACAGAGCTTGCGGAGAATGCCCCCTCCATACCGGCACTGTCTGCTGCGGATCGGGATTTGGACGGATGTCTTACCTTGTTGGATGTCATCTCTTATCTGGAAGCACTGACGGTACTCTCTCAATACACTTGATACAAAACAAGGAGATGAACCCATGTCAAAGCGTGTTTCTGCCGGTGAGCTGCTGCGGAAGCTATTGATCCCTCACACTACGCTGCATCTCATTATGGCGGTCGTGCTTTCCCTGTTAACCGTATTTTCGGTTGCCCGGCAATGCGGGTGGCTGACACAGATTGAACAATACAAAGAATTCTCTGTTACCTTTGCTACCTGGACGGCAGTCAACAAAACCGCAGAGCTGAATATTATGAATTTGCTGTTGTTTGGATTGCCGATTGTCTTTGTTCTTTATGGTCTGCTGCTGAATCTATGGCAGCCGGTTTGCGATCGCGCTCCCATTGCCGAGCTGCTCCCTATCTGGATCATTTGTCAGATCTGGCTTGATCGCTTTTCCGGCAGCACGGTACTGATGGCAGTCCTGATCGCTTTTGCCGCCTTCTGGCTGCTTGTGAGGCAGAAGCAATCCTGTGAAGATGTGCGTGATCTGCTTTTGACGATTTTGCTGCATCAATATACAGCAGTGATCCTGATGCAATGTCTTTATGCAGGATTGGGTTTGCAATTTGCTGCTGTATTGACGGAACCGTTCTGTCTTGTGGTGCTCTGGCTGGATTTCCTGCTGGTGCTGCTGCAAGGCTTTCGCCCCTCAGCAAGCCGTATTGCGGCACTGCTCCGCTCCGCACAACTGCTGCTGCCGCTGAGCTTTTGCTATGCATGGCGTTTTCCTTGCGAAACGGAAGATGGCATCACATTCCTGTATCCCTCGGTTCCGTGGATGCTGTTTTGTTTTTGCATTGCGGGCATTTTGCTGGCAATGGCATTGTACCATTTGATCAAGAAAAAGCCCGGCATCTGGTGTTCTACCATGGTGAGTGCAACGGCAGCGCTTGTCTACTGTCTGCCCAATCCATCCATTCTCACCGATTGGTTTCACTATGGCGAATATGCCATTCCCACCCAGCAGCTGCTCAGCTACGGCAGCTTGCCTTACTTCGATTTCTATCCCATCCACGGACTTTGCGATTATGTTTACAGCGGCACTGCAGCTTTGTTTTTCGATCACAGCTTTGCCGCACTTTCTCCCGGCGTTGTTTGCGGCAATTTGCTGATTGCCTGCGGCGCTGCACTGCTTGTACGTTGGTTCTCTCAGGATAAAACCGCAGCCTTTTTATTGTTCCAATCGCTGCTGTATCCAACCGTATTTGCACAATGGGGATATAATTATATTGTCCGCTGGATCTTTGCGTTTTTAACTTTGTTTATCCTCAACAGTCCCAAAATCAGAGCCAGCGCCATTGCCAGTCTCTATGCCTTCATCTGGCTTTCGATTCTCGGCATATTATGGAATCCTTCCATCGGCGGTGTTCTGGCAATCGCCTTTCTGCCGGTGCTGGTACTGCGATTCGCCCGAAAAGAGGGCAGAGAAGAGCTTGCATCCCTCAAACAAAAAGAAAACCGTCTGCCTTGGATACGCCGCGCCGTTCCATTGTTGATTGTCGGGCTGTGCTACATTCCTCTGTTTTTGCATATTGTGCAGTATATCCTTGAAAACACCGGCACAACCACCGAAACCAACGGCAGCGCTATGCTGAAGGAAACCGATCTTGCCTCTGTGGCGTTGGATCCGGAGTGGCTGAAGAAATTCGGCGCTCTTATCTTTGTCGGATTGTTTCTGCTGCTGCTGAATCGTTTACGGGATCGCAAAGCACGTCTTGGTACATGGGAAGCGCTGCTCTTTACGCTTTGCTGTACGCCGCTGCTCGCCAATTACATCTATGTCCGATATGACGGAGGCGATCGTGCTGTCTATTATTGGATGATGCTGGCAGTTTGTGTTGCATTGCCCTTGCTGTTTTCCCTGCTGCGAAACGCTGCTTCTATCCGAAGAAAACAGCATATCATGGCAGCAACCGGTGCAATCCTGTGTATTGCATTTACCATGTGCAATCTGCTTCCGGTATGCATTCCCGATTGGCAGGTGAAACGGACTGCTCATGATGCAGATGCTGTCTATATTGATGGGGATGCTCTTGGAATCCCAAAGCTCGGCAGCGGCTATCTGCCCGGAACCCGTGCCACAAGAATCCAGAATTATGCGGAGCTTTGCCGGGCAGTCTGTACCGATCCCGAAGACAGCGTTTTCAACGGCACCATTTATATTGCTATGACCATGATGATGGATCAGAAGCTGCCTACCCGCTATACCTCACTGTATAACATCAGCAACTCCACCATGCAGCAAATCGCACTGGAAGAGCTGAAAGCCAATCCGCCCAAACTGGTTCTGCTGCAAAACGGTACGCTGATTGATGAAATGACCACATCTCTGCGCAGCTTTTCTGTATATGAATGGCTGCTGACTGAAGGCTATGTCCCCTATACTTATAAAGATCTTCTGTTTATGACAAAGAGCACCGATCTGCCCGAACAGGCACTCCCTGCATGGCGCACCTTCATCTATCGTCTGACACAAGAGGATCTGCAGATGCTGCCCATTGTCTGGGCACAATCCGAGGCTGCAAAAACGCTCGTGCCGATATCGGCTTCCATACAGTCAAGCACCAACAATCTGCGTGCGGTACTGCGTACAGATCTTACCTTTGATCAGCCGATCAGCGGCAGAGAAAGCGATTTTTTACAGCTTACAATTTCCGGACTTTCCGGTCGTGCAGCCGGTACCGTTTCTTTTGTCTGCAATACCCATGAGATCCGGGAAACGATCTCCATGGACTTTATCGCGCAGGATGGAACATTGCTGATCCCTCTTGCTGCCTCTCCCGGCTGGTTTCTGACCGAGGACCATACCACGCTGACCATTCGGCTGGAGGCCGATGATACCAGTGTTTTCAGCAAAGATGCCGCTCTGGAAGCAACATTGCTGCACACACCGGATTGAATCTTCCGTCACAAATGCATCCACCCGTTTTCGAGAAATAGAGGAATAAGAAAAATGCCAAACTTTATCAAGGAAAAAACCACCCCCGCTGTCAATCCTGCCTCCACGGCATCCGCTCCCAAGCCCGCAGCTGTCCGCCTGCAGGCTTGGAAAGCAAAAATCCGGGAGAAATATCGCCATATGCAGGCAGAACGTCTGCATAATCAGCAGAATGACCGTGTTCTGAATCTGATTCTCACATGGCTTTTCCCTGTATTTATCGTTTGTCTGGCAGAACTGAATCAGTTTGTGCAGGTCTCTGAATTTCTGGAGTTCTGCATGAATCGTACCAGTGTGCTGATTTTCGATTTCATTATGGCATATCTGCTTTACTGCTTTATTCTTGTGCTGACGAATCGAGTCTGGATTGCTGCATGGGTGCAGGGTCTGCTCTATATGACCATCAGTGTAGTAGAGCTGTTCAAATTCAGTACCAACGGCAATCACTTCAAGCTTGTCGATTTGTCTCTGGCACCCAATGTCAAAAATCTCACCAGCTTTGCCTATATTCAGATTACACTTCCGCTGGTGATTTATGTTCTGCTGCTGTTTTTGGTATTGGGCGTAATGTTCTGGCAGAATCCCGCCTTTACTGCGCCGCTGCGCAAGCGTGTCATATCCGCAGCTGCCTGTCTGGGTACATATGTCGCTGTCATCTGTGTGCCGGGCATTTCACATTCGGTATACGGCGTATTCAAAGTCGATACCTCCGCTTCGGAAAATGCTTTTTCTACCAATGAAAAATTCAATAACAACAGTATGCTTGCCTTTATCGTGGAGACCACCTCCGAAAAGCTTGCGGATTCACTTCGCAAACCCGAAGGCTATGACGCTGCTATGATGCAGCAGGCGCTTACAGCACCGGCAAAGCCGCAGAACAGCGACTATGTACATCCCAATGTGATTGTAGTCATGTCCGAAGCCTTTGCAGATTTCCGTGCTTTGGAAGCAATCGAACTGGAAACCGATGCCTATGCTCCCTTTGATGCAGTGGCTGCCGACAGTGTGGTGCTGCGTGTCGCAGTCCCCACCTTTGCCTCTTACACCGTTCGTACCGAATTTGAACTGCTGTTCGGATTGCCTGTCCGTTCCTTAATGGATACCATCACACCTCAGGCAGAGATTATCCCCGAAGCACCCTCCTCCTTCGTATCCTATTATCGGGATCTGGGCTATCAGACTGCCTATGTCCATCCCTTCACCCGCACCTTCTATAACCGTGACCGCATCTATGACACCTTCGGTTTTGATACGATGCTCTTTGATGAAGATCTGACCGTGCCCGTAGAAACCTATCCCAACGGCTATGTCTCCGATGCGACTGTGTTTGCACAGCTGCAGCAGCTGCTGAAGGATCATGATCAGCCCATGTTTATCCATACCACTACCATGCAGAACCATCAGCCCTATAACTGGATCGAAAACGGCACCGAACTGGATATCTATCTGGAAGGCATCCGTGCAACGGGAGAAGCACTCAAAGATTTCACCGATGCGCTTTCCGAATCCGGCGAACCGACTGTACTGCTGTTCGTGGGAGATCATTTCCCTTCCATGCGTGCAGAAGGAAACCTGTATAGCGCTATGGGTATTGACAGCCAAAACTGCACGGTGCTTCATGAGCAGACCGCTCTGATCTGGAGCAACTTTGCGCTGCAAACCGATTCCGTTCCCGATTCCATGATCTCTGCGTTCTATCTCAACAATTTGATTCTGGAAATGACAGGTGCACCTGTCGATCCCTTCTATGCTACCGTAATGGAGCAAAGCAAGGAATATCCTGTGTATGCTTCGATCTTTCTGGAAGAATCCCAGCGCAGTGCTGTGCTGGATCTGCTGACCTATGACCGCATTGTGGGTGAGAATTATACCGGCACAAGACCCTTAGACGCCGATTCGTAAAATTGCCTCGGATTTTTTACAAAATTTACGATTTCCTATTGCAATCGGGCGACAATTCTGGTATAATTACTGTATATGATACTTGTACTGTATGCCAAAGAATTGATATGGAGGATAAAACCGGATGAACGGACTGGATGAAAGAAACGGCACACCTCTGTTGGAGGAACCGAGCTATACGCCTACACCCAAGCGCAGCGGACCCGCTCCCGTGGACGCCGCTTCTCTGCTTTCCGACATGGGTGCAGAGGATGCAAAGCCTGCACAGCAGACACCTCGCTATCAACAGCTCAGCGAGGAACAAATCGCTATTTTACAGCAGCAGCGTGCAGACAATGGTCAGCCGCCTTATACACAGGAAGAGATTGCCGAGCTCAAGGCTGAATTCATTGAACGGCAGCGTCTTCAGTTCCAACAGCAAGCATTTTCCCAGCAGCAGCAAGCTGCACAGAGCAGTGTTGTGCTGGAGGAAGCAACATATACTGCTCCTGCAAAGAAAACTACGGAAGCATTGCCACAGGTGGATGCCTCTCAGCTGCTGGAAGAGGCTGCTCCTGAACCGGAGCGTCGTGTAAGCTTCGATCAAGCGGATCTGGAAGCCGCCAAAAAGGCTGCGGCCAAACGTGCTGTGGAAAGTCTGAAGGAGGCACCTCCGCCTAAGGATCCGGCTGAGTCTCGCCGCCAGATGGAGGCTTTGCGTCAGCAGCAGCTTGCAGATCTGGCACAAGCAGGCTTCCCCGTTTCAATTATCCTGACCATTTTGGGTGTGATTGCCGGTGCTTGTATGGCATTGTTTGCCTCCCGGCCCTTCCCCGAAGGTACCGAACTGAGCGGATTCCTCAATGTTGCCGGTAATATTTATCGCATTGCCGGTATTGGCATGGCGCTCCTTGCCATCACCATCGTATTGCGAATTCAGCCGCTAAAAGGATTCACTTCCTTCCTCTTTGGCGCTGCTTCTGTGCTGCTTTTGATTCCCGGCAGCATTCTTCTGTTCCAGCATCGCGGCGGTGAAGGCTTTGCTCTGACCTGCACCTTCTTCCTGATTGCCCTGGTTTTGGGATTCGCTGTTACCTTTACGCTTTCTACCAGCGATAAACTGAATGCTTACTATGGCAAAAAAGAAATCATGTACGATTAATCGCACATGATTTCTGACAACAAACAAGCCGCTTTTGATCAATGCATCAAAAGCGGCTTTCTGTTTTATTCTGTGAATTCTCAATCCCAAGCAGGATCAACATAATGGGAAATCAAGAGATCAGCTGTCTCACACAGCTCTTCGATATTGCGGCAGGTAGACTTGGAACAGGTATGCGTATCGGGACAACCGGATCCGCTTCTGGTTTCGTCCTCAATCTTCTCGGTCTGCTGCGTCGGATAGCTGCCCACATAACCTGTGCCGGCAGAATCTGCACAGAATGCAGCACGAACCTGATAGTTCTGAATATATACTGCCCATGCTACTTCTGAATTGTCAGAAAACAAACGGTCAATTCGCTGCATCAATGCAACTTTGGTCGATTTATCATCCAGATCCGGAATCTTTGTAGCATCTTCCGTCAATGCAGAACCGGCGCCGGCCGCTACCCAAACACGCTCCACATTGCCCTCGTCGGCATAAATCAGAATCGCACCTTCTGTAATGGCATCTCCTGCTGCGGTCTGCCCATAGAATGTCGTGGTTTTCTTGCCGCACTCCTTAAACTGCAATTCCTGACAAATGGTCTGAATCGAGTTGAACACAACTTTTGCATTACTGTTTGCGGTGTTCAAGCGGCTTCTTCTGATATAGCCGCTCATGGTCGGCACCAGCAGCGCAGTCAAAATACCAATGATCGCAATTACAACGATCAGCTCAATTAGTGTAAAGCCCTTAAGTCGGACTGGATTCTTTGGATTTCGAGACATAATAGCCCTCCTTCATAAATCAGAGTCTCCCACAGCAAACAAAATTTATCAGCGGTGGTATACCAGTTTCAGTATAGCACACCGAGACAAAAAAGTCAAGAGAAAATGAACAATTTATGAAGTGCGGGATTCACAAAAAACCGAGCCTTAATTCATGCAATATCAACAATCTGCCGTCAACTGTTTCCATATCGCATGGTGAGAATCGAAGAAAGCATGGCACGTGCATCGGAAAACCGATGATCGACACAACGAAAATCACCATTGCGAAATGTAACCGTTGTCGAAGATGCAGCAAACGGAATCCGCAAAAGCAAGGTATCGCCCTCTTTTTTCTGCACCTTCATCAATTTGCAGCGGAATGTGCGGCAGAAGCGCTGCAGCAATGCTTGTGCAGCCAATGCTGTTCCGTCATCCGGATGGGGCAGCGGCGGATGCAATCGCTCGGCATGATCTCCCGTTTCTGCGGCACACATGCTGATCTCGATATCCTCATCACTCCGCTCTGCGGCAATACGCAGCAGTGTATGCGTCGGTCTGCCGCCTTGCACCAGCAAAAACATGATCAAAAGTGCAAATTCCAGTCGTTCGGCATCCAGTGCTGCCGTCAAACCCACCAATGGATCATTGGTTTCAACGGTCAGAATCCCCTTTGTGATTTTCCGCAGTGATTCTGCATATTTCAGCAATATCTGTCCCACATCCACCGCTGGATATTCGGTGTGCTCGGTATCCACACTCTCATACCAAACAAGCTCCGAGCAGCGAAGCGAAAGATTCAACAGCTCATAGCAAGGTGCAAGCAGCATATCCACCGAATCATATGCGGCAGGCTCCGCTTTGACAGCCTTCAGCTGCTCATACAGCATCGCAATCGCCTGCACCATAACCGCAAGAGCGGTACGAATCTCTTCGGCACACACCGCAAGCAGCGGCTGTGATGAAACAGGACGATCCAGGAGATTCTCAGTGTAGGAAAAGCGAAGCAAATATACTGTTTCTTCGCATCCCTTCAGGATTTCGATGCGGCATTTGACCGCATCACTGCCAACGGGAAAGCAGTATTCTTTCCCCTGAATCGGCAGAGCATACGTACCGGAGGCCTGCATCGCCGCACAAAAAGAGGGCAATAGCTGTTCGGCACGGGAATCGGATGTCCAAAGAATATGATACGTCCCATCTACAACACAAATCGGCTCATTGCTGTCGGAATATAATGTCTCCAACGCCAAACGCATCGAATCCGATAACCGCAATCCAAACACCTCCTTCTTTCATCACATATGCCCTTTGCTATCCTCTGTAGTCTGTATCAAAACCACATAAAAAATACCCTGATAATTCCTTCGCACTCACATTATACACCACATTTCGGAAATTTTCGACGAATTTCGACAATTTTCTTCGATTTTGTCAGAATGCACAAAAAATACGAAAACCAATCGTGCATCCTGCATAAAATCCCGCTTTTTCGGTGCAATACGTTATTTTTTTATCAAAGCGCTTGCAATTTGAGAAAAAATGGTGTAAAATATAGGTATCAAATTATCAGGAGGTAATTCCAATGTCCGTTAAAGTAGCTATCAATGGCTTTGGCCGTATCGGCCGTCTCGCATTCCGTCAGATGTTTGGTGCTGAAGGTTATGAGATTGTTGCAATCAATGACCTGACCAAGCCCTCCATGCTGGCACATCTTCTGAAGTATGACACCGCACAGGGCGGTTACTGCGGCAAGATCGGTGAGGCTGTTCACACCGTTGTCGCTGATGATGAGGCAGGTACTATCACCGTAGATGGCAAGACCCTGACCATCTATGCTAAGGCAAATGCTGCCGAGCTGCCTTGGGGCGAGCTGGGCGTTGACGTTGTTCTGGAGTGCACCGGCTTCTACTGCTCCAAGGAGAAGTCTCAGGCTCACATCGATGCAGGCGCAAAGAAGGTTGTTATCTCTGCTCCCGCAGGCAACGATCTGCCTACCATCGTATTCTCTGTTAACGAGAACACTCTGACTGCTGATGATACCATCATCTCCGCAGCATCCTGCACCACCAACTGCCTGGCTCCTATGGCTAAGGCTCTGAACGATTACGCTCCTATCCAGAGCGGTATCATGAACACCATTCACGCTTACACCGGCGATCAGATGATCCTGGATGGTCCTCACCGCAAGGG
>JAFXJT010000004.1 GCA_017532085.1 Oscillospiraceae bacterium | reverse complement strand
GTCATAAGGAGCCTTTGACGGAATATAGAGAAGTGCATTGTATGTTGCTGTACCCTCGGTTTTTGCGTGAATATGTGCAACAGGATCTGTAAAGTCCATGAACTTTTCCTTATAGAAGCTGTTATAGTCTTCATCAGTCAGAAACTCAAAGTACTTCAGTCCATCATCTTCGTCCGACCGCAGATACTTATGAACCTTTTCAAACTTTGCTGCATCACTGATGCGCACAGATCTCTTGATTTCTTCGGATTGTTTCCCAGTGTGAGAGCCGCTTCCTGAAGCAATACCCAATGCTCCTTTTCCAGTCAAGGCGTCTTCGCTACTGGTAGCAACTGCCTGCGTTTCCTCGTCGTAGGTGTATCCATCAATCGCTGCGATATAGTCCTCTACCACTTTCGTGTTCAAGTACAAGAAATTGCGTAACTTCATTAGTGCCCTCCTCGCACAGTTTATCTCAATTAACGAATTGTCCGCAGTAGAACTACTGCGGACAATCGGTAACAACCGACAATCCGGTTGCAATTATTCTCTTAAAAATGTTGCCATTTTGTTGCCACAAGCGGCTTCAAAAGCTCGAAAACCCTTGATATTACAGGCTTTTTTCGACCTCTGAAATTATTCCCACTCAATCGTTCCGGTAGGTTTCGGGGTAATATCATACAGCACACGATTGACACCCTTCACTTCGTTAAGGATGCGATCGGTAATTCTACCCAGCAAAGCCCAATCCAACGGTTCAATGGTAGCAGTCATAGCGTCTACGGTATTGACAGCACGAATAATCACAGGCCACTCAAAGCAGCGATCGTTATCCCGCACGCCAACGGAACGGAAATCGGGAATCAAGGTAAAATACTGCCAAACCTTGCCCTGCAGACCTGCATTGGCAAATTCCTCACGCAAAATAGCATCCGATTCACGCACAGCCTCCAAGCGATCTCTGGTAATAGCGCCGATACAGCGCACACCAAGACCGGGGCCCGGGAACGGCTGACGATAAACCATAGAATCCGGCAAACCGAGTGCTTTGCCGCATGCACGTACTTCATCCTTGAAAAGATACTTCAGCGGCTCAACCAGTTCAAATTTCATATCCTTTGGCAGACCGCCAACATTATGATGTGCCTTGACCGACTTGCCGGACTGCATACCGCTTTCAACGATATCCGGATAAATGGTGCCTTGTGCAAGGAACTTGATTCCCTGCAGCTTGGCAGCTTCCTCATTGAACACTTCGATAAATTCTTTGCCGATGATCATGCGCTTCTGTTCCGGATCCTCAACGCCAGCCAGCAGATCAAGGAAACGATCTGCAGCATCGACATAAATGAGATCCGCATCCAGCTCCTCACGGAAGACACGGCAAACCTCCTCAGGCTCGCCCTTGCGGAGCAGACCATGATTCACGTGCACACAAGTAAGCTGTTTTCCAATTGCTTTGATTAACAGCGCAGCAACAACAGAGGAATCCACACCGCCGGAAAGTGCAAGGATTACACGATCATTTCCGATCTGTTCCCGCATAAGAGCGATCTGATCCTCAATGAAATTCTCCATATTCCAGTTCTTTTCGCAGTGGCAGGCATCGAACAAAAATGCACGCAGTGCATCTTCGGGATAAACTTCACCAAGATAATCCTGAGGCAATGCGGTGATGACGGGAACTGCAAGTCCTTCGGTCTGATATCCAACGCCGGAAGGGCTGTTGACGGCATTTGTGCCGGGATTCAGAATCACACCTTTCAAACCGGGTTTGCCGGCAAGCTCATCAAGAGTAATCGTACCGGGATATACCTCACTGTAAACACCCTCAGCACGAATCTGGCGTGCAAGAGCAGCGTTCTGCTCACTTCCCAAATCCAAGATTGCGATCAAATCCTGTTTCATGTTTTCACCAAGCCTTTCATATTTTCTACGAAAAAACCTTCGATTTGTACATTATACCATGTACAAAAAAAGCTGTCAAGATTTCAGATCGAAAAAATGACGGCAATTGCAAATACCGACGTTTTGCTCGGAATTTTTCAAGAAAAGGTCTCGATTTTTGATTTCCTTGGCAAAACGTCTTTTCTTAAGATACACAGTAAAGCGGCAAAAAGATCAGACAGAAACGAGATGGCAAGATCGTCCGTTTTTTGATGTACAATGCGATACAACAGCGCCATCCGACACTTGAATTTTTATGCCGATTTTGTTTAATGTGACGAATTTTAATTGAATCTGTAACGAATCATAAACTGTAGCGCACTAACATGATAAAGAAAAGCAGCGCAGCAGCAAGAGATTTCGATAAGAGCAAACAGGATCTTCTGCAATTCTTCATAAAGACTTAAGAAAATCCCTGCTTGTTTCTTAAAGAAAAATCTGTTATAATAGCAATGCAGTCTGATAAAGCAACATATCAGATAAGACAGGAGGAACATCATAATGTTAGAAACCAGAGAATTATGTAAAACGTACAAACCGAAAAAAGGACAGCCGGTACTTGCGGTAGATCATGTATCTCTGCAGTTCCCTGAAACGGGTATGGTCTTTTTGCTCGGTAAATCCGGAAGCGGTAAATCCACCATGCTGAATCTGCTGGGCGGTCTGGATCAGTACGACGGCGGAGAAATCATCATCAAGGGTATTTCTTCCAAGGATTTTACACAGCAGCGTTTTGACAGCTACCGCAATACATATGTAGGTTTTATTTTTCAAGAATACAATGTTCTGGAAGAGTTTACAGTCGGTGCAAACATTGCACTTGCATTGGAACTGCAGGGCAAGAAAGCAACTGATGAAGAAATCGCTGCGATTCTGCATGATGTAGATCTGGATGGCTATGGCAATCGTAAACCCAATGAGCTTTCGGGCGGTCAGAAGCAGAGAGTAGCGATTGCTCGTGCGCTGGTAAAAAATCCCGAAATTATTATGGCGGATGAGCCTACCGGTGCACTGGACTCCAATACCGGAAGACAGGTGCTGGATACACTGAAACGTCTTTCTGCAAAAAAGCTTGTGATTGTTGTTTCGCATGATCGGGAATATGCAGAACAGTATGGCGATCGTATCATTGAGCTTGCAGACGGTAAGGTTATCCGTGATGTGGAGGCTTCTGATGAGCAGAAAGAAGTAGCAGCACAGCAGTTGGTATTCCGCAGCAATACAGTGGAAATTCCTGCGGGCTATCATCTGACAGAGGAAGATCGTATTCAGATCAACGAATATATCGATCAGCTGCATTCGGGTGTCACGATGACATTCGTTGACAGCTCAAGAAAGTTCCAGGATACGGATACCAGCAAAATCCCAAAGCAAGATGGTTCTAATTTCAAGCTGATTCAATCCAAACTGCCCATGAAGAGCGCGTTCAAGATTGGCTGCAGCAGTTTGAAGCACAAACGGTTCCGTCTGGTAATGACCATTCTGCTTTCCGTTGCTGCATTTTCCATGTTTGCTTTGGTGGATACCTTTAGTTCCTATGATCATATCCGCGCCTGCACGGATTCGCTGATGGACAGCAATGTAGATTATATCTCCGTGTGCAAATCCTATAAGCGGGGAGAGGGCGTTTATGAATACTGGTCTTCCTGGGGTCATCTGCTTTCCGAGGAGGATCTGGAAAACATTACCAAGGATACCGGCATTGATGTAATGGGTATTTTCACGCCGGTAGGTCGGTCTAATCCGAACTTCAACCAGCACTATGATAATTCTGTGGAGATGACGGAAGGAGAATACCGCATCCATCCCAGCCGCTTCACCGGCTATGTCGAAATTGATGCTGACACCATTACAGGCATGGGCTATGAGCTGATCGCAGGTACTTACCCCGATGGCAGCAAAAATGAGCTGGCAGTCAGTCATCTGGTATATGAGACCTTCGTGAAAGGCGGCTATACCGATAAAGTATCCGCTTACAGTGATGTTGATGATGATAAGCCCGAAGGTGAACAGCCGGAAGAAGATACGCCGTCAGAAAAGATCGAATATGAGAAAATTGAAAAGCCCGAAGATCTGGTGGGCAAAACCCTTGTGCTCAACGATGTGACCTATACCATCACCGGTGTTATAGATACCAAGCTGGATATCAGCCGATATGAAAAGCTGACCATGGATATCGAAACCATGAGCACTGCCGATCTGGTCTTGAATTATATGCTGATGTCTGAGCTGGATTGCGCCACATCCTACAGCTTGACCGGTGCGGCAATGGTAGGTAAAGGAAAAGTTTCCGAACTGCTGAAACACTCTCCGCATATGTACGAAGCGACCGACGGCAATTACTGGGCAGGCGGCGAAAACGGCGGTCAGGGTGCAGATATCTGGAGCAATTATTTAACCACATTGGAGAATGTCAATCCGGACGAAATTGTATGGCTGGATGGCAAAAAAGATTCGCTTGCTGAGAACGAAATCATCGTTGATTTGCACTGCGTGGATGTGTATGATACAAGCAATTACAATTACAGTAGTTTGATTGACGATGGTGAGGACTTCCCTTCCGAAGACGAAATCAAAAAACTGCTTCAGCCTCTGCAAGGTGCGATCGATGCCCACGTTTATCTGTATGATGACAGTATTGACAAGCAGATTACAGGCGTTCGCATCGTGGGCTATTTCAAGCAAGGCAGCCCTTACAGTCGTTGTACGATCTTGCAGGATGAACTGGCACATATGCTGGCAGGCGATACCGATGGCATCTATCAAAGTGCGGTAGGCTGTATGCCCACCGAGCGTAATGAAATCGAGAAGTTTGTCCGCTACTGCTACCGTGAAGATTCCAATGTACGCTATGAATTGCAAAATGCCGTGACCTATGAGCTGGATACCGTCAATGAAGTGCTGAATGTGCTGGCAAAGGTATTCCTGTATATCGGTATCGGCTTTGCTATCTTTGCAGCTTTGCTGATGGCAAACTTCATTACCACCAGTATCAGCTACAAAAAGCAGGAAATCGGTATTCTTCGTGCTATCGGTTCACGTTCCAACGATGTATTCCGCATCTTCTTCTCCGAAAGCTTTGTCATTGCCATGATCAATTTTGTGATCTCTGCGGTGCTTTGCGGCATTGGTGTTGCAGTCATCAACTGGGTGATGCGCACATATGCGGGCATTCTGGTGACGATCCTGCATTTCGGCATCCGTCAAGTGATTCTGCTGTTCCTCATCAGTGTTGCCATTGCAGCAATTGCAAGCTTCGTGCCTGTTATGAAGATTGCATCCAAGCGTCCGATTGATGCCATTCGGAATCGTTGAGCAGCCGATCCCTTATCCCGATTCCAACTCAAACGATTATCTTTCACAAGCAATCCCATTGGATCAAAAACAGAGCATAATCCATTGGCACCTCCTATGGTATTCTATTGAAACCATAGGAGGTGCTTTGTTATGCAAGGAAAACGCCATGCAGATTCTTTTCCTTGCACTGACGGGATTACTTCTTCTCTGCACAGGATCTGATCCTATTGACATTTTTTGAAAAACAAGGTACAATAGAACTGTCACTATAGATAAAATCCGAACGATTTGGAGGGGTTCTTGTATGAAAAAAGCATTTGTCATTATGCCTTATGATAAAAGCTTCAATCGCTTATATTCCATGATTATCCAAAACGCATTGGAAAAGAAAGGCTATGAATGCATCCGGCAGGATATGACCGGTCAAGGCGGTCATATTATGAAAAACGTCATCATCAACATCGCTGAATCGGATCTGGTGGTGGCGGATCTTTCCGATCACAACTGGAATGTCGCATATGAACTGGGCATCCGTCATACCATGAACCGTAACGGCACCATTCTGATGTGCCGTAAGGATCAAAAAGATGCGTTGCCCTTTGATATCAACGGAGTCAATGTTCTGTATTACGATCCGGATTGGATCGACAGCTTTTCGGAGGATACGATCATAGCAGAGCTGGAAAAACGCATTGTTGTTTGCGAAACCGGTTCTTCTGCCGACTCCGATAGTCCGGTACATGATGTCTTCACCGGACTGCCTGCTCATCTTTTGCAGGGCATCAACAGTGCAAGCCAAGATGGGGAAATGATCGAACGCATTCAGCAGCTCCAGAAAGAAAACGCAAAGCTTCGGGAGCGTTTGGAAAATGCCGGTCTGAGCGATCAGCATACCGAACATGCTACCGATATCCGCAGAATCTTCAATGAAGCCATTGACAACAGCATCTATTACAGCGATGATGCAGTCAATAAGCTGAAAGAATTCAGCAGCAAAGGTATGAAGCGGGAGTTCGCTGATTTTCTTGCCGATGTGCTGGAAAAAGGCTATCTGGATGAGGCTGATTGCAAAATCGTTTACAGATTATGCCGTGACCATATCAAAGTTCCGCCACTGACCAAGGTGTTTCTGGAACATGCTGCCAAGCTCTATCCCGACAACGAGGAGCTCAACATCTATCTTGCCAATGAACTCGGAAAAAGCTATGAGAATCGTGAGCAAGCGCTCGTCATCGCCAACGATATGATTGGTGTGAACAAGCGAAACGGAAAATATGAAAGCACCAAACACGTTACTTATAATGTCATTGTGGCATTCTTCAATTTGTATCTGCGCCTGAAAAAATACAAGGAAATCCTTCTGCTGAAGGATGTTCTGCTGCAGGAATACAGCAGAAGTGCCACTCAGGCTCTGATCTACAGAAATGCAGCACTGGCACATCTGAATCTGGAACAATTGGAAGAGGCAGAAAAGAACTGCAGCATTGCCATGGAATATGCGCCGGAAAATGATATGGGACATTATATCCAATATCGCATTCATCGTGCTTCCGAAAACTTTTCAGCTGCCTATCGCGAGCTGGAGCAATCCATCGCCTGTGCGCCCACCAACGAGGACAACTATTATGCTATGGCAGGCTTTATCTGTGATGAAAATTACGCCCGTACTTCGGTGGAGGAAGAACCCCAACTGATTCATTCCAATTGTGTAAGAGACTATGCTGTTCCGTTTATTATCTATGCACTGCACCTTAACCGGAATAATTATAGTCAAGCAATCGCCTTTTTAAGCCGTAACGGATTTGATTCTGATGCGGAGCACTGTATCAATACCTTGAAACAAAATGCAGATTTGCTGTCTGCATTCAAGGATCTGGATTTCTCTTTTGTAGGATATTGTATTGAAGAAAAGAACAACGGCGAAAGCTAATTTTTCTTTGTGAAACAAAAACAGCGAACCGATTCTAAAACGGTTCGCTGTTTTTTACTGTCAGGACTGTTCAGCGCATCTTTGCGCAAACGGTCTGTTGAATGAGCCAATCTCAATCAGATTGCCTTCAGGATCGGCAATATAACAGGTTCGCTGTCCCCATGGTTCCGTAGTTGGCTGTAAAACCGGTACGGCACCCTTGGCAACTGCCTTTTCAAATTCGAGATCAACCTCTTCGAAAGTATCCACATACAAAGCGATTTCAAAATGGCCGTTGATCCCTTTCAGATATTCGTATTTTCTGCTTGTCATGGCCTCAAAATCATTTCTTCCGTAAAGCAGAAACAAAGTACCATCCTTGATCAGATAGACATTGGATGTCGTTTCATCTTCCTGAATGGCAAAACCTAATACATCCCGATAAAAGCGAATCATCGTCGCCATATCGTTGACCAGCAGACCAAAACCATCGAGTCTCATAGATCCTCCTCGAAATCTATAGTATCCTTATCTGCGGATCACTTGATCACTGATTCCAGCTTTCCAGTTCACGATACAAACCCAGATAAAGTTCGGCTGAATTTGCCCAGCTGAAATCAGCACGCATGGCATTATGCATGATGCTCTTCCAGCGCTCCGGCTGATAATAGGCATCTCTTGCACGACAAACCGCGCCCAGCATATCATGGGCATTATAGGTTTTGAACGTAAATCCGGTTCCGTTTTCATCGCCGGCATCCTGTACAGAATCCCGCAGGCCGCCGGTTTCCCGCACAATGGGCATGGTGCCATAACGCATCGCATACATTTGTGCCAGACCGCAAGGCTCACTCTGAGAAGGCATTAAGAACATATCGCAGCCGGCATAGATTTTACGAGAAAGTGCCGGTACAAATCCCAACGTCACACTCACCTGTTCGGGATAGCGCCATGCCATTTCACGGAAGAAATCCTCGTAAATCCGCTCGCCGCTGCCCAGCACTGCAAACCGCAGACCTTGCTGCAGCATTTCTTCAAATACATAACGAATCAGGTCAATACCCTTATGTGCCACAAATCTCGTGCAGATGCCGATCAGAGGGGTATCACTCTGCGGCAGACCAAGCTCCGCCTCCAGCGCACGCTTACAGGCAGCCTTGCCGGCCATTTTCTTGATGCTGTAATGCTGATATGGTGCTGTCAGTGTCTCATCGGTTGCAGGATTATAGCTCTCCACATCAATACCATTGAGAAAACCTGTGAGCTTATATTGCTTATTGGTCAATGCACGATCCAGACCATGACTGTACCACGGATCCAGAATCTCCCATGCATAGCTGGGACTTACCGTAGTGATCTTGTCAGCAGTCTCAATTGCACCCTTCATCATATTGACATTGCCATCATATTCCAGCAGATTGGAATGGTACATGGGAATGCCCATCAGCTCATTGATGACCTCCATGCCATATTTGCCTTGATAAGCAATGTTGTGAATGGTAAATACCGTGCGAATCTGATCAAAGCCTTCCTGATACTTATAGAAAATCTGATAATAAACCGGAGTCAATGCAGTCTGCCAGTCGTTGCAATGAAGCACAGCCGGCTTAAATGGAATCACCCGCAGCATTTCAAGAATGGCACGGCTGAAAAATACAAAGCGCTCACAATCATCATAGAAGCCGTAGATGCCATCCCGTTTGAAATAGTATTCATTATCGATAAAGTAATAGGTTACGCCATTGGAAACCGCAGAAAACACTCCGCAATACTGCTTTCTCCATGCCACATCAACGGTGATGGAAGCCAAAAACGTCATGGACTCCCGCATTTCATTGCTGATGGATTTATAAAGCGGAATGACAACCCGGCAATCATGTCCTTTTTGATTCAAAGCAAGCGGCAGCGCACCTGCCACATCTGCCAATCCACCGGACGCAACATAAGGTCTTGCTTCGCTGGATGCAAATAGAATATTCATAAATCAGGCTCCTTTCTCTTTTATGATATGGGCACAAAGGAATCAGATCTGTGCACCTTTGCCGATGAACAGCGGGTATCCCTTGGAGCCGGTCAGCTGTCTTTCATCCGCAATTCTCACGTTCTTATCGGTAATCACATTACGGATGGAACAGCGTTCACCGATCACAGTATCCTGTGTAATGATACTGTCACGCACAACAGTGCCTTTGCCGATCCGTACACCACGAAACAGCACACAGTTTTCCACCTTGCCCTCAATGATACAGCCATCTGCAATCAAAGAATTTTTGATATGAGATTCCAAACCGAACCGAACCGGTGCATTGTCCTTGGTTTTGGTATAAATCGGAGCAGTCTTGGTAAACAATGCATCACGATTTTTGGAATCCAGCAATGCCAGATTTGCTGCGAAATAGCTGGGAAGCGAATCAATTCTGGAATAATATCCCTTGTGTTCATATGCAAATACACGATAATTGGCAGAGCGATCCAACAGAATATCCCGGCGGAAGCTGAATCGGTTTCTGCTCATGGATTCTTTCACGATACGACGCAAAAACTCCTTGCTCATGATATACATATCAAGGCTCAAATTGCATTCGCCGGTCATGGGCGGATCCACCATGACATCATTGACAAAGCCATCCTCGCCAACACCGAAAATCGTAGCCGAAGTTTCGGTTGCTTGATCATAAAATCCCTTCGCATAAATGGCAGTAATATCTGCACCGCTGCGGATATGCTGCGCCACAGCAGGACGATAATCAATGGTTGTTACAATATCGCAGTCTGTCAGCACAACATAATCGGCATTGGAATGCTCAACAAAACTCCACACATTGCCCAGTGCATCCAGACGCCCGCTGTAAATGGTAGAGCTGGTATGACTAAACGGAGGCAGCAGATGCAATCCTCCATTTTTTCGTGCCAGATCCCATTCTCTGCCGGAGCCGACATGATCCAGCAAAGAGCCGTAGTTGCGCTTCGTGATCACACCCACCTGCGAAATGCCCGAATTGACAAAATTCGACAACGGAAAATCGATCAAACGATAACGGCCGCCAAACAGCACCGAGCCCATTGTACGCAGCTTCGTCAGATCCATGACTGCAGAATCGTGAATACTGGCAAAAATCAAACCCAAAACATTTTGATTGGTTCTTATCATGATATACGCCTCCCCTTAAATATCTTCCGAAAGAATCTGCTTAGGGGCAACCTCTTTGCCTTCACCGACGGTCACGTTATGACCGACCACAGCAATTCCCCACTCATCACGATTCTCATGGTATTCTTCGGGGCTTCTGCCGATGTGGGCATTCTGCTCCACAACGCAATCCTCTCCAACGATCGCATATTCTACCACAGCACCCGCCTTAATCACAGTGCCGGGCATAACAATACTATACTGCACCTTGGCGCCTTCTTCAATGACAACGCCGGAAAAAATCACAGAGAAATCCACCTTGCCGTTGATCACAGAGCCTTCGGTGATCATTGCATTTTCTACTTCGGCAGATGCACCGATGTATTGAGGCGGCATATTATCATGACGAGAATAGATCTTCCATTCCTTATCGTACAGATCCAAAGGCTCGCTGGGACTTAACAGATCCATATTGGCATCCCACAGCGAATCCAATGTACCTACATCCTTCCAATATCCTTCAAAGGTATAGGCAAACAGACGCTCCCCATTGGCAAGCATAGCAGGAATGATATCTTTGCCGAAATCCTTAGAACCGGTATTGGCATTTTCATTTTCGATCAAATATTTCTTCAGCTTATCCCATGTGAAAATATAGATACCCATGGAAGCCAATGTGGATTTCGGCTCTTTCGGCTTTTCCGTGAAATCCACCACACGAAGTGCTTCATCACAGGTCATAATACCCATACGACTTGCCTCAGAAAGCGGCACATCCAATACAGCAATGGTCAAATCAGCTTGATTGGCCTTATGAAAATCCAGCATTTTGGAATAATCCATTTTATAGATGTGATCGCCGCCCAGCACTACTACATATTCGGGATGATAGCGCTCGACAAAACTGATATTCTGATAGATGGCGTTTGCCGTACCCTCATACCAAGAGGCGCCGGCTGCGGTCTGATAAGGCGGCAATACGTGCACGCCGCCATGAAGCTTATCCAGATCCCAAGGTTGACCGTTGCCGATATAATCGTTGAGTACCAGCGGCTGATACTGCGTCAGGACACCAACGGTGTCAATCCCGGAATTGGTGCAGTTGGAAAGCGGAAAATCAATCAAACGATATTTACCGCCAAAGGGCACTGCCGGCTTTGCCATATCCTTGGTCAAGGCATACAAACGGCTGCCCTGACCACCCGCCAGCAGCATCGCCACACATTCTTTTTTAATATACATTCAGTAGAGGCCTCCTTTATTGCTTCACAGTCAGAGAAACTGACTGTCATTGTGCGTTGATTCCGTTGAAGATTAGAACAATTTCAATTCAATGGCATCCTATTTTGCCTTCTTGCCGGCAGCCGACTGCTTTTCCGTTTTTTTCGATTTGGCTTCTTTTACAGCAGATGCACGCTTTTTGCGAGGTGTGCACCGATAATACTGTACCGAAAGCGGCGGCAAGGTTAAGGCAACCGACTGATCAAATCCGTGCATAGGAAGCTTTTTGGTGCGAACCGAAGTCAGTGCAGCGCCGCTTCCGCCAAATTCTGCGGCATCAGAATCCATCACCAACCGATAGGTACCTGCATAAGGAACACCAATGCGATACTCCTCCCGCTGAACCGGGACAAAATTGCAAACTGCCACAATCTCATTGCCGCTGTCATCAATACGTCGGAAGGCAATGACACTCTGACGATAATCGTCGTTGCTGATCCAGGAGAAACCGCCCCACGAATCATCATTCTGCCATAATGCCGAAGTGTTCAGATAGAAACGGTTCAACGCCTTGGAAAACTCCAGCAATTGCTGATGCGCAGGATATTGCAGAAGCATCCAATCCAGTTCGGTTTTATAATCCCACTCTTTCATCTGTCCGAATTCCTGTCCCATAAACAGCAGCTTCTTGCCGGGATGTGCAGTCATATAAGCCAGAAATGCACGGTAGGAAGAAAATTTTTGTTCGTAAGTGCCGGGCATTTTTTCAATCATGGAGCATTTTCCATGTACAATTTCATCATGAGAAATCGGCAGCACATAGTTTTCAGAGAAACAATAGAAGAATGAGAAGGTCAGCTTCTCATGATTAAAAGCACGATACAGCGGATCCATGGACATATAACAAAGCATATCGTTCATCCAGCCCATATTCCACTTGAAATTAAAACCCAAACCACCGATATCCGTAGGCTTTGTTACCAATGGCCATGCAGTGGATTCTTCGGCAATCATCAGCACTTCGGGATGCCGTGCAAATACAGTCTCATTCAGTTCCTTGAAAAAAGAGACCGCTTCCAGATTCTCATTGCCGCCATTTTGATTGGGTCTCCATTCGCCCCCTCTGCGATCATAATCCAGATAAAGCATGGAAGCCACAGCATCCACACGCAGTCCGTCAATATGAAACGCACTCAGCCAATGGCAGGCAGAGGAGATCAAAAATGCACGCACTTCAGGTCTGCCATAATCAAAGACACGTGTTCCCCAACCCTTGTGCTCCATTTTCAGCGGGTCACTGTATTCATAGCAGCATTCGCCGTCAAAATTATATAACCCATGCGCATCCTTGGGGAAATGCGCCGGCACCCAGTCAAGAATAACACCGATTCCTGCCTGGTGAAACAGATCTACCATCTGCCGGAAATCATCGGGTGTGCCAAAGCGGGAAGTCGGCGCAAAATAACCGATTACCTGATAGCCCCATGAACCATCAAAAGGATATTCTGTCAACGGCATAAACTCAACGTGCGTATAGGAAAGCGACTGCATATACGGAATGATCTGCTTGGCAAATTCCACATAAGAATACGGATTCCCATCCTGATAGGTGCGCCAAGAATTCAGATGCACCTCATAAATATTCATAGGACTCTTATAAACATTGGTTTGTTTTTTCTTCTCAAACCAAGCTGCATCCTGCCACGTGTATTCCGATTCAAATATACGAGATGCTGTATGCGGTGCGGTTTCATAATGCATCGCATAGGGATCCGATTTCATCAGCAATGCGCCGGACTTGGTTTCGATGCTGTATTTATAAACAGTGAACTGCGGCAGCCGCTTGCATTTTGCCTGCCAGATACCGTCAGCAACCTGCTCCATGGGCATTGCATTGCGATCCCATCCATTGAATTCTCCTACTACAGAGATGCTTTTGGCATGCGGTGCCCAAACGCGAAAAACAGTATATTGTCCCCTGCCTCGTTTTTCGGTATGCGCACCAAAATATAGCTGTGCGTCAAAATTTCTTCCTTGATAAAACAAATGAAGAGGAAACGCATCGGGATTTTTCCGGCTGGTTTCATCCGAAGATCTCATAAAATTACATCCAAGGCCATTCAGAAAATCTGTCGGCACGATCCTTTCTTTCGAAATCAAAATAAATATGATTGCTGCATTCAGATAGAAACAACAATTCTAACATATTTATTTTATCATATCTTTCCCGCTCTTTCAAGCATTTCTAAGAATCCCAAAAAAATTTTATGAGTTCTTCCAATTTCTCTTATGGTTTTTGTTCTTTTTGCACAATGTAAAACGAAACAGCATTTGCTTTTTACTGAAAAATGAACGAAGATTTATGCAATTTCTTGCTCTTCGCCCGTAATCATTGCAGCCAGCACCGTCACATCATCCTTGGGGATTCCCATAGCATCCCGTTGTGCTTTGGCACATACACTATGAGCAAGCGCCTGCAAATCACCGCCCTGCAGCAGACGCTGCCGAATATAGGGATACAAAGAATCATCCAAACCATCCGAAAGCATAAACAGCATATCGCCGGGAGCAAGCCTCAGCACCGTTGTATAAGGTTCTGCTTTCGGCAGAATGCCAATGGGTACAGTGGCTGCCTGACAAAGTGTAATCCGTTCTCCATGCTTGATGAAGGTAGGGCCGGCGCCATATTTGTATAGTGTTACTGCTGCAGTATCGGTGCAGATCTTCGCAACATCCAATGTCGCAAAGCGTTCCTCGCCCGATTTGGTCAGCATGATGGCATTCACCATACGGGCAGCCTCTGCACAATCCATCCCCGATTGCACCAACTGTCGGAAATTCGTCAGCACAATCCTTGCATCCACCGCCGCATGACGGCCTGTCCCCATGCCATCGGAAAGCACCAAATATTCGCAGCCTTCCCGATCGGTAAAACGATCCCATCCATCACCGCACGGCTCTTCCTCGCTGACTGCACATTGCGCCGCAGCAGTTACTATCATATACTTTCCTTTGCTATGCAGCACCAAACGATGCTCATCGCCTGCTGTATCCAGATCGTTGCAATACAGAGGCCGACGCAATGCATCGGAAAGACATTCGGTGATCGCCTGCAAATCCGGCGTGAACTGCGACGGAATGTACAGCTCAATGGTCATACGCTGATGCTCGGATACGGAAACGGCCGCAGCCCGTAAAGGCACACCAAAGCGTTCCAACGTCTCGGTGACAAAGCGCGTGCTTTCGCTGCTGTATTTTCGCTGCAGCTGATGTCCTGCACGGCTCAGCAATGATTCTGTCACACGCATCTGGGTAAACAGCATCCCTTGTGCATCCCGAAGTCGGGCAGCTAATGTACGAGCAGCAGCATTTTGCCGTTTTGCACGTAAGAATTCCTCTGTGACGCGATCGGGACGCAAACAGCCCTCCGGACTTTCCAACGGCTCCGAAAGACCGGCTTGCTCCATGCGCTGAAAGCATGCACCGGTATCTGCCTGTGCAGTTTCCCAGCAAGTGCTTCGGCTGCGGCATTTTCCACAAACGATTTCACAAACCCGATCCGCAACCCGCACTTGATGATCTCCGCGTGTCAGCATATTGGCAATCCGTTCTGCCGAGCCTCGCACACCGGCTATCGATTGCGACATGAACTCCATTCTTGCACCGGCAAGTGCCGCAAGCCCTGATTCCTGATCCTGAATCTGTATCAATGCATCCATCAGCTCGGATGCAGGCAGGAACAGATACAGCATACCGCCAATCAGAAAATTGACAAAGGTCAGTGCTGACACCGCACCTTGTCCGGAAAGCATCGTGCCCATACCGCAGATGCTGCTGTATAGGCAAAACACAGCACTCCTGTGCCATGATGCACAATAACCAACCACCAGCCCTGCCAGCGGAAGCACAGCTGCCATACCTGCCTGATCGGCATCCACCAATAAGAAGGCACAGGCATTCAGCGTGCCGCAAAGCACGCCACCAATCGCCCGATATCGCTTTGCAGCCAACAGCAGCAAAAGACCGGAAAGCATCTCGCCTACACTGATCAAATAGACCCTTGCGGCACAGATTGCCGCCAGCATTACCACATAGCACACCGATGCATATAACGCATCGGCACTGCACAATCGCAATGGAAAGCCGCTGCGGCATCGCTTTCGCAGATTGGCTGCGCTCATGGAAACACCGGCAGCACAAGCAGTATAAAACAGCCATACAAGCCAATCGATGCCATGCACCAGCCCTGCCAATCCAAAGATTGCCACCACAGAAACAATTCCGCCGGAGACAATCAATGCTGCCAGAGCAGGCTTGTCCCGCTCTCCAAACATCCATCGCAGCAAAACAGTCAGCACCAGCGTACAAATCAACAAAGGCAATTCTGCGGAAGAAACGGTAAGAAAATATGCCAGCACACCACCCGCCAACACTGCCAAAGAATAAAGCGGCGGCAGTGCAGCTGCCAACGCATGCGGCAGCGGCAGCCGCATACCATTGCATTGTGCCGCTCCCAGCAAACAGGAAGCTGCCATGCATAAGCTTAATGCCAACACACGGCAAATCTGCGGCTTGTTCCGGATCCCATCAAAAGTAATCATTGTCATCCCTCTTTCTGCGTATTACGGGTACAGCTTCTCTCCTTTTTTCCTATGTATGTACCCTGCACGCTGCATTCTTGTACTTTCGTACTCTGTTATTATAACGCTGTCTCTATGCCGATTTTTGTCATATCACAGAGGGATTTCTCTTTTTTTTGCAAAGATTCTTTTGCAAAGCACTCATGCCGCAAGCATAGGCAAAATAAAAAGAGAACGCATCCTCGGTTCGGATCCGTTCTCTCATCGGTTATGATTGTCTTTTGCTCGTTTTCATGTGATTATGCAGGGAAATTGCAGCTGCCCACAGCAGTACCGCCGGCTGTCAGCGGAATCCCCTCCTCCACAATCACCTGCCCGTAAATATCGGTAAGACGGAAGGTATACGGACCCTTTCCGGCGCCGGAATATGTGAAATAGTTATCCGAGCGGCGCTTAAGCGTTGTATAGCTGCCATCCGATTTCATGATTTCAATACTGTAAATAGGATACACATGATTGCGCACCTGCATGGAAAACCAAGAGGATGAGCTATCGGGAGAAAACAAAAATGTCACAGGCGTATCGGTCGGAAAAGGTATGATCGTCCATGTAATATTCAAACGGCCCACACTGGTTGCCGCCAACTGCTGAAAAGCATTGACATTCAAATCCAAATGCCCTGTGCCCTGTCCGGAAGAATCCGTCACATATATATCCACTGCATTGCCATTGGATGCAACTACATGCAGATAGGCTCCTGCCATCATAGAACCATGATAATCGGGTGAATTGATCGCTGTTACAAAAATGCCCTCAGGAATCGGCGCTAGAGATGCATGGCCGCTGGTAATACCGCCGTTGTAATAGGTTGCCTGTCCTGTATGTACGGTATCCTTCGGCTCCAAAAGCCATTGTGGCGGCGGATCATCATTTAATCCCAGGGAAGAAAATCCCATAAGATGACTGTCGATCAAATACATATCCACCAGAGCACCGCTCTCGGGATGTTCCATCGCCTCTCGCTTTTTCAGCACCACATCAAATGCCGAAAGCACACCATCGCCATCCATATCATAGGTGTTGGCTGAAGCAGAGGTCGCCAGCAGCAGATTGGCAAACAGCAAAGCCACAAGAAATCCTGCGCTGCACCTTCGCGGCAACTTATTTCCGGAATGCTTCATAGTTTCTCTCCTTGTTGCGAATCATCAGATGTCGTCTTCTGTTCTTGATCAGACTCCGGCATATCGTAAATCCCCCGCACTTGCTTGCATCGGGGATCCTCCGGCGTTGACTCCTTGTTGCCTTTTCCAAAGCGCAAAAGGATAGCGTCTACTTTTTTCGCCATCCATGGTGTCAGCACCGCCAACAAAAAAACAATAGCAAAAATCAATAAAAACACAATGCCGTATTTCAATAGCACCGTGATAAAATCCGGGGTTTCCACAGTCATATCTACAATCCCCCTTCAATCGCAGTTCGGCAGCGCATCTTTGGTGATGAATACCGCAAACGGCGGGCAGCCGGTCCGATTGGGAAACTGACATTGCAAAACAGTATAATAACGGCTATCCAGCGATTGGAAATAGGTAAGCAGCGCATCCCGCTCGGAAAAACCGTTTGCACCGCCATAATATACACAAAGCGACAGCGCTCCGCCCACCTTCAGCAGCTTCAGGCTGGCTTCCAGTGCAGCAATGCTGGATTCGGCATGGGTAAAAATCTCGTGACTCCCTTTGGGAAGCCATCCGAAATTGAATACAATCGCAGAAACTGTACCCTCTTCTGCATATTGCAGCAGGTTTTCATGAGAATCCAGATGCAGCTCCGCCCGCATACCCTGCTGCTCCAACAGCGCGCGGGTACTCTCAATCGCTTCGGGCTGGATATCAAAGGCGAGTACCCGTCCTGTTTCTCCCGTAAGCGAACAAAGCAAAGCGGTATCAAAGCCTCTGCCGGCAGTTGCATCAATACACAGATCTCCAGGGCATACCTTCTGCTGTAAAAAGCTGCGTGCCAAATCCAATACACCCAACTGGCGCTGCCCGGGCTTCTTCTCTTTCTGATTCATACGTAAAATACCTTTCGATCCTCCAGACGCAGGCAGGCCAATCTGCCGCCGGCATCGGGAAATACTGCACCGCAGTCAATATTAATGAAAGATTCGGTGAAATACACCTCTGCCTTTGCACCCTCAGGCAAAAATGCGATAGTGGGAGTATGTCCGAAGATCAGTACCTCCTCAGTATCGTATACAGTATCCGGCTGCGGACGAGCGCAAAGAAAATCTTCAGCTGCATATGCAGTCAGAGGCTTGTTTTTTTCAAAATTCTGCAATCCGCTATGCGTCAGCAGATACGGAACACCGCCTACCACACAACGGTCATATAACCGAAACTCAGTCAGATATTGCAGCACAGCCTGCCGCTGGGCAGCCGAGAGCGCAAGATACTGCATCAAAGTCACCTCGCCGCCGTTTTGAACCCATGGCGTACAAAGCTCCTGAACCTCCGCAAAATACCGTTCATAGAAATTTTCGGGCGTTGCCTGCTCAGATAGCTTTTCCGCACAGCGCAGGAACAATTCTTCATGGTTTCCCATCAGCGGATATACATTGATCCGGTTCATGCAATCCAGAAGCAACGGAATCGGCTGTGCGCCGCGATCCACAAAATCGCCCAGCAAAAACAGATCATCGCTGTCCTTTAAGTCGATTTGTTCACACATCTGCAGAAACTGTGCATGACAGCCATGCAGATCACTCATTACATATGTCATAGCACTGCTCCTTTTCTCAGAGATTTCCGGTTCGATGCATCAGGACAGATAGTGCTGCAAGCGGCGCTGTTTCACAGCGCAAAATCCGTTTGCCTAACCATACAGGAATCACGCCCTGATCTTTCAGCACTGCAATTTCTTCGGGATCAAAGCCGCCTTCGCTGCCTACCATCACCGCATAGGAGCTTGCATCCGCTGAAACCGCAGAAAAAGATACTCCGCCTTCTGTCTCATAAAGCACCACGGCAGTTTGGGCATCCTTCATTTGTTTTGCAGCCTGCTCCAAAGTACAAAGCGATCCGATTGCCGGAATGCAACCTCTGCCCGATTGCATGGCGGCAGCACGAGCGATTTTCTCATAGCGGCTGCGCTTTTTTTCAAATTCCGCCGGTGTCAGCCGCGCAACACAGCGCCGTGTCAATACCGGCACAATTGCCGTAACGCCAAGCTCAATGGATTTCTGCACAATCTGCTCCAGCTTATCTGCTTTCGGCAGTGCTTGATATAATGTAACCGAAATCGAAGGTTCCGCTGCACATGGCGCCGTTTCCAAAATATGTAATGTGATGGTATCTTGAGAAATGCAGTCGATTTCGCATTGGTAATCGATGCCTTGTGCACAGACCGTTACGGCTTCTCCTTTTCGCATCCGCAGAGAAAACCCAATATGACGAGCGTTTTCATCGCTCAGATAAGGATTTGCTTCACTAAAACTGTCATCAAAAAAACGCGGCATTCTCGTCTCCTTTCCAATGCTCATATCTCCTCATTTTACAGTATAACACAGATTTCGACAAATTGCAAGTCCGGACACCGATGCAGTTCTCGTTTCACTGAGGAAATCCCGGCTCTCTGTCCTTGACTTCTCTGGCGCAGTATGGTATAATAGTATGAATATGTAATTGCTGTATTGACCTTGCAGACAGGAGGCAGACCGATGAAGAAGAAAATTGGCTTCGATAATGCAAAATATCTCAAAACGCAATCCGCTCATATCCGGGAACGTATTGCTCAGTTTGGCGGTCGTTTGTATCTTGAATTCGGCGGAAAATTATATGATGACTATCATGCTTCCCGTGTATTGCCGGGCTTTCAGCCGGACAGTAAGCTGCGGATGCTGCTGCAGCTGAAAAAGGAAGTCGAAATTGTCATTGCCATTAATGCCTCTGATATCGAGAAAAACCGCATCCGCGGCGACCTTGGCATCACCTATGATACCGACGTGCTGCGATTGATCGAACTGTTCCGCAAAAAAGGTCTTTATGTCGGCAGCGTTGTTATGACACAATATTCCGACGAGCCGGCTGCTGCAAAATTCCAGCGGCGTCTGGAGGATCTTGGCATTCGTGTCTATCGCCATTACCATATTGAAGGATATCCTTCCAATCTGCCGCTGATTCTTTCGGAAAACGGCTTCGGCAGAAATGAATATATCGAAACCACGCGCCGTCTGGTGGTCGTAACGGCTCCCGGACCCGGCAGCGGCAAGATGGCGGTCTGCCTCTCCCAGATCTATCAAGAGCATCTGCGCGGCCAGCAGGCAGGCTATGCCAAATTTGAAACCTTCCCTATCTGGAATCTGCCCTTGCGTCATCCGGTCAATGTCGCCTATGAAGCTGCTACTGCCGATCTGAACGACATCAACATGATCGATCCCTTCCATCTGGAAGCATATGGTCAGACATCGGTCAATTATAACCGTGATGTGGAAGTCTTCCCTGTGCTCAACGCCATGTTCGAACAGATCCTTGGCAAATCCCCCTACCAGTCACCCACCGATATGGGTGTCAATATGGCGGGATTCTGTATCGTGGATGAGGATATTGTCTGCGATGCCGCAAGACAGGAAATCATTCGACGGGTTTTCGGAGCACGATGTCAATTGCGGCAATCTGCCATCGATGCCGATACCTTTTACAAGCTTGAGCTGCTGATGCAGCAGGCCAATCTCTCAGAGGCCGATCGTCCTGTGGTGCAGCGTGCCAGAGCTGTGGCGGAGGAAACCGGCGAGCCCGCTGCTGCATTACAGCTGCCCAACGGCAAAATCATAACAGGACGCACCACCGATCTTATGGGCGCTGCTTCTGCACTGCTGCTCAACTCCCTCAAATCTCTGGGCAGAATCAACGATGCCATTTTGCTTCTGAGTCCTACGGTCATTGAACCCATTCAGCACCTTAAGGTGGATCATCTGGGGAATGAAAACCCCCGCCTTCATACCGATGAAACCTTGGTTGCCCTTTCGATTTCTGCCGCTACCAGTCCCACTGCAGAACGCGCCATGACCCAGCTTGCAAAACTCCGCGGCTGTGAAATGCATTCTACAGTGATTCTTTCTCAGGTGGATCATCGTACATTGCAGCGACTTGGTATCAATCTGACCTGCGATGCACAGTTCCAAAGCAATCGACTCTATCAGAAATAATCGGATAAGAGTTTGTTTCAGCCTCCTTGCAGCACACTGACCGTGATGGTTCCCAGAACACATCACGGTCATGTTTTTTATCCAAACAGCAATCCCTTATTTTCTGCCGTTTCCGACTTCCGGTTGTGTCTGCTATAAAAATTGTATGCTGCAGCTTGTTGGTAAATATAGAAATTTATTCATTTTGACAAGAAATGCTTGCATTTTTCTGTCGGATATGGTATCATAAACAGTGAGAAGTTATAACCTGTTTGCAGCGCTGTGTTCGCGTGAGATACGACGCTGTAAAACAGGTATTACTTTGAACAAAATTTCGCCTTCGGGCAGATTGGAGACAATTGTGGATAAACCAAGCAAAGAATTCAAGCCCTATATTCCGGCTGAAAAAATCACGCCGGAGCTTACTGCCGCATCCATCTGCATGGGTATTTTGCTTGCTGTCATTTTCGGTGCAGCGAATGCCTATCTGGGTTTGCGTGTGGGTATGACCGTTTCGGCATCCATTCCGGCAGCCGTAATTGCCATGGGTGTCATTCGAGTCATTATGAGGAAAAACTCGATCCTTGAAAGCAACGTGGTACAGACCATCGGCTCTGCAGGTGAATCTCTGGCAGCAGGTGCGATCTTTACCTTGCCGGCATTGTTCCTGTGGGCTGCCGAGGGTACCATGGACAAGCCCGGTATCCTCGAAATTACCTTGATCGCTTTGTTGGGCGGTCTGCTGGGCGTATTCTTCATGGTTCCCCTTCGCAATGCTTTGATCGTGAAGGAACATGGTACCCTGCCTTATCCGGAAGGCACCGCTTGTGCAGAAGTTCTGCTGGCAGGCGAAGAAGGCGGCGCCAATGCATCGACTGTTTTTGCTGGTATGGGCTTTGCTGCATTGTTTAAGTTTATCATCGACGGCATTAAGGCAGTGCCCAGTGAAGTATCCATGCGATTCAAGGGCTTTGCAGGCGAGATCGGCACGCAGATCTATCCTGCTGTTATGAGTGTCGGATATATCTGTGGTGCACGGATTTCTTCGTTTATGTTCGCCGGCGGTGTGCTCAGCTGGATGGTGCTCATTCCGCTGATCGTATTATTCGGTGAAAATATCGTTCTCTATCCCGGCGTGGACCAGACCATTGGTCAAATGTATGCCGCAGGTGGTGCAAGCGCTATCTGGAGCTCCTATATCCGTTACATTGGTGCAGGTGCACTGGCAGCAGGCGGCATCATCAGTTTGATCAAATCGCTGCCGCTGATCATCAACACCTTCCGTGGTGCACTTACAAGCATGAAGAGCGCAGGTTCCGCTTCCGGTCTGCGTACCGAGCGTGATCTGAACATGAAGCTTGTTCTCGGCGCCATTGCCGTTCTGACCTTGTTGATCTGGCTGATTCCTGCCATTCCCGTCAATCTGATCGGTGCCATTATCATTGTTGTATTCGGCTTCTTCTTTGCGACTGTTTCCTCTCGTATGGTTGGCTTGGTCGGCAGCAGCAATAACCCTGTATCCGGTATGGCAATTGCCACCCTGTTGATTGCTACTCTGATTCTGAAGTTCACCGGTGCGGAAGGCGCTGCAGGCATGAGCGCAGCCATTGCAATCGGCTCCATTATCTGTATTGTTGCTGCGATCTCCGGCGATACCTCGCAGGATCTTAAGACAGGCTATATTCTCGGTTCTACTCCCAAAAAGCAGCAAATCGGCGAAGTCATCGGCGTAAGTGTTTCTGCACTTGCGATCGGCGGTACTCTGTATTTGCTGAATAATGCATGGGGCTTCGGTTCCCGAGAGCTGGCGGCACCCCAGGCAACGCTGATGAAAATGATCGTTGAAGGCGTTATGAGTGCACAGCTTCCTTGGAATCTGGTGCTGATCGGTGCTATGATCGCAGTCGTTGTCGAAATCATCGGTATTCCTGTGCTGCCCTTTGCTATTGGTATTTATCTGCCCGTACAGCTCAATGGTTGCATCATGGTCGGCGGACTGATCCGCTTGGCTCTGGATAAAATGAAGGGCGATGAAGCAAAGAAAAAAGAGATTGTCAACGACGGTGTCCTGTTCTGCTCCGGCATGATTGCAGGTGAGGGTCTGATCGGCATTCTGCTGGCGTTGCTTGCGATTTTCGGTGTGGCAGATGTAATTAATCTTTCCAAGAAATTCCATTTGCCCGCAGCAGTAAGCTCCATCGGCAGTCTGGTTGTATTTGGTTTGATTATCCTTACACTGCTGAAGTTTTCACTGTGGAAAAAGCGTTCGACCGTAACGAACAAGAAAGCTGGCAAATAATGGCAAAAGCAAAACACCAATCCTTCGATCTGACAGCGTTGTATCCGGTGCGACCGGCGCATATTCCATGGTCACAGGAAGAGTCCGGTGCTGTTACACTGGAGATTGAAAATAAAGGAGCTGCCAATCGTATTGCACAAAAGCTGTTGAAAAAGCCTAAAATCTCTCATATCCATCTGGATGAGATCGGCAGCTTCGTGTGGCTGCATATGGACGGAAAAAATAATCTCTCCGCCATCGGCAAGGCTTTGGAAGCACAATTCGGTGAGAAAGCACAGCCAACCTATGAACGACTCTCGCAATTCTTTCGTATTCTGGAAGAATATCGGTTCGTTGAATGGCGTGATACTCCACCGGATGAAACATCCTCGTCCACATAATCCCACAAAATCCAAGCATCCCGAAACATATGTGTTTTCGGGATGCTTTTTTTCTGCCATAAATTGAAAAAAGATCCACCCTGATTCTCAAGAGAAAAGGGTGGATCTTCATGCTGTTGGATAGGATCGGAATCATCCGATATCAATAGGTTTGCGGCACAGTTTCAGCGGCGCTGTCTGCACGAACAACCTGCACATCATGATACGTGCTCATACCGGTACCGGCAGGAATCAGCTTACCAATGATAACATTCTCCTTCAGGCCCAACAGATAGTCGCTCTTGCCGCGGATTGCAGCATCGGTCAGAGCTTTGGTGGTTTCCTGGAAGGAAGCTGCCGACAAGAAGCTCTCAGAAGTAGAAGAAGCCTTGGTAATACCCTGCAGTACAGGTGCCGTAGTCACCAGCTGAATATCCGTCTCGCCGGCATCAATTCTTGCCTGCAATCCGGCATTCACAGCGTCGATTTCACGCTTATCAACCAGTGTATCGGGAAGCAGATAGCTGCTGCCTGCATCCACAATCTGTACTTTGCGAAGCATCTGACGAACAATAACCTCGATATGCTTATCATTGATGCCTACACCCTGCTGACGATAAGCAGCCTGAATTTCATCGATAATGTAATTCTGTACTGCCTGTACGCCCAGGATACTGAGCAGATCGGGCGGATAGATACTACCGCCGGTCAGCTTTGTACCACGAGAAACCGTTTCGCCATCCTGCACCTGCAAGCTGTAGTTATAGGGGATGTTGTACGGTGTGGAATCTGTATCGGTTTCAGGATCATGAATGATTACAACCTTGGTACCGTTCTCCTCCTGAATGGATACAACACCGGAGGTACGTGCCAGAATCGCAGCATTCTTTGGACGTCTTGCCTCGAACAGTTCCTCAACACGAGGCAGACCCTGTGTGATATCTTCTGCGTTTGCAACACCACCCGTATGGAAGGTACGCATGGTCAGCTGTGTACCCGGCTCACCGATGGACTGTGCAGCGATAATACCGACTGCCTCACCCATGGATACCAGATTATTATTGGCAAGGTTTGCACCATAGCACTTCGCACAAACGCCATGCTTTGCCTTACAACGCAATACGCTGCGGATAGTAACACGCTCAATGCCTGCATCTACGATCTTCTGGGCATCGGCTTTGGTCATGGCACGTGTCTTGGGAATGAACAGCTCGTTCTTCTCGTCACGCAGATCCTCTACCAGATAGCGGCCCACCAGACGCTCGGAAAGCTTTTCGATTTCCTGCTCAATGAGCTGCTTGCCCTTGGATTTTACACTGACAATACGGTAAACATCAATACCCTCTGTGGTGCCGCAGTCGGTTTCACGAATAATAACCTCCTGGGAAACATCAACCAGACGACGAGTCAAATAACCGGAGTCAGCAGTACGAAGCGCAGTATCAGCCAGACCCTTACGAGCACCACGGCTGGAGATAAAATACTCGGAAATGTTCAAGCCTTCACGATAATTGGCACGAACAGGAATTTCAATGGTGGTACCGGAGGTGTTGGCGATCAGACCACGCATACCGGCAAGCTGACGAATCTGGCTGATCGAACCACGAGCACCGGAATCGGCCATGATGTTGATCGGGTTGAAGGGATCCAGATTAGCCTTCAGTGCATCGGTAACCTCATCGGTAGCAGCCTCCCAGATATCGATGGTCTTCTGGGACTTCACCTCGCGGGAGATATAACCAAACTTATATTGCTCATTGAGCTCTTCAATCATTGCCTCGGATTTTGCAAGGATCTCCTTCTTCTGCGGAGGAATCACAGCATCAATTACGGCAACGGTCATAGCTGCTTTGGTGGAATACTTAAAGCCCAATGCTTTGATGCGATCCAACACCTCGGAAGTAGTCGTTGTACCGTGAATCCGAATGCAGCGTTCGATGATGGAAGACAACACGCCTTTTTTCACCAGCTGCGTGATTTCCAGATCAAACTGATGCTCGCTGTTGGTACGATCCACAAAGCCCAAATTCTGAGGAATCACCTCATTGAAGATCAAGCGGCCAACCGTACAGTCAATGATTTTGGAGATCTTGCGATCGCCATTATCTTTGGTAATGCGCACCTTGATCTTGGAATGCAGCGTAATATAGCCTTCATGATATGCCATCATTGCCTCATCCACATCACGGAAGACCTTGCCTTCGCCGGGTTCGCCGTCCTTGACCATGGTGAGATAGTAGGAGCCAAGCACCATATCCTGCGTCGGAACCGCAACAGGCTTTCCGTCCGAAGGCTTGAGCAGGTTATTGGCTGCCAGCATAAGGAAACGAGCCTCGGTCTGTGCTTCGGCAGAAAGCGGCAGATGCACTGCCATCTGGTCGCCGTCAAAGTCGGCGTTGAATGCAGTACAAACCAGCGGGTGCAGCTTCAGAGCACGACCCTCAACCAAAACAGGTTCAAATGCCTGAATGCCCAGACGGTGCAGCGTAGGTGCACGGTTCAACAGCACAGGATGATCCTTGATTACGTGCTCCAGTGCATCCCAAACATCATCGTTTGCACGATCCACCATCTTACGGGCGCTCTTAATGTTCTGAATCTTTCCGGTATCCACCAGACGCTTCAGTACAAAAGGCTTAAACAGCTCCAGTGCCATCTCCTTGGGCAGACCGCACTGATACATTCTCAGCTCAGGACCAACTACGATAACCGAACGACCGGAATAGTCAACACGCTTACCCAGCAGATTCTGACGGAAACGACCCTGCTTACCCTTCAGCATATCGGAAAGGGATTTCAATGCACGCTTGTTGGGTCCGGTAACAGGATTGCCATGACGACCGTTATCAATCAAAGCATCCACAGATTCCTGCAGCATGCGCTTTTCATTGCGGACAATGATATCAGGGGCATCCAGCTGCAGCATCTTGCGCAGACGATTGTTACGGTTAATCACACGGCGATACAAATCATTCAGATCAGAAGTTGCATAACGGCCGCCATCCAGCATAACCATCGGACGAATATCCGGAGGAATCACAGGAATGACGTTCATAACCATCCATTCGGGCTTGTTGCCGGACAAACGGAACGCTTCAATGATCTCCAGACGCTTCAGAAGCTTCACTCGCTTCTGACTCTTTTGTGCCGTTGCCTTATTGCTGTTCTTCAGATTGAGCTGCTCCAGCTCAGCCTTCAAACGGTCGGAAACCATCTCAAGATTGTTCTTCCACTCTTCTGTCACAGAGGCACAGAAGGAGCAATCCTTACAGCAATGACCCAGCTCGCAATTCTTACAGGCCTTGCGCTGCTCGGCATCCAAAGTCAGCTGAC
Source organism: Oscillospiraceae bacterium (assembly GCA_017532085.1). Lineage (GTDB taxonomy): Bacteria > Bacillota > Clostridia > Oscillospirales > Ruminococcaceae > Firm-04. The sequence continues at coordinate 108,238 of JAFXJT010000004.1, read as the reverse complement.
CCTCGTCGATCATCTGATCCCGGAACATATCATAACGATCACTGCTGTATTCCTCCAGCAGATCCTGAATTGCCTCGGCACCCATTTTTGCAGTAAAGGAATCTGCGCCATAGGTTTCGATAGCATCATAATATTCCTTTTCAGAAAGCAACTGCTGCTTGAGTAAACCGGTCTGATACTGACCGGCATGCACCGGATCCGGCTCGCCGGGATCGGTTACGATATACTTGGTGAAATAGAGCACTTCCTCCAAGCGCTTCTGCGAAAGCTCCAGCACCTGACCGATGCGGGATGGTGTGCCCTTGAAATACCAGATATGAGATACAGGGGCAGCCAGCTCAATGTGACCCATACGCTCACGGCGCACTTTGGCACGAGTTACCTCAACGCCGCAGCGGTCACAGACCTTGCCCTTGAAACGAATTTTCTTGAACTTTCCGCAATAGCACTCCCAGTCCTTGGTAGGTCCAAAAATACGCTCGCAGAACAGACCGCCCTTTTCAGGCTTCTGGGTACGATAGTTAATGGTCTCCGGACGCTCTACGACACCGTAGCTCCAGCTGCGGATCTGGTCAGGGGATGCCAAACCGATTTTTATGGAATCAAAGGTTGTAAATTCCAAAGCGTTCCCTCCTAATCGTCTACTATATGGCATATACGTGCAGACAGCACGTCATGAGCAGCCTTGGAAACGACGAATGAACGCCGTTTCCTCAGCAGGCAGAATGTTCTGTGATTATTCCTCGTCATCGAAATCAATGTCGTCGCCCAGATCATCGGAATAAGCGTCATCATCGCCCATCATATCCAGATCGCCGTCATCATAATCCTCGTCCGAATCGGAATAAGCAGCATTGTCATAGGTTGCATTCAGATCGCTTTCTTCGGTCTGATAACCGGCATCATGCATATCACTGTCATCGTAGCGAGTTGCATCCGCAGTGTTTTCATCGTTGTAATCGGTGCCGGCAGAGACAAATTCATCATCAAAGCTCTGCTTGAGATCAATCTCCTGCTGATCGGCATCCAACACACGTACATCCAGACCCAACGACTGCAGTTCCTTAATGAGAACCTTGAAGCTTTCGGGGATACCGGGCTTCGGTACATTCTGACCCTTTACGATGGCCTCGTAGGTATTGACACGGCCGGTCGTATCGTCAGACTTGACAGTCAGGATTTCCTGCAGCGTATAAGCAGCGCCATAAGCTTCCAATGCCCAAACTTCCATCTCACCAAAACGCTGGCCGCCAAACTGTGCCTTACCGCCCAGAGGCTGCTGTGTTACCAGAGAATACGGACCGACAGAACGTGCATGGATCTTATCATCAACCAGATGGTGCAGCTTCAGATAATACATATAGCCAACGGTAACACGGTTATCGAATTTCTCACCGGTACGACCGTCATAAACAGTAAACTTACAATCCTCGGAGTAGGTGATGGATTGCGTATCAATGACCTTCTGCATGGGCTTAAGCTCGAAGGTTTGCTCCGTCTTGTTGGCATTGGCAATCTCGTTCTTCTCCTGTACCAGACGATAGCAATCACGGATATCGCCTTCGTGAGCACCGTCAAAGACCGGTGTCATCACATGCCAGCCCAGTGCCTTGGCTGCCATACCCAAATGAACCTCCAGCACCTGACCGATGTTCATACGGGAAGGAACACCCAGAGGATTCAGACAGATATCCAGCGGTGTACCATCTTCGAGGAACGGCATATCTTCCTCAGGCAGAATACGGGAAACAACGCCCTTATTACCGTGACGGCCTGCCATCTTATCGCCCACAGAAATCTTACGCTTCTGTGCGATATAGCAGCGAACCATCATATTGACACCCGGGCCCAGTTCATCGCAGTTGGTGCGATCAAAGATCTTAACATCTACAATGATACCTGCCTCACCATGGGGCACCTTCAAGGAGTTATCACGTACCTCACGTGCTTTTTCTCCGAAAATTGCACGAAGCAGACGTTCCTCGGCAGTCAGCTCGGTTTCGCCCTTCGGTGTCACCTTACCAACCAGAATATCACCGGAATGCACCTCTGCACCGATGCGGATGATACCACGCTCATCCAGATCCTTCAGTGCATCATCGCCCACATTGGGAATATCACGCGTGATCTCCTCCGGACCCAGCTTGGTATCACGGCATTCGATCTCGTATTCTTCGATGTGCACAGAGGTAAAGACATCCTCACGTACCAGACGCTCGTTCAGCAGAACGGCATCCTCGTAGTTATAGCCTTCCCAAGTCATAAAGCCGATCAGCGCATTCTTACCCAGCGAGATTTCGCCGTCGCAGGTTGCGGGACCATCGGCAATGACCTGACCTTTTTCCACTACATCGCCTACATTGACGATGGGGCGCTGATTCACACAGGTACCCTGGTTGCTGCGCTTGAATTTCGTCAGCTGATAACGCTGGATATCATCCTCACGATCGCCGTAACGGATCACGATCTCATCTGCGCTGACAGCCACAACTGTACCGGGCTTATCGCAAAGAATACACACGCCGGAATCCACAGCAGCCTTGTACTCCATACCGGTACCGACGAAAGGACGCTCGGTCTTAAGCAGCGGCACAGCCTGTCGCTGCATGTTGGATCCCATCAGCGCACGGTTTGCGTCATCGTTCTCCAGGAAGGGAATCATTGCCGTTGCAACGGAAACAACCATCTTCGGAGAAACATCCATAAAGTCGATCAGTTCTCTGTCGCACTCGATGATCTGATCACGGTAACGAGCAGTAACACGCTTGCGGGCAAATTTATGATCCTCAGTCAGAGGCTCGTTTGCCTGTGCCACGTAGTAGTTGTCTTCCATATCGGCAGTCATATAAACAACATCATCGGTGATGACGCCGGTTTCCTTGTCGACACGGCGATACGGTGCTTCGATAAAGCCATAGGTGTTGATTCTTGCAAAGGATGCAAGATAAGAAATCAAACCGATGTTCGGACCTTCCGGCGTCTCGATCGGGCACATTCTGCCATAGTGCGAATAGTGAACGTCACGCACTTCGAAGCCTGCACGGTCTCTGGACAAACCGCCGGGGCCCAGTGCAGAAAGACGACGTTTATGGGTCAGCTCAGCCAGCGGGTTGTTCTGATCCATGAACTGAGACAACGGCGAAGAACCAAAGAACTCCTTGATTGCTGCCGTAATCGGACGAATATTAACCAGTGCCTGCGGTGCTACGGAATCAATGTCAGCAGCCTGCAAGCTCATGCGCTCACGAATGGTACGCTCCATACGAGCGAAACCGATACGGAACTGATTCTGGAGCAGTTCGCCCACAGAACGGATACGGCGGTTGCCCAGATGATCGATATCATCAATCGTACCAACGCCGTCGCAAAGATTGCAGAAATAGCTGATGGAAGCAAAAATGTCATCACGAATGATATGCTTGGGCACCAGCTCGTCAGCACGTCTCTTGATGGTTTCCTCAAGCTGCTCGCGATCGCCGGCAGCCTCTTCCAGAATCTCGATGAGTACAGAAGCGGAAACCTTCTCGTTAATACCAAGCTCAGCAGGATCACACTCGATATAGCCAGCCAGATCCACCATGCCGTTGCCCAGCACCTTTACCTCGCGCGTGACAAGCTCGGAGATGGTTTCATGCTTTTTGATATCGGTGCGGGTTCTGCGTACCTCTACGGTGATATATGCCTCAGAAACACCTGCCTGCTCGATTTCCTGTGCAAGCTCATAGGAAACCTTGGTGCCTTCCAGCGCCATCAGCTCGCCGGTAATACGATTTACCACAGGACGAGACAGCACATGACCGGTCAATCGAGAAGCAATGCCCAGCTTCTTATTGTACTTGTATCGGCCGAACCGAGACAAATCATAGCGTCTTGCATCAAAGAACAAATTGTTCAGCAGTGTCTGTGCGCCGTCGATGGTAGCCGGCTCGCCCGGACGCAGCTTCTTATATACCTCAAGCAATGCCTCGGAAGTGTTCGGCTCACCTTCCTTGCCGGCAGTTTCCTTTTGCTCGATGGTGCATTTCAAACGAGGATCATCACCAAACAGCTCCAGAATTTCGGCGGTGGTGCCGACACCCAGTGCACGGATGAAGGTTGTCAGCGGAATCTTGCGGTTTTTATCAATGCGGACATACACCACATCGTTGGAATCCATTTCATATTCCAGCCATGCGCCGCGGTTCGGAATCACGGTGGTGCTGAACAAATCCTTACCGGACTTGTCCCTTGTAGAGGCGTAGTATACACCCGGAGAACGTACCAGCTGTGATACGATAACACGCTCCGCACCATTGATGACGAATGTGCCGCTTTCGGTCATCAGCGGGAAATCACCCATGAAGATCTCGCTCTTTTTGACCTCATCGGTCTCTTTGTTCCAAAGCTGAGCTGTTACACGCAAAGGTGCTGCATAGGTTACATCTCGCTCCTTACACTCAGCGATCGTATACTTCGGTGTATCATCGATCTTGAAATCAATAAAGCTGAGCTGGAGATTGCCGTTAAAATCCGTAATGGCTGCAACATCACGAAAAACCTCGCGCAGGCCTTCGGTTCTGAACCATTGATAGGAATTTTTCTGCACCTCGATCAGATTGGGCATCTGCAAAACCTCATTGATTTTGCCGAAGCTCATACGCTGATTTTTACCAACCTGCTTTGGGGTCACTGCGACCTTCGTCTGCGGTTCCGGAATGGTTTGCAAGCTCATGGGCAAAAACCTCCTGACTTTCTGATAGAAAATAGACGTTTTGTTGTTTTCGCTTCGCTCCGTTTGGAGAAGGCGGTTTGTTGCAAGACCTTTGAAAAAATTTTTTCGCAGGACTTGACAAGCCGCAGATTATATGCTATACTATTTGCGGAGAAAAGCCAATTTGCCATAATCGGGCATTCTAATATTATATAGCATCACACAGATTTTGTCAAGCGCTTTTCTCACCATCACAACAACTTCATGCACAATGCCGTATTTCACCAATGTGGAATACGGCTTTTTCCATCATTATCACAATTCTTCAGCTGCAGCCTCCCTGCTCGGAAAGCTCCGTAAAAATATTGAAAAAATGATGGGATTGGGATTTACAAACCTGCAATTTTATGGTATAATAAAATGATACAATTATAGTTTGATCTCAACCACGCATCTTTCCAAAGCAGAAAGGAGCAATCTTATGCCAAGCTGTCTCACCGACGAAGTCAGAATGAAGCATTATGAGAAGTGCCTCTTCAAAAAACGTCGTTGTGAATCCGTACTGGGATTTTGCATGAAAGTTGTATTGCTGATTGCAATATTTACAATAATACCTGCTGCTTTTGAAGGTCTGCTGTATGGCCTATTTATCGGCAACCTCGAGCCGTTTTTACGGTTTCTTTTGCAAGCCTTTGCAGGCGCCGTCACCATCTATTGCATTTATCTCAGAAACTGGAAAATTACGGTTGTCGCCGTGTTTCTATCCGCATTGATGAGTCCTTTTGTGCCGCCGATCATCGTTGTATGCTTGTTTGCACATTACAAATTAAACAAGCTTGCACAAGAACCGGGTTGGCCGCTTTTTACGATCACCTATGGAGAACAGCAAGAACGTCAAAAAAATATGGAACGTATTGCGCGGCACAAATCATTGCAGCTTGGAGAAGCCGCCGCTTCCCACGGCAGCACAGACATGGACGATCTGCTGGATGAACATCCGCCCATGCTGCCGACAGCGGTTGTCGGGTATCACGATCGTTTCCGCAACAGCGATCCCCATGCGCAACCGGCCTCTGTCGCCCCCGGAATTATGCCGACTTTGGAGGATATCGGCGGCACGCCCCAAACAACAGCATCATGCACGCCTCACGACGGCGAGCAAATCCAATAACGAAAGGATGGCGAACACGCATGGCAAAAAAGCACGATAAACAACCACAGCAGCAGACTGCAAAGCCGGAAAAACCGGTCAGCATGCAACCGGATTCTTCTCCTTGGCAGGATGAAAAGCCTACCATTGTCCATCTGGAAAAAAACGAATCCCACTATGAATTCTGTCGGATGCAGATGCATGATCTGGAAAAGATTTACCGCCGATCCTTTATCGCCAACGCCGCTTTATGCATCATCGTATGCTTTCTGGCAATTTTCAGCGTCTATATCCAATGCTTCAGTATTTTCAGCACGCCTTTTATCGTTATGGATTCTCCCGGCGCCACGATCAGCGGCGGCATTCTCCAGATTACCGTCGCCATGTTTATTGTGGTGATGGGCTATCTTGCATGGGCAAATTATCGTCTGATCAATATTGCGCTCACCATCTTTTACGGTGCAGTTACCATATTGGGCATTTATCACCTGGATTATTTTTCCGGCATCATCGGTGTCATCGGTCTGTGGTTCTATATTTTCGCACTGCAGGGAATGCAAAAGGAATCCCGCCTTGCGGAAATGGAAGGTTATCCGGATTTCCACGAGAAATTTGATATTTCCACCTCTGATATTGTGATTCAGACCTTGATGGCACATCGCGGGGAACGCAGTCATCGCGGCGGCGGTGTATTCCAGAACAGCCGTTCTCTGCGCAAGCGGAAAAAGCGTTCCGATTCGACTTCCCAAACCGAAGAACAGCCATCTTCCGCAGAGGCTCTGGCGCAGCAGCTTGCATCTCACAAACAAAATCAACAGCCTCCCGCACAAAGCACCGATTCGTAATCCGTTGAAAGGAGTTTCCTCGCAATGAACACACAACAATCTGCAGCCATCAGTCCGGATGAACTTGGACAGCTTCGGATTCAAAAAGCAACTCTCGAAAAGAAATATCATTGGACTTTCTATATCTGCCTCGGCATGGCGGCTCTGCTGTTTGGTATGTCTATGTTTATGAGTGCAATGGTGGGCAGAGATCCTGATATCAAAGATGCCGATAAATTTGCTCTCGGCTTGGCACTGGCCGGTGCGGAAATTTTCTCAGCAGTGGCAATTCTGGGACTTTCCATCTGGATATATGTGAAAAAACGCACTCCGATTTATCTCTTAATGATATTTTGTCTGCTTCATGCAATCGGCAGTATCATCGCATTAACACCATATCCGAGTATGCTTTTCCTGCATCTCGCTTTAGATTCTGTGGGATTGTTCCTTTCCTTCCGCTCGCTCCATATGCTGAATGAACATGAATGGCTGCAGCAACAGCCGGGATATCCCAGTTTTTCTGAGGCACTGATGGGTTCCAATGAATATCAACCGCCTGCCTATGTCAAGCAGTCTTCCGCCATGGATCGTCACAAAGCAATAGAACTGTTTGCGCAGCAAGGCAGCGCACCACAAACAGCTGCACCGCAGAAAGAAGCAATGCCGGGCGTTGGCGAGCCGCTTGCCAATATCAACGATGGCGAACACAGCCGGTTCCTCACGCCCGCAGAAACGCTGGCATCCGTTTCTCTCCCCACAGAGCCCATGGCGGCGGAAACGGTAACGCAAGGTGCTGCAGAGTCCGCTTGCCTCACGCCCAGCGCTGATGCAATGCTCAGTGATATGACAGTGCCGGAACAGAACACATCGGTTCCGGGTCCGCTGCCGGATCCGGAAGATGTAAAACGTCGCCTGCGGCTTATGAAAGAACAGCAAGCACAGACATCCGATCAAGCCTGATCACTTCATCAAACAGGAGGAAGCATAATGTTTGCAGCAGTCAATAGCATGGGACTGTTCGGACTCAACGCCTTTCCCGTAGATGTAGAAATCGCCGTCAGCAAGGGTATGCCGCGCTTTGAGATCGTGGGGTTGGCAGATACCGCTGTACAGGAAAGCCGTGAACGCATCAAATCTGCCTTGTATGCCTGCGGCATTCTGTTTCCCACACATAGCTGTGTCGTGAATCTTGCGCCTGCCGATACCCGCAAAAACGGCAGTATGCATGACTTGCCTATTCTGATGGCAATCCTTTCTGCGCTGGGCCGAGTCGAAGTGCCGCGAGATGCTGCCGTCATCGGAGAAGTTTCTCTCAACGGTGATGTGCGCCGCGTCAACGGTGTACTTCCCATGACGCTGATGGCTAAACAACGTGGTCTTACCACAATGTATGTACCCATGGAAAATGCCAAGGAAGCTGCTGTTGTGGAGGGTATGACGGTTTATGGCGTACCCAGTGCCGCAGCTCTGCTGGCGCATTTTGAAGGCGATGCGCCTTTAACGCCCATGGGACATGTAGGCCTTTCCGAGGTGCCGCAGCCTGTGGTGCCCGATTTTTCCGATGTCCACGGACAAAACGCCGCCAAATATGCGTTGGAGCTTGCAGCGGCAGGCGGACACAATGCACTGCTGATCGGCCCGCCCGGCAGCGGAAAAAGTATGCTTGCAAAGCGGATGCCCGGTATTTTGCCGCCGCTCAGCTTTGAGGAATCCATTGAAACCACCAACATCCATTCCGTTGCAGGTCTTTTGGATGCGGAGCATCCGCTGGTAGCAGTGCGGCCGTTTCGTTCTCCGCATCATACCATCTCCGGTGCAGGACTGGCAGGCGGCGGTACCATTCCGCATCCGGGTGAGATTTCTCTTGCGCATAACGGACTGCTGTTTTTGGATGAGCTGGCAGAATTTGATCGCCGCACACTGGAAATTCTGCGTCAGCCATTGGAGGATCGGGAAGTTACCATATCCCGTACTGCAGGTACTGTGCGTTATCCGTGCTCCATTATGCTGATTACCGCAATGAATCCCTGTCCCTGCGGTTATCTGGGACATCCTACCCGTCCATGCAGCTGCAATCAGCGTTCAGCGGCAGCCTATCTCAATCGTGTGTCGGGACCGCTGCTGGATCGCTTTGATCTGCATATTGAAGCAGCACCCGTCTCATTCTCCGAGCTGTCTGACGGAAAACCCGAAGAAACCAGCGCTGAAATCCGGAAGCGTGTTATGGCTGCCCGTGCCATTCAGAATGAACGCTTCAAGGGTACAAAGATCACTTGCAATGCACGCATTACGCCGGATCGGCTTGCTGTTTTCTGTCCAATGACCGATCGCGCAAAACAACGACTGAAATCGGTGTTTGAAAAGCTCGGACTGTCTGCCCGTGCTTATGACCGTCTGCTGAAGGTTGCACGCACTTCTGCCGATCTGCGTGGTGCAGAGGTGATCACGGAAGCTCATATTGCCGAGGCAGTGCAGTATCGCACCCTCGACCGAAAATATTGGAAGCAATAACCCGATCCGCATACCATATACAGAAGAACCATAGAAAGAGTGTTACTATGAGAAACCCCTTGTTCCTTAAGCTTTGCCGTTTTCTGACTGCCTCATTATTGATATCCGCATTGCCGGGTCTTTGCACCGGATGCTACAAGGGTGACGGCACGGAGCTGCCGCCTACCAATCAAGGTGTGCAGGATCTGGTTCCCGATCCTCATGCAGCAGAAAAAGAAGCGCTGTTTACCAATATCAGCGAGGATCCCAATGCCAAAAAGGAGTATCCGTTCTCTTTTGATGCTGCTGCCGTTTCGGAACCGCAGCATGACATCCTGCTGGTCATGATCTATGAGAATTATGAGAATGGCCGCAGTCAGACTGTCAATTTTTTTGATAAAAACGGCTATGCCTATCGATATCGTCAGCCGTTGGATCTTTCGCAGGATAATTGGATCTCCGTGCTGCAAGCATATCACGCAACCGGAAATCCCGTAAACCAGATGAGCGTGGAAGAGCAAAAAACGCTTTGGTATTTTTCCGAAAAAGCTGAGGCAATCGCTGAATTGCCTTTGCATAGCGAAGAAGTCAACTCCAATCCGGTGGGCATCCGCAGTCTGTATCTTATGACAGCCGGCAACGAGCCGGTATTGCTTGCCCGCTACCACGATACCGCAAGCTGCCGTGACAGCGCAGAGGTCAGTGCCTTTGCCAATTGGTTCCGCTATTATTTCCATGGAACCTATGAATTTCCTCCGCTGAGCAACTGATCCGCAGAATGCCGGATAGAGAAAGGAGCGTGCCGTGAAAGGAATACCGGAACGCCTCGGCAAATTTGTGGGAAGACTGGATCATCTGCTGATCTGGCTGGTGAATCTTTGTGCTGCTTCCAGCGTGCTGATGCTGTATACCATCTGGGAGAATCATCTCTCTGAAAAAGTGGCCTCCAACGACTGGCTGGTACAGCTCATTTCCATGAGTTTAGGCTTATTGGGCTGCCTTGTGGTTTCTGCCATTGATTATCATAAGCTTGCAAAATTTTGGTTTTTATATGCCCCTGTGGCGCTGGGTTTGGTAGCGCTTACCTTCACCAGTCTGGGCTATGGACGAGAAGGTGCCGATGACGTGGCATGGGTGGATCTGGGATTTGTGCAGATCCAACCCTCGGAAATCTTGAAAATAGCCTTTTTGCTCACGTTTTCCCTTCATATTTCCAAAACGGGGGATAAGCTGAACAAACCGCTGCATTTACTGCTGCTGTTGCTGCACGGAGCCATTCCCGCCGGCATTGTTGCATTGCAGGGCGATTACGGCACTGCAATTGTGTTTGCTGCCATGATTCTGTTTATGCTGTTTTCTGCCGGACTGTCTATATGGTATCTTTTGGGCGGACTGGCTATGCTCCCTGTTGCAGGATGGGCCATGTGGACATTCGTGTTCAGTGATGTGCACAGAGAACGTATTCTTGTATTGCTCAATCCGGGCACCGATCCGCTGGGTCTGGAATACCAACAGGATCTGGGTCTGCGTGCTTTGCGTGCAGGTGGCCTGTTCGGTCTGGGCTTTGATGCAGAAGCCTATGTGAAAGTGCCCGAAATGCATAACGATTTCATTTTCGCTTATATCGGACAGCTGTTTGGCTTTATCGGTGCTGTCTTGGTTCTGCTGATTATGGCAGTCATCTGTCTGCGAATCTTTGCCGACAGCCGTGCTGCCAAAGATACCATGGGAAAAACAATATGTATGGGTGTTCTGGCAATCCTGTTCACGCATTATATCATGAATATCGGTATGGTGCTGAAGGTTTTGCCGGTGATCGGTATTCCGCTGCCCTTTTTCAGCGCCGGCGGTACCGCAATGCTTTCCATGTATCTCTGCATCGGATTGGTCATCAGCGCATATACCCATAATATCAAAAAATATCGTGTGTTCTATGATGCCGAATAATATAAAGGAGCCTGTTTCATGAGCCGTTTTCAAAGAACTGCCCTTCTGCTGGGAGAAGATGCCTTAATCCGGCTGCAGCAGGCGCATATCTGTGTCATCGGTCTGGGTGGTGTCGGCTCGTATGCAGCAGAAGCGCTGGCAAGAAGCGGTGTCGGCAATCTGACGCTCATTGACCATGATGTTGTGGCAGAAAGCAACTGCAATCGCCAGCTTTGTGCTCTGAGCTCGACACTCGGTATGCCAAAAGCCGAAGTCATTGCTGCACGTATCCGCCAAATCCATCCGGATTGCACCGTAACCCCCCATGTGATGCGTTATACCGGCGCATCAATCGATCTGTCCGGCTTCACTTATCTTGCCGATGCCATTGATTCTGTACCCGATAAGCTGCAGCTGATTGAACATGCTGCGCAAACAGGTATCCCGATTCTTTCGTGCATGGGTACCGGCAACAAACTGGATCCCACACAGCTGCGTGTTGCAGATATTGAAAAAACCTATGGCTGTCCGCTTGCCAAAACCATACGTCTGTGGCTGCGCAAAATGGGAATTCGACGTTTGCAGGTTGTATTCTCTCCCGAACCTGCCATTAAGCCCGAACGAACCGATGCCGACAGCACCGGATCCGCTGTGGGCAGTGTCGCATGGGTGCCATCCTCAGCCGGCTTATTGATGGCAGGCACCATCATTCAGAATATTCTCGGTAACAAACTGTCAGCTCCAAAGCAGTTTCTGCCCAAAGCTGACCGCAACATATAAAAAGGAGTTATTATTATGGACGCAACCGTTTTCCCTATTTCCTTTCATCAGCATCTGATTTTCTGCGGCATTGCAATTTTGTTTTTTGTTCTGCAGTTTATCCGATTGCGCTACTGGTATCAACTGGTCATGGTCACTGCCATCGCCGCCTCATTGCTGGTATATGTCAATGAGAATTCTGTTTGGTTCTATTCCGTGGGAATTCTGGAACTGTTGCTGCTGATTACCGCTTTTGTGCTTTATCGCAAACAAACGAAAAAGCTGGCGGCAGCTGAGGCTGCTGAAGCGGCGGCGCAGGAATCCACTGCCAATGAGGAGCAAAATGCAGAATCTGCTGCTGTGATGGACGAATCCGCTTCCGAGGAAAGCGAAGAACAAACGGAAACGGAGTCGGAAACATGAAAGCAAAGCATCTGGTCATTCTGGATTTTGCAACCATGACCCATCGGCAGGAGCTCACCCACAACTGCTTTTATGAACTTGCTGAAACGGTGGACTGCTATGCTTTAACAGAACCGAATGAAACCATCGCACGCATCGGAGATGCCGATGCAGTCATCTGCAACAAGGTGCTCATAACCGCCGAAATCATGGATGCCTGTCCCAATCTGCGCTATATCGGTCTGTTGGCAACCGGCTATAACAATGTGGATATCCCTGCCGCAGATGCAAGAGGCATTACCGTTTGCAATGCCGGCAGCTATTCTACCGCTGCAGTGGCACAGATGGTCTTTTCCTATATTCTCGATCACTATTCCAAAGTAGCCCTTTATAATACGGATGTCCGTTTAGGCAGTTGGATGCAATCCAAAACCTTTTCTTATTTCCCATATCCTACCATGGAGCTCATGGGAAAAACGCTTGCCGTAATTGGCTACGGACATATCGGACAAACCGTTGCAAAAATCGGTGAGGCCTTTGGTATGCGCATTCTCATTGCAACTCGTACCAAGCCCGAACACTGTCCCTATCCTGTGGTTCCGCTGCAAACCGCTTTTGCCGAAGCGGATGTGCTGACACTGCATTGTCCTTTGAATGAAGGGACAAAGGATCTGATCAACCGCAATCACCTGCAATGGATGAAATCCAATGCCATATTGATTAACACCGCTCGAGGCGGCATAGTCGTTGAGCAGGATCTGGCAGATGCACTCAATGAAGATCGTATTGCCGGTGCCTATCTGGATGTGCTGGCAACTGAGCCAATGTCACCGGATACACCTTTGTTCAAAGCGAAAAACTGTGTCATTACGCCTCATATTGCGTGGGCACCCTTGGAAACCAGACAGCGGCTGCTTGCAATTGTCAAGGCGAATTTATGTGCTTTTTTGGAAGATGCCCCTCAAAATGTGGTGAATCATCCCCAAGCACAAATATGACGGAAAAAAGGAGTTCTGCCCCGTGAATGAAACGGTACAAAGCATAAAAAAGCCTTCCGAGTGCAACCGTATTGTGATAAAGCTCGGTACATCTACATTGACGCATCCCACCGGCCGCATGAATTTGCAGCGTTTTCATAATCTGGTGCGTGTACTTGCCGATCTGCATAATGCAGGCAAAGAACTGATTTTGGTTTCCTCCGGCGCTGTCGGATTGGGTATTGGCAAGCTGGGATTAAGAGAACGTCCTACCGCAACACCGGAAAAGCAAGCTTGTGCTGCTGTGGGTCAGTGTGAATTGATGTATCTCTATGACCGTCAATTTTCCAATTACAGCGTCACCGTAGCGCAAGTGCTGCTCACCAAGGCCGTGCTCAACAGTGATGGAGGCGTGAATGCCGGCAACTGTATGACACAGCTCATTCAGATGGGTGTCATTCCCATTGTCAATGAAAACGATACCGTTGCAATTGATGAGTTGGAACTGGAAATCGGTGAAAACGATTCGCTGGCAGCCATTGTAGCAAAGATTGCCCATGCGGATCTGCTGGTGTTGATGAGCGATATTGATGGCTTGTATTCTGCCGATCCTCATCGGGATGAAACGGCGCATCTGATCCCCGTTGTGGAACAGATCAACGAGAAAATTGAACAAATCGCCGGCGGCGCCGGCACACCCAATGGCACAGGTGGTATGGCAACCAAAATCGCAGCCGCCAAAATTGCTACTGCTGCGGGTATTGATATGCTGATCGTGAATGGAGATCGGCCTGAAAATCTCTATGACCTGTTCAACGATCGCCCCATCGGCACCCGATTTATCGCAAAGCGCTGAATTCTGAAAAAAACCGTATCTCTGTTCCTGTCCATAGCTCGTGTAGGGATAGAGTGCGTCAACATGGATCAATATCAATGGATTGAAAGGAGAAGCATATGGAACAGAATCATGTCCTACAGCTGGGTCAGAATGCCAAAGCTGTAGAAACCATCGTAGCATCCGCATCCCCGAAGCAGAAGAACGATGCTCTGGCAGCAATTGCCGATGCTCTGATTGCACGTACCGATGAAATCGTTGCAGCCAATAAAAAGGATCTGGATGCGGCGGTTCAGAATCATATGTCCAAGGCGATGCAGGATCGGTTGCTGCTGACACCCGAACGCATTGCAGGCATTGCCGATGGTGTGCGCAAATTGATTTCTCTGGATGAGGTCGTGGGCAAGGTGGAGGAAGGTTATGTGCGTCCCAATGGTCTGCGGATTCAGAAAACCCGTGTGCCGCTGGGCGTCATCGGCATCATTTTCGAGAGCCGCCCCAATGTAACCGTGGATGCCGCAACACTCTGCTTAAAAGCAGGCAACTGCGTGATCCTGCGCGGCGGTAAAGAAGCCTTTTCTTCCAATGTCTGTCTGACCAATGTCATGCGTGAAGCACTTGCTTCTGCCGGCTTGCCTGCCGATGCGGTACAGCTGGTGATGGATCCTTCTCGCGAATCCGCCAATGCCCTTATGAAGCTTTCTCAATATCTGGACGTACTGATCCCCAGAGGCGGTGCAGGTCTGATCAACGCTGTGGTACAGAACGCAACGGTTCCTGTCATCCAGACAGGCACCGGAAACTGTCATGTTTTTGTGGATGCTTCTGCTGATTTGCAAATGGCTGTGGAGATCATCAACAACGGAAAGACCCAGCGGCCTTCCGTATGCAATGCGGTCGAATCCGTGCTGATTCATCGTAAAGCAGCTTCCGCACTGCTGCCTTTGCTCAAAGCAAAGCTGGATGAACATTCCGTAGAGCTTCATGGCTGTGCATCGACCGCCGAAATCCTCGGTGATTGCGTTATCCCTGCCGATGATGCAGACTATGCAACGGAATATCTGGATTATAAGCTGGCTGTCCGCATCGTGGATTCTGTGGATGAAGCCATGGCACATATTGCACGCTATGGCACCCGACATAGTGAATGCATCATAACACGCTCTCTTGAAAACGCTGAGCGTTTCCAGCGCGAGGTGGATGCCGCTGCTGTGTATGTCAATGCCTCCACGCGGTTTACAGATGGCGGCGAATTTGGCTTTGGTGCGGAAATCGGTATTTCTACACAAAAGCTCCACGCAAGAGGCCCGATGGGCCTTGCTGAGTTGACCACCGTTAAATATCTTATCAACGGAAACGGCCAAATCCGCTGAGTTGTACTGAGAACCAAACAGCCAACAAGGAGTCAACAATGAACGATCATGAGTTGTCATCGCTGCTGGATTTTATCAAAACAGAGACAGAAAATCCCGCACCTAAGACAGCAACCCCCTCTTCGGATGGTTCGTCGGATGTGAAAACCACCGCAACGGAATCGGAATCTCCGAAAGCAAAAACAGTATCTGCAGAGATCGCAAGCACAGAAACACACGCACCGCTTCAAAACGTCCCATCGGATGCGGCACCGGAATCACCTTCAAACCGAAAGCCCACCTTCATGGAGCTGTTGGATGAAACCATAGAAGAACCTGCTGTTGAAACATCTGCTGCGCCCATCAGTCCGGAACGTGCCAATCGGATCCGTGAAATTCTGCTGGGATTGATTCTGGTTCTGTTTGCAATCATCGGTATTGTGTTCTGTGTCCAACAGGCAGTTGCCGGAATCCAAAACAGCCTCTCCGGGAAAACCGCCGAACAGACCCTGACAAAGGCAATAGAACAAACTGTTCTGCCCTTGGTTGTAATGGATATTCCGCCGTTTGCTTCTTCTGAAGAGCTGGAGGAATCCTATCGGATTTCTGCTGCAATCTGGTCCATTATCGTACAGAATCAACTGCACACCTATCCGGAATCCATGGGGATGTATACAATCCCGGAAGGCGATATCACTACCTGTGTGCTCCGATTATTCGGCGGCAAGGACCCCATTGTACATCAAACCATAAGCTTCAGCAATGAAATTCGTTTTTACTATGACAACGAAAACAAGGTCTATTATGTCAATGATGCCTCAGTGTTGTTTTCCTATCGGCCTGTCATCCGCAGCATTCACAAATCTCAACAGGATGAGAACATTCTGCTGGTAGAAGTGGCATATGCCGCTGAGCAGCCAAGTTGGCGTGTCGATCAACCTGATGAGATTGCGAAAGTTGTAGAATTCACATTATATGCCGAAGCAGATGATACGTATCGTATTGACAGTATGCGGCAGCTTGTGGATGATACAACGGAAAATGCACCCTATTAAATCAAAAAAGCAGAAGCATCTTTCAAAATGATGCTTCTGCTTTTATTTTTGCGATCATTCTTGTGCATCCGTTTGTGACTGCGAAGAAGCAGACTGTTCCTTGGCAGTCGGAGAAGCGGGTACCTGCGAAATATCCTCCAGCAGGATCAGATGCTGGACATATTGGCTATTGGGCTCCGGTTCATCAAACAAACCTGATTGCAGCGGCTTTGGCGTAATGCTCAGCTCATTGCGCAGAAAGTCTTCAGGCAAATCCCGCTCTTGCAAGCGTTCAGCAACGAGCTCTTTGATCAGATGATAGAGCACTGCAAATGCCGGTACACCGACAGCCATTCCCACCAGACCAAACAATCCGCCGCCCAAAAGACAAGCAAACAGCTCCCAGAACGCCGGCAGACCGATAGAGCCTCCAACAATACGAGGATCCAGAATGTTGCAGTCAAATTGCTGCAAGCATAAAATGAAGATCGCAAAATAAAGCGCCTTCATCGGATTCTCCATCAGCACCAGCAGCGTGCAGGGAATCGCCCCCAGAATCGGGCCGAAGAATGGAATCATATTGGTAACGCCCACGATTACGGTAATCAATACCGCATAGGGCATATCCATGATCAGCATACCCAAAAAGCACAAAAAACCAATAATGATGGAGTCCACCAGCTTCCCCAGCACCGCAGTACCGAAGGTCTTATTGGCTCTGCGCATCCGATCGTTGATCCAGAATGCGGTCTTGGGCTTAATCAGCGCAAAAAGAATCTGTTTGAACTGTCTGCCAAAACGTTCTTTGCTGATCAGCAGATAGACCGCAATGATAAATCCGATTAGAACATTGTATATAAATCCTAATGTTCCGGCGGCTCCTGTTGCAATCAGAGAAAAAATCTTTGCAGAAACATCTGCGGTATCTATAGTATCCAAATCCTTTTGCATACGCTCTGCAAACTGGCTCAGATAATCGCTGATATAATTATCGGCTGAAAGCAGCTCTTCCGCCCATCGGGTCAGCGTATCCAAATATTGCGGGATGTGATTGAGCAGCGTGGAGATACCGGCAATCACCTCAGAGGATGTTGCGATAATCAAGCCGGCAATCGAAGCCACAAATATCAGCACCACCAAAAATGAACTGATTGCACGTGCAGCAATACGCCCTGTTTGTTCTTTCTTGAACAGCTTCGACAGCAGTTTGCGCAATCGTTTATCCAGCCATGTGGCAGGGGGATTCAGTAAATAGGCGAAAATCGCTCCGGCAATCACAGGACCCAAAGCCGAAAGAATCTTGCCAAAAAAATTCAGAACAAATCGAAAATGAATCAGAATAAAGGTAAACAGAATACAGCCGCAAAGCACCAGCAATAACGTCCAAGGACGCATCTGCGAAAGAATAATCGGCTCGCGGCGAGGCTTTTTCTCAGCCATGATATGCACCTCCGCACAACGTGGGCAGCATTCGATTCTTTACTGTTCTTCATCCTCAGCAGAAATATCAACAGCGTCTTCTGCATCTGTTTTTGGCTCTGTATTCAGTGATTCTGCGTCATCTTCCTCCTCGATGATAAAGCCATAGCTGCGGTCAAAAGGATCCCCTTCGTCACTATCCCCCAGAATGCTGGAGTAGTTGGCATCCTGTATTGCCGCAGGATCTGTGATCTTGTTTTCATCCACGGCATCCGCCGCCGCAGGCATCAACTTTTTACGCTTTTTGTGATCCAGCACAAATGCAACTACCGCAGCGATCACCAGAACACCACTGACACAGCCCATCACCAAAGCAATGGGGAAATTGGTTTGACGAAATTTCACATCAAATTTTCTTGCGTAAGTCTTTGCTGCCGAACGAGAATGCCCTTGCATCACAAAATCCTTTTGCAGCACAAGTTTAGAATCTGCATCCGCATCCGAATCCGATTCCGTATCGGCAGCCAGATATCCAAATGCATAATCTCCGATTTTCGCAACCGTAGTGGGAACATGAATCTCCTTCAAAGCGCTGCAATCGCTGAAGGCATAAGCACCGATGCTTGCAACCGATGCGGGAATCGTGATATCGGTGAGTGCTGTACAGTGATAAAAAGCATATTCTCCAATGGCAGTAATCGTATCAGGAATAGTGAATGATTGAAGCGCTGTACAGTCTGCGAACACACTGTTGTCGATCACTGTAATCGTTTTCGGCAAAGAAATGGTTTCCAATGCAAGACAATCGGAAAAAGCGCCTTCTCGAATTGTAGTAAGAGCATCATGCAGGACAATTTCCTTCAGATGAATGGCACCGGACATGGCATAATAGCTGATCTCTGTTACGGACTCCGGCACGGTATAGCGCTCAGCAGGATTTCCGCCGGGATATAACAGCAGTGTAGATTGCTTCGTATCCATTAACACGCCGTCCTCAGTGGACATATAGGTTGTATTCTCTTCATCCACCGAAATCGCTTCCAGCTTTGCGCAGGCAAGCACAGAAAGCGGTGCGATTTCCTTCACAGCAGCGGGAATATTCAGTTCAGTCAGCTCATAGCATCCAACAAATGCGAAGTTCTCAATCGCTTGTAAGTTTTCAGGCAATGTGACCTTCGATAAGGAAAGATTATAATAGAAGCAATAGCCCGGCAGCCGTTCCAATCCGGAAGGCAGTGTGACCTCTTTTAAGCCGATGCAATAGGCAAAGGTATATGCGCCCAGCTCGGTCAGGTGATCGGGAAGCTCCAGCTCGGTGAGTGCGCTGCAGCTATAAAATACCGCATCACCCAAAGATGTTACGCTATCGGGAAGCACAACCGAGGTCAGACCGGTACAATTGGTAAAAGCACCGTCACCGATCTCCCGAATGCCTTCATCAAACCGAATCTGTGTGAGCTTTGTGCAGTCCGCAAAGGCAGATTCGCCAATGGACAGAATCGGATAACCACTGATATTATCGCGAATAGTAATTGAAGTCGCACTTTTTTCACAGCCTACAATACTGACGCCGCCATCCACATAGGCATAGGTAAGTACATTATCGGTAAATGTCTCGCCAATCTCTGCCGCCGATGCGGGAATCATATCCACAGCACTGAGCAGCATTGCAGCAGCAGCTCCCAACGCTGCAGCAGAAGAATACAGTTTGTATTTCATGTCATCTGCCTCCTAAGATTGTTTGGATCCCGGTTTTTTCCGAGGTACCGGCTTTCCTTTGTTTGGCCCTGCGCCAATGCGGATGCAGTTTCTGCGCCGGATCACGATCACCGTAATGATGACGCCGATCATCAGCACCGCAAAGAGAATACCTAAAATGAAACCGAGTTTCGAGTTGCTTCGATAGGAAACATCATATGTTTTGGCATATTCCATGCCCGCAGAATCCATAATAACCCGCATACGAAAGCCTTTGATTTTTTTCAGCTCCTGCGTATCCTGGTTATAATGATAGCCCATGGCATACTCACCGATCTCTTCGACAGCGGCCGGAATTGCCAAGGATTTGAGCGCACTGCAGCTTGCAAAGCAATAGGCACCGATTTCTGTCACCGTTTCGGGAATGACAATCTCGGAAAGCGAGCTGCAATAAGCAAAGGTTGCCTGTTCCAGTGTTTCCAGCGTCATGGGTAATGTGATCTGCTCTAATGCGGTGCAGAAATAAAAGGCTTCCTCTCCGATTTGGGTGACATCATTCAGATCAATCTGCTTCAGTGCAGTGGCACCAATAAATGACCAGCCCTCCAGGATTGCAACACCATCGGGTACAGTATATGCCGAATCTATTTTTCCGCTTGGATATTTGATCAGCGTTGTTTTTTCATGATCAAACAGCACGCCGTCCATATCGCAATATGCAGTGTTATCATCCGCCACACAAATCTCTGTCAATGCATCGCAGCCATCAAACACATATGATCCCAGCGTTTTCACAGAAGCCGGCAGCGTGACAGTCGTAATCTGATTCCAATAATAAAATGCCATATCGCCAATTGCGGTAACCGTTTCAGGCAGAATCAACTCAGGCATATTCTGCGAGCCATAAAATGCCTGTGCTTCAATGGTTTCCAATGCAGAAGGCCATGTGATCTCCCGCAGCGCAGTACAATAAGCAAAGCAGGAATTGGGAATCGACTTGATCTTCTCCGGCAAATGAATCGCCTCAAGAACACTGCACTGATAAAAGGCGCTCTGTCCCAGATCCGTCAATGCATCGGACAGTTCGGCATATTTCAGCTTTGTGCAGCCATAAAATGCGCCATCCGCAATTGCAGTGACCGTTTTGGGCAGGCGCACACCGGTAATGCCGGCGCAATTATAAAACGCACCCTCGCCCACTGTAACCACCGGAAGATTGTCCAGTGTATCAGGAATTGTCAGCTCGCCGCTCATCTCGGAAGAACAATCGGTAATGATTACACCGGCATCTCCATCGTTATAACCGAAGGTAATATAAGAGCCGTTGATGGTGTACATACCCATATGGTCATATTCCATCAAATTCTCGACAAAACTGTCTCCCTCCGCAGCGCAAGGTGCGCAGCACAGCACTGCTGCATACATTGCTGTCAATAAAACTGCAGGGATTCGGAATCCTCGTTTCATAAAAGACACCTTATTTCTTTTTCATCCAGATCGCACCGCCGATGATCACAGCAATCAACACCAGTACAGAAATCACCAAACCTGCAATACGAAGCGGTGTCAGCTCAGCAAGAAATGCTGTCGCAGCATTCTTTGCAGTGGTTGTGACAGTGTGGGATGGATTCTTGGAATTGGTATCTGTTTGCTTGGTTTCTTCATCCAACGCAATAAAAGTAAACACATTTCCGTTTTCGGTATCGGTTGCATATTGTTCTGCCACCGTACCCTTATAGCCACGAATGACAAACGATTCATCTGCATACAGTTGTTCGGTGCGATCCAGCTTCCATCCAAATGCAGAAAAATCAATGGAAGTCACTGTTTTCGGAACCGTAATCTCAGTCATTTCCGTATTGGCAAAAGTCGCTTGTCCAATGGTTGTACATCCGCTGGGAATCGTAAACTCCTTCAATCCGGTGCTGGCGAAGGTGCTGTCTCCGATGCTCTTAATGGTATCAGGCAATGTAATGTCTTCCAACCCAAAGCAGCGGAAAAACAAAAAATCTTCCAGCTGTGTCACAGACTCGGGAATCTTCACATGATTGAGCTGCGGACAGTCAGCAAAGGCCCAGGCGCCAATTTGCTCCAGACTATCGGGAAGCTGAATGGTCGTCAAGGAACGAGAATAGGCAAATGCCACATAGCCAATATCATATACGCCATCGGGCACCACCACATCAACAGGATCTCGTCCGATGGGATAACGCACCAGATAGGTGCCATCCTCTGCATAGAGTACGCCATCAATGCTTTCAAAATACGGATTGCCTTCTGCTACATAATAATTCTTTAAAGCAGAACAGTCGGCAAATGTAGCCATACCAATGCCCACCATCTGTCGAGGCAGTGTCACTTCTTCCAGCATATGGCTCTGCACAAAGGCATTGTCTCCCAGTGCCACCACGGGCAATCCGTCAATGGTTTCCGGCAGAACAAGCGTCGTCTCGCTGCCGGTATAGGATTCAATACAAGCAGCTTTTTTGTTTTGATTCTCCACACTCAGCATCAAACTGTATGTATAGTCTCCGCTGGTATAGATTTCAACTTCCTCATCGGAATCTTTGTCTGCCCACACAGGCGCTGCCATGCAGCCGATACACAATAATGCAGCGGCGAAAGCGGTACCTTTCCGCAGGATAGCAAATACATTTTTCTTCATAGCCAGTTGCTCCTTGTGAAATTTGAAATAAAAAGGGCGAAAACGAGGGTATTTTTCACCCATGTTTCCACCCCTAGCGCAGTCAGTGTCCCCTCACAATACTGCGATTCTTATTCGACAGTAACCGATTTTGCCAGATTACGAGGCTTATCTACATCGTTGCCTCTCTGTACGGCAGCATAATATGCAATCAGCTGCAGCGGCACCACAGCCAGCATCGGCATCAAAAGATCATCGATCTCCGGCAGCCGGAAGCAGTAATCAGCAATATCGCTGTCCGGCTGATAGGACTCGCCACACACCAAGAAGGTGACCGCACCGCGCGCCTTGACCTCTTTGATATTGGATACTGTCTTTTCATGCAGCTTCTTCTGCGTATCCACTGCAATGACAGGCATACCCTTATAAATCAACGAGATGGTGCCGTGCTTGAGCTCACCGGCAGCATAGGCTTCACTATGAATATAGCTGATCTCCTTGAGCTTCAATGAGCCTTCCATAGAAAGCGCATAATCCAGACCTCTTCCGATATACAGCAGACTCTCTGCATCCAGCAGCGGCTTTGCCATCGCCTCTACCGTTTCCTTATGCGCCAAAATATCCGTAATGTATTGCGGCGTTTCCATCAGCAGCGCAGTCAATCGACGGCATTCCGCTTCATCGATCTGTCCCTTTGCCAGCGCAAGCTCAAAAGCGAACAGATACATCACGCTGATCTGTACCATATATGCCTTGGTAGATGCCACAGCAATCTCAGGACCTGCATGTGTATAAATCAGCATATCTGCTTCACGGGCAACAGAGGATCCCTTGGCATTCACCACAGCCAGCGTTTTCGCACCGAGCTTCTTGGCAAGACGCATTGCTGCAAGACTATCGGCTGTTTCACCGGATTGGGAAATAATAATGATCAGATCGCCTTCACCGATCAACGGCTCACGATACCGGAATTCCGAAGCAATATCAACGATTACCGGTACTCTGGCCAGCTTTTCAATAACATATTTTCCTACCATACCGGCGTGCATTGCCGTACCACAGGCTACAATATAGATATTGCGGAACTGACGCAGCGTCTCAGGTGTAATGCCGCACTCATGAAGATCCGGCAAACCGTTCTCAACACGAGGCATTACTGTACGCTTAATCGATTCCGGCTGCTCATGAATCTCTTTGAGCATAAAATGCTCATAGCCCTGCTTTTCGGCAGCATCCATATCCCAGTCTGCGGTCAGCAGCTCTTTCCGGATAGTATTGGCCTGCATATCACAGAAAGAAACACCCTGCTCTGTCAGCACAGCAATCTCGTCGTGCTCCAGCAGATAATACTGCGCAGTATATTTCAAAATTGCAGGCACATCAGAAGCAATGAAGCTTTCTGCCTCACCTACGCCGACAATCAGCGGACTTTCCCGGCGAACCGCATAGATTGTACCCGGGAAATCAGTGAACAGAATGCCCAATGCAAAGCTGCCGGAAACCTCCTGCATAGCACGGGCAATGGTCTGCACCGGATTGCCGTCATAATAAAAATCCAGCAGCTGCGCCATAACCTCTGTATCGGTTTCCGATACAAAGCTGCGTCCCTGTGCAATCAGGAATTCCTTAAGCTGCTTGTAATTTTCAATGATGCCGTTATGGACAATCGTCACATTGGCACCGCCTCGATGAGGATGGGAATTGGTATCGGAAGGTTCACCGTGTGTTGCCCAGCGAGTATGACCGATACCCACCGTGCCCTGCGGCTTTCCTTCGGCATTCATCTTGGCAGAAAGATCTGCCAAACGCCCTTTTGATTTTGTGATCTGGATTCCATTTTCCGTAAACACAGCAATGCCGGCCGAATCATAGCCACGATACTCAAGCTTTGAAAGTGCATCCACAAGAATATCGGCACAGCAATTTTTCCCTACATATCCGACAATTCCACACATAGAATTCTCTTATCCTTCCCATATGATTCTGATCATAACATAAATCGGGAACAATCTCCCACATTAAACCATAGCAATACTAAGATATTATACCATACAATTTTCGAAAAAGCAAGCATTTTTTTGAAATTTGGCGGATTTTCAATTTACGCAGCACAAAGAGGCACGTTCTGTCAGCGCAGCATCCTCATAATCGAAAACAAAAGTGCGGTAAGCATTGATCACTACAGTGTCTCCTGTCATGCTGAGACGCGGTGTTCGCTGTCCATAATTCATATGCACATGCCCATGGATAAAATACTTCGGATGATACTGTTCCAACAAAGTACGGAACACATCAAAACCCCGATGACAAAGATCATCGCCGTCATGCAGTCCCATGGCAGGTGCATGCGTTATCAAAATATCAAAGCCCCCATGCCGCTTCAGCTTCCACCACAGCTTTCGTACTCGTCTGCGCATTTCCCATTCTGTATACTGATGCGCACCGGGACGATAGCGCATACTGCCGCCAAGTCCCAGAATACGTACGCCATTGTGTACATAGATGTCGTCTTCAATACAAAAGCATCCATCCGGCGGTGTGGCCGCATATTTTTCATCATGATTCCCATGCACATACAGCACAGGCACATTGGAAAAGGTCTCCACAAAGGAAAGATAATGGGGAGAAAGATCGCCGCAAGATAAAATCAAATCAATGCCGGCAAGCTTTCCCGGCTGATAATGATCCCAGATGGCAGCCGATTCCGTATCGGACATCACCATAATTGTCATATCCGGTTGATTTCCTTTCTATTTTTCATATCAGTTTCTATACAGTCCATGCTGTTTTACAAAATCGCGGCAGTTTTCCACAAGCTCTTCGGCCTCAGGAATATAGCCTACCACATTATCCGCAAGCCAATGCGCACCGATGATCTGATGCGGCATCAGTGCTGTATCCTGCTCCGCAATACAGGAACCATCCTGTGCATACAGCACACCGGTAAAGGGATTAAAGCCCTCCTTGGCAATTTCATCCTGCATAATCCGTACCAATCGTTGTGTGCCGCTGGGCAGCCGGCTGGAGCAAGCAACCTCAATGGCACCGGTTGACATCCCCCAATAATAAATCAGAGAGTGTGCGCCCATATCATTGGCATCATTTTTCCATGCACCGATCAAAACGGAATGCACCAGTTCTTCATATAATCTGCCCCAGTTCCAGACCGGTGCAGCCAAACGAAATGAGATGTCTCCATAAAGACCATACAAGCCAAAATCCGTATCGGCTGCCAAGGGTGCATTGATGTCTCGATTGGAGATCAGATCAATGCCCTTTTCTCTGAAATATGCATAAGGATCATGGTTTTCCAAGGTAGACCAATCCAGATACACCTTTGCTCTGGGATTCACAAGTTTGACGCCCAAGGCGAAGGCATTCACCGAAGCCGGTGTTCCCAGAACAGGATAATCCGCAATATAACCCACCCGTTCGTTTTCCGTCAAAGAGCCGGCAATGATACCGGTAATAAACTTCGCCTCATAAATCCGCAAATAATAGGTGCGAAGCTGCCGATAGGTCGTATTCATGGAGCAATTGATGAGAATCACATCGGGATACGCAAGGGTCATACGCATACTGACCGCATGATAGATCGGGGATGTGGTGAAGATGACCCGATAGCCATCTGCCACAGCCTGTCGTATCACAGCTTCTGCCTCCGCATCGGTAGAAATAAATGCAGTGGTTTCAATGCGGTCTCCAAACGCATCCTGAATATAGCGTCTGCCCAGCTCGTGATTATACGACCAGCTGGAAAACTGCGGATCCTTGGGATATAAAAACGCAATTTTCAATGCTGCAGTGCTCAATGGCAGAATCTTTGTCAACGCAACTTTTCTGGAACCTTCCGTGGGAGAAAGGATATGAGAGGTACGATAATCCTCCTTAAACACCAGAAATTCCGACCAAACCCGATTGATGCGATGTTTCAGCTCAACCGAAGAAAGCTGCCGCAAGCCTTCAAAGCCATAGATTTCCAGAAACACCAAAAATGCATCACCGATCGCCACCGGAAGTCGCTGTCCATTGCGGGCACAATAATGCTCTGCAAACACGGTGTAGAGAAATTTCACATCTTTGCGCAATGCTTCCGGCCACGGCTTTGCAGACTCCGCAGATGCTTGATCATTGTCAATTGCATTCAGCAGCCGGGGGAATGCCCCAACCTGTGACATCTGAATCTCATATAAGCCCGAGATCCGATGGAACTCTACAAATTCGTAATAAAGCACATTCTCCGGATTGTCTGTGCGCTTCGGTAAAATCCGAGTGACATTGGCATCAATGCTCACTGCGCCGAAATATTTGGAAACACTGACCCGTTTGTTGCCTTCTATCACATAAAAACGCTGCATATACTCATAGACAAGAATCGGTTCCTGCACGCCGTTTTCTCTGACATCCTCACAAAGAGCCGCCCATTTCGAGCCGAACTCCGTTTCATAATCCAAAAGCGGCATAAAATTCGAAGCAAATGCCGTGGTGCGCTCCGCAGAAGCGGTTCCTGCAATCAACGAAAGCGGAATCTCCATGCGTCCCATAGGAACTCTGCCTTCCTCTGCGTCCTTTTGCAGCAGCTCCTCCAGCACCGGAAGATACGGATATGCACCTCGTGCAATGGATTGACGATACTGCTTTTCTCCGGATTTCTGTGCTTTCATATACTCTTGATAGGACATAGGATTCTGTCACTCCTCTCCGCTCGCAAATCAAAATCGGTAATGGGTTCATTATAGCATGAATCGGCACATCCTGCAATGGATATTTTCCCCTTCAAATAAAAACTGTCGGAACCTCCGGCGATTCCGACAGTTTTCCCATTCTTTTACTTGCGATAGATCATATCCGCACGGTCGGGACCGGTGGAGATCATAGTGATCGGGAAGCCGATCTTCTGTTCGATATAATCCACATACTTCTTGGCGTTCTCGGGAAGCTGATCATACTCGGTAATACCGGCAATATCACACTTCCAGCCGGGCAGCGTCTCATAGACAGGCTTTGCACGATCCAAGCGATCACCGGCAGGGAATTCTTCGCTCACAACGCCATCCACTTCATAGCCTACGCAAACAGGAATCTCATCCAGATAACCCAGCACATCAATGAGCGACAGCGCAACATCGGTTGCGCCCTGCAGCATGCAGCCATAACGAGTTGCCACTACGTCGAACCAGCCCATTCTGCGAGGACGTCCGGTAGTAGCACCGAATTCGCCGTCGCTGCCGCCGCACTTGCGCAATGTATCCGCTTCCTCACCGAAGATCTCGGTTACAAAAGGACCTGCACCAACGCAAGAGGAATATGCCTTGACCACAGTGATTACACGCTGAATCTCATGAGGCGGTACACAGGCACCTACGGCTCCAAAGCCTGCCAGTGTGGAGGACGAAGTGGTAAACGGATAAATACCGTTTGTGGTATCACGCAATGCGCCCAGCTGACCTTCCAGCAAAATGTTCTTGCCGGCTTTTACTGCATCATACATCAGCTGTGCCATATTGCAAAGATACGGCTTCAGATACTCGCCGCACTTGCGAAGGTAAGCAAGAATTTCACCGGGAGCCAGCGGATCCACATCGCCATAAAGAGCAGCCATCTGTGCATTCTTGATGTGGCAGACACGCTCTACCTTTTCGGCAAGATTCTTGTTATACAGTTCACTGAGTTGGAAACCGATCTTCATTGCCTTGTCCGCATAGAAAGGAGCAATGCCGGATTGTGTAGAACCAAAACTGTGTTTTCCCAAACGCTTTTCCTCCAGCTTGTCGAACAGAATATGATACGGCATAACAAGCTGCGCACGATCCGAAATACGAATATCGGGAGTAGGCACACCGCCTTCTGCCAGCTGTGCCGTTTCTCTCTGAAATGCTTCAATATTGAATGCAGCGCCGGGGCCGATCAGATTGACGGTTCCGGGCTGAAATACGCCGGAAGGCAAAATATGCAGCACATATTTACCGTATTCGTTGATAATGGTATGTCCTGCGTTTGCACCGCCCTGAAAGCGAATTACAAAGTCAGCATCCGCAGCAAAGACATCTGTCAGCTTGCCTTTGCCTTCATCGCCCCAGTTACCGCCTACAATTGCACTAATCATAATGAATCGTTTCCTTTCTCTCGCAAATCGGATCAACAGAAAATCAAAACAGGATTTCTGTTTTCGTATGCGGATACCGAAGCAAAAACGCATTGAATCGCTTCGGTGTTCATATTTCATACAGGTGCAAAATTGCACACTCCTACGCATAAGAGTTTACCACATCCGGCAGCAATTGTCAAGCCTCGGAAAGCGCGAATCCTCTTCCTTTGACATTTTTTGTCCAGCCTTGCCGAAATCTTTTTCCATGACTTACATCGTTTATTTGATTCGCACAAAGGGCAAGCGTTCAAAAAAGCAAAGCCGCCTGCGGAAAACAAATCCGCAGACGGCTTTTGCAGGAAGAATGTCAATTAGCAGCAGCTGTTGGTGTTGCAGCCGCAGTTGTTGCCGCAGCTGGAGCCCCAGCTGTTGCCGCAGCCACAGAACAGGAAGAACAGAACGATCAGAATGATAATCCAGCAGCAGTTGTTGTTACCTTCGCATCCACAGTTCATAAATCAAGCACTCCTTTGGTTGAATGTAGTATCCGGCGTCCGGATCGCCGTATCGTGGGGAGGCGGCTTCGATGCCGCTTCCTAGTCTCATGATATGCCGCTGTGCCCGATGTGTGACAACATCCTGCCAAAACTTTTTCAGCGTAAAAAAATCTTTGCGGAATGTTTGCAGCAGGGTATTTCCGGCAATACTGAAAAACGAACCGGACACAAGCTTTCATCAGAATCCTGTCCGCTGAATAAGATAACATTGCAATCATTGCCGTAAGGCATGATCAAAGGAGGCGTTTTCTTGCATTCCGACCATTATACAAAAAAAGCACAGCAAATTCTTGATGCGGCGCGCACTCATGCCGAACAGCTTGGACATACCTTTGTAGGCAGTGAGCATATTCTGCTGGCTATGCTGCGAGACGGCAACAATGTGGGCGCTGCAATCCTGCGTACCAATCGGATTCATCTGCACAATTATCATCAGACTCTGCTGCGGGAAATCGGCAAAGGCGATCTGGTGCAGCTGACAGAAGCAGCCTACACGCCTGCTCTGCGCAGGATCTTAAACAGCGCAGGAGAAATTGCACACCAGAACCGGCAGGCGCTGATCGGTACCGAGCATCTCCTGCTTGCCGTTTTGCGTGAGGAACAATGCGGTGCCGTTGCTCTGCTGCGCAGTATGGGCATTCAACGTCCTGACCTTCTTTATCAGACTGCTTCCCATACGCTTTCTGCGGAATCTCTGCCTGTTACTGCAATCGGATTGGATGAGAAACGATGTCCTACGCTGATCAAATACGGAAAGAATCTCACAGATCCTGCAGCTGCCAGACAATTTGATCCGCTCATCGGCCGAGACAATGAAGTACAGCGTGTTTTGCAGATTCTGCTGCGGCGCAGTAAAAACAATCCTTGTCTGATCGGTGCGGCAGGCGTAGGAAAAACTGCAATTGTTGAGGGGATTGCACAACGTATTCTGCGAGGAGAGGTTCCGCCGGCATTGCGTGACCGCATTCTGTTTTCTCTGGATCTCACCGCAATGCTGGCAGGTGCAAAATATCGAGGCGATTTCGAAGAACGGCTCAAAGCGTGTATGGACGAAGCCGCTGCCATACCGGAGCTGATTCTTTTTATTGATGAAATCCACGTGATCGTAGGCGCAGGCGCTGCCGAAGGTGCGATTGATGCTGCCAATATCATGAAGCCAAGACTTGCCCGAGGAGAATTGCAGCTGATCGGTGCAACTACCGATACCGAATACCGTAAGCATATTGAAAAGGATGCTGCTTTGGAACGAAGATTTCAGCCGGTGATCATTGAGGAGCCATCACCCTGTGCAGCAGCTGAAATCTTAACCGGACTGCGAAGTCAATATGAGTCCTTCCATACGCTTTCCATTACTGACAGCGCCATTGAAGCGGCAGTGCAATATGCAGTACGGTATCTGCACGATCGTGCATTGCCCGATAAGGCGCTGGATCTGCTGGATGAAGCCTGCGCTTCTTTGCGGCTGCAGCACAGCACAGTCAAGCTGCCTCTTGATTCCTGCTGTGAAATGGAAACCGCCGAAGAATTTCAGCCATCGCTTTCATGCACTTTAACACCCGAGGATATTGCCGCTGTGGTTTCGGTCCGTACCGGAGTGCCGCTGCATAAGCTGACGATATCGGAAACAGATGCTCTCCTGCATCTTGAGGAGGAATTGTCCCGAAGGATTATCGGGCAGCAGGAGGCGGTTTCTGCAATCGCCAAAGCAATCCGAAGAAGCCGGGCCGGTTTGCGCTGCGGCAGCCGACCTATGGGATCTTTTTTGTTTCTGGGGCCTACCGGTGTTGGCAAAACAGCCTTGGCACAAGCGATTGCCGAACTGCTCTATGACGGAAACTGCATCCGTATTGACATGAGCGAATATATGGAAAAGCACACTGTTTCCCGTCTGATCGGAGCACCGCCCGGCTATGTGGGACACGAGGAAGGCAGCGTGCTCATCGAACAGGTCAGAAAGCATCCTTATTCGCTGATCCTGTTTGATGAAATGGAAAAAGCACATCCCGATGTGCTCAATCTGCTGCTGCAAATTCTGGAAGACGGTACTTTGCAGGATGGTCAAGGCAGAAAAGCTGATTTTTCCAATACCATGATCATTCTCACCTCGAATCTGGGGGCATCCCAAACAAACGGGAAGCCTCTTGGCTTTCTGGGCAGTGAACATGGCACGCATGCGCAGATTCTTGAACGTGCAAAGAAAACACTGCGTCCCGAGCTGCTGCATCGTCTGGATGCGCATATTGTTTTCCGAAGCTTGACCGAACCCGATTATCTTGCCGTTGCACAACAGCAGCTGAGCGATCTTGCCAAACGAATGGAAGCACTGGGCTGTCCTCTTTCCTGGACCGAAGAAAGCAAGCAGCTGCTGTGCAGCAATGCCGATACGTCACACGGCGGTGCAAGAGCCATCCGCACGCATATTACGCAGGAAGCAGAATCGTTGCTGGCAGACAGTCTGCTGCAGCAAGGCAAAGGAGCACGTCTGCTCTGCGTCAGAGACGGTATTCTTGCCGTAGCACTTTCCGTAGCCGCAAATCCTTAAATGAAACATCCGCCCGCAAAGCATATGGTTTTCGGGCGGATGTTCTGCTTTTTTCTACAAGAATCGCGATTGACGAAACGAGGGGTTTATGGTATACTTGTAATACAGAGGCTATGATCCTCATCTGCATCATTAAGGAGGCATTCCGTATGAAGCCGGGCAAATCGCTGTATCCATCCGTACATCGTGGCATTGTACGTGCAGCCATGGTGCTGCTGAAGCAAAACCAGCATCCATCGGCAGCATTTTATTCCGATGCGGATTTGCATGTTCTGGTGGAATATGCAGGAAAACCCGATCAAAAGGGGGATCGGCAGCGCGGCAGAGGCTTTCACTATTATTGCGCAGTAACACCCAAAGGGAAAGCCAATCATCTGGCTTCGCCCGATCACAGCTATCGCAATGGCCTTGGAAACACCGCACCCTCCCCTCGCACCATGCTGGAAACCGAATACCCTTTGGCATTGGCGCTGTATCATGACGGCCACAGAAACACTGCCATGCAATGTCTTTCCCGCGCCATACATATGCTGGGAGATCTTTGCTGCCCACCGCATTCCTGCGGATTGACCTATTTTTCCCGTTACGGGATCTATCATAAACGCTATGAAGCAAGAGCCGCCGCATTGTTCTGGGGCGGATATCCCGTAACCGAAGAGCAATCTGCTGCTGAAAAATGGGCATCTCTTTCACAAGGAGACATCCCTTTTGCAGCCTTTGAAGCGGCATTGCTTCCGCAGAACAATCCGGATGCCGCCGCACATACTCCGCTTGGATTGCTGCTCAATCAGCTTGCCGAAAGCGGCGGTGCGGAACTGAAGGCAGTCCTTGGCACCGATCTTGCAGAAACCGATGCCTCTATCACTCGCAGACTTACGCTTGCCATTCGCAACGCAGCAGCTATGCTTGCCGTATTTGTCAAGCACACCGCGTTGCCCTATGACGGCATACGGGAAGGACAGCCGCTTTGGATTCTTTCTCCCGATTGCATGACAAAGCCCCTGCTGCCGGAGCCGGTCTATCTCCATTGGGAAGAAAACGGTTTGCTTTCATTGACCAATCTCCGGGGAGAAACCTTAGCACTCAATCGCCATGGATATGCCGCCATGTGCGCTGATCCCAAAACGAGCATCACAAAATTCTTATATGGACAAGCACTGTATCCTGCCGGCAGTCTGCACCGAATGCTTGCAGTCGAGAAGAACCGACTCTGTGCCTATTCCGGAAATCGGGTGGGGCATTCATCCGTTCTTGCCGCTAAAACACATATCATCCTATGGAACAAACCAATGAATCCCCCCGTCAAAGAAGATGCACAATGAACCGTGCCGTCTTTCAGAGGCACACTGTCCCTTGCGGAAGGATGCAGTCCGATGCGTTCTTTCCAACCGCAAGAGCACCGGGGATTTCTCTTGCGTGACGCAAATGCTGCCGTACATTCTTGAACAGACACTTAGATCCCGGCTTCAATTTGCGGCGATACCTTCTCCATCAAAGCCAAAATACCAACGGAGGCCTCTTATGAAACACGTACAATTACGCCGTCTGATCTTAGGCGCAATGTTTCTGGCACTGGGACTTGTTCTGCCCTTTTTCACAGGACAAATACAACAAATCGGCAATATGCTGCTGCCCATGCATATTCCGGTGCTGCTTTGCGGTCTGATCTGCGGCTGGCAATATGGTCTGAGCGTAGGGCTGATTCTGCCTCTTATGCGCTCTTTTCTGTTCGGCATGCCGGTGTTCTACCCTTCAGCAATTGCAATGTCTGTGGAATTGGCTGCCTATGGCTTCCTTGCGGGATTTCTGTTCTCTCATGCAAAATGGCAATGCATCAAAATGCTTTATCGCTGTCTGATTGCCGCCATGCTGGGCGGACGCCTTGTTTGGGGTCTGGCAATGCTGTTGCTTGTAGGGCTGAAAGGCGGCAGCTTTACGCTCGCTGCATTTTTCAGCGGCGCGGTGATCAATGCCGTTCCTGGCATCATCTTGCAGCTGGTCCTGATTCCTGCCATTATGCTGGCATTGGATAAAACCCATCTGGTGCCGTTCCGAAAAGGCTGCTGTCACGGAGAATCCACATATGCCGCAGAGTAATCCGATCACCGATATGCTGGAAGCCATTCAGGCATATCGCAACGCATCGAAACCTGTTTTTATTGCACTGGACGGCAGGAGTGCCGCAGGAAAATCAACCCTTGCCGCACAGCTTGCCCGGCAGATCCATTGCCTTGTGCTGCATATGGATGATTTTTATCTTCCCCTTGCAAACAGAACTGCGGAACAGATGGCGCAGCCCGGCGGACATATGGATTATCCTCGCTTGCTGCAAGAGGTGCTTTTGCCGCTGCACGAAAAGCAATGCTGCTCCTATTCCGCCTTTGACTGCAAACAGCAGATTCTGCTGCCGCCCATATCCCTGTTCGCAGCACCGATTATTCTGCTGGAAGGATCCTATAGCTGTCATCCGCTGCTGTGGGAGCAAGCCGATCTGCATTGCTTTCTGGATATCACGCCGCAGCAGCAAGCAGAACGCCTTGCCATGCGTGACAGACAATCTGCCGCACAATTTCATTCTGTGTGGATTCCAAGAGAAGAACAATATTTCTCAGCGTATGACATCCGTCAGCGCTGCGATCGAATCCTGTACGGAACAAACCCATAATCCCGAAGATTCCTTCCGATACGTCCTTCTTTGGGAAAATTCACTGTCATCTATTGACAATTCATTGGGAATGTGATATAATATAGCAAATATACGTTAAGTTATTTTATGCAAATTTTACGAAGGGAGTCGGCCGTTCTTATGATCAACGGAAAAAAGCTGTTTGCGCTGTGCACCTCACGGATTCATAACGATGAAGTGCTGGAAAGTGTAAAATATTTTCTAAACGAAGCAAAAAAACGCGGCCATGCCGTCATCGTATTCAATTCCTCGCTGGAGGATGTTAACATCGGCCCCATCGATGCCGGTTGTTACAGTGTTTATGATCTGATTCCCTTTTCCAAAGTAGATGCCGTGGTGCTGATGTCCGAAACGATCGACGATCGTCATGTTTCGGAAGCCATCTGCCATGCTGCAAAGCTCCACGGTATTCCCGTGTTGGCATATGATGCGAAATATTCGGAATGTCCCAGTGTATATTCCTATTCTACGCAGGCATTCTCTTCGCTTCTGGCGCATATTTTCGATGTCCATGGCTGCAAGCGTGTAGATCTGATCACCGGCATCCGGGGACACTATGGCTCGGAATGCATGGTCTTTGCCTATCAGGAAGCGCTGCATCAGCGTGGTCTGCCGTTTGAAGAACAGCGTCTGGAATACGGCAACTATTGGGCAGAGCCAACTTACACCGCAACAGAGCGTCTGCTGGCATACGATACCCCCGAAGCCATCGTTTGTGTGAACGACGATATGGCCATTGCCTGCTGCTCCATGCTGCGTCAGCGAGGATTCAATGTGCCGGAGGATATCATTGTCACAGGCTGCGATGGCATCTTGAAAGAGCGCACGCATATGCCTCGTCTTACAACCTGTAAAAAAGATCTGTATCATATGGCGTCTGCCTTCTTTGATACCGCCGAGCTGCTGTTGGATGGCGGTACCGTAGATATGGAATGCGAAGTTCCGCCGATCCTGCAGATTTCAGAATCCTGCGGATGCCATCCCATTGAGCAGATTGATCAAAACAATGTCATTGAATATTACCATAATCGCTTGCGGGCTACCATCATCCAAGAATCCAACGAACACAGGATTTTTGGTACGCTGATGGAGCGTCCGCAAAGCACAATCCTCGATTATCTGGATGTGCTTGCCAGTCACATACCCAGCGAGGCCTATTTGTGTCTAAGGGATTGTCTTTCTCCCGACACCAGTCCCACAGCGCTCGGCCACTTTGCAGCCGAAAATGAATTGATGAGCACTGTCCGGCTTAAGAGAAAAGAAAAACGCTATGCCATCGTGCAGCGTGAACATCTGATGCCCGATCTGGAAGAAATGCTCAGCCGTGATTTTGTGCCGATTCTGAATTCGATCTATCTGCAGCAGGAAATCTATGGCTATTACGTTTATTACGGCTCCGATCTGGATGAGGAATGCTTTAAGCTTCCGAAGTTTATTCATACCGCCGGTAATGTAATCGGCGCTTGTCTGAATGCCGCTCGTCTGAAAGCCGCAAACGAAAAGCTGCTTTCTGCTCGTATCCGTGATCCGCTGACAGGCATGCTGAATCTCAACGGTGCGATGAAGGCGCTGAATGAACGAGTAGCCAATGAAACAGATGAAAATCAGCAGCTGGTGCTGGTTGCCATCGGTCTGAAAAATCTGCGTCAGATCAACTCTGTGTTTGGCCATCTGGAAGGCGATCAGGCTTTGCTGAGTCTCGCCAACGCC
This sequence comes from Oscillospiraceae bacterium, assembly GCA_017532085.1. Classification (GTDB taxonomy): domain Bacteria; phylum Bacillota; class Clostridia; order Oscillospirales; family Ruminococcaceae; genus Firm-04. The sequence goes on along the minus strand of JAFXJT010000004.1, from coordinate 72,455 downwards.
ATCAACGACTGCATTGACAGCAATGTCCTTGCCGCAAGAATCGGCGGGGATGAGTTCTTGGTTTCCTTCTTTATTTCGAATCTGCATACCAGCACCACCGATGCGCTGCTGGATGTGCTCAGCAGCCGTCTGAACAGTTATAATCAGGTATCCGGAAAGAATTACAGCATTGAGATTGCCATCGGAAAAGTCGTTGCGCCGATTCCCTTCACCCTTTCTCTGGAGGGTATGCTGAACGAAGCAATTGCCCAGAAGGATCAAAACAAATCTGCCTCTTCCAGCGAAAAGCACAATGGTGCCCGGATTTCTGCCGATGACAAAACAGCGGCAATCGTGGCGGAGATTCTCAACGAAAACCGCCTGACATATCACTTCCAGCCTATTGTACATACCAAAACCGGCCATATCTTCGCCTACGAAGCCTTAATGCGTACCGATACTACACAAAAAATCTCCGCACTGACAATGCTGCAGTATGCCGGCGCATTGGGAAAGCTTTATGAGGTTGAATGGCTCACTTACTACAATGTGCTTCGCTATATGCGGCAAAATGGACATCTGCTGCGCGGACATAAAGTTTTCCTTAACAGCATTCCCGGACATTTTCTTTCGGATGGAGATTTCCAGAAGCTCTCCGATGCATACAGCGATCTGCTTCCCAATCTGGTGGTCGAATTTACCGAGCGTGCCGAGACCGAAGGCACTGAGCTCCAGCAGATGCAGTCACGCTGTCAAACACATGGCATGGAGATCGCTGTTGATGATTACGGCACCGGCTATTCCAATATTACGAATCTGCTGCGATATTCTCCCAATTACGTAAAAATTGATCATAGTCTGATCAATAATATTCACAACGAACCCAAAAAGCAGCATTTTGTTACCAACATCATCGAATTTGCACACGCAAACGGCTTTATGGCACTGGCAGAAGGTGTGGAAACCCGTGAAGAGCTGCGTGCGGTCATCCGCTTCGGCGTAGATCTGGTACAGGGCAACTATATCTCTGAACCGGAACCCATTCCGCCAGCTGAGATCAATCCTGCGCTGGCTGTGGATATGCTCAAGATTGGTGCCGCAGCTTCTACCCACGCCATCCGCAAAACCTTTATGTCTACCGCCGATCAGAAAATTGATATTGCTATGCTGGCGGTGGAAAAGTATACCGATGTTTTCATTACACAGCCCTATGTGGAATTGATCGGAAGCTTTGGCGTCGCAAGCGCCGTTACTCTGAAATTCAAGGATAATATCACATCCCATGTGGTAATGCATGATTTGCATCTGACTTCGCCTTCCAGTGCACCCTGTATCATATTGGGACGCAATACCAAAGTAACGCTGGAATGCCGCGGCGATAATCGTCTGGATAACGCAGGCATCTGTGTGCCCGAAACTGCCTCGCTGCATCTTACCGGACGAGGCAACCTGTCCATCAGCTGTGTAGATGTACAAAGCTGTGCAATCGGCGGTGACGTGGAAATGGGCTTTGGCTCCATTGATATTGATCTGGCAGGCTGCCTGCAGATTACTACAAGCGGCACCCGTGCCATCGGTATCGGCGGCGGTTACGCAAAAGGACAAGATATCTCAATAAACGGTACAAAAATCTTCCTGCTTATGGATGGTGCCGACAGCGTAGGCATTGGTGCGGAAAACGGAGATTGCAATATTTCTCTGGCAGGCTGTTCTGTCTGTATGGAGATCCGTACTGCCTCCGGTATTGCGGTTGGTATTAACAATGGTGAACCGAAGATCAATATGAATACTGTAGATCTGGATGTGCTGGGTTCGGGCAAGAATCTTGCTGTGGTTGGCTCTTTGTCCGGCGGTGCTGATCTTTCACTGAAGGATTGTACTCTGGCTGCAGATCTGAGAGGAAGAGCCATTACAATTCTCGGTTCCGATGACAATGCACCTGCTATTGCGGTAAAACGTTGCGATATTCGTATTAATTGCGAAGGCTCTCGTGTGATGAACGTCGGAAGTATGGCAAAGGATGCCGATGTGGCAGTCGTTGATACCAATTTCGATGTAAAGATCCATGCGGCAACTGCACTGCATTTCGCAGCAGCAGAAGGTCATCTGCTGCATATGGGCGGCACACAGCACTTGGAAATCAATGATTGATTTGCGAATTCTCTGCATAACAAAACCGGCATCCAAAAAGCAAATGCTTTCCGGATGCCGGTTTGTTTGATTCTGTCATGTTCATTGATATCCTCTTCGAATCCATGCAATGCAAGCCGAAAACCATGGCTCGCATACCGAATTGCAATGCCAATCACCCATGGCAGTGGTTTCATCCGAAAGCGATAGTCCATGACAGCCCAGCGGATAAATATGCGATTCAAAGGGAATCGCATGCGCTGCCAATGCCTGCAAATAATCCAGACTATTACGAACCGATACACAATCATCATTGCTGGTATGCCATAGAAAAGCAGGCGGTGTATCCATACTAACCTGCTGCTCCAAAGCAACCATGGCAAGGGCCTCCGCAGAAGGCTGCTCACCCACCAGATTCACAATGGAACCCCGGTGCGTATACTCGCCTGCTGTAATGACAGGATAACATAATATCTGTGCATTGGGTCGATAGAAGGCAGGATCTCCCATAATTTTGTGCAGAAATGCGTGATTCCAATGCACTGCAAGACTGGCAGCGAGATGACCGCCGGCAGAAAATCCGCATACGGCGATCCGCTGCGGATCCACTTCATATTCCTCTGCATGGGTGCGTACATAGGAGACTGCAGCCGCAAGTTCTGTCAATGCAAGCGGAAAGGGCTTGCGATAGGTGCTGTAACGCAGCACAAATGCCTGTACGCCAAAGCCTGCAAAACGCATTGCCACCGGTATTGCCTCACGCTCAGAACAATAATCATATCCGCCGCCCGGACAAATAATGACGGCAGGACGCTGTTTTTTCTCATTCTCTTGAGAAGCCTGCAGCAATATCGGTTCCAATGTGGGCAGCTCTTTTGGCGGATGCAATTCCGCCTTTTCATAGGAAACATTCAATGCAATTCGGTTTGACATCATTCATCCCTCCATTTTTCTCATTATACTGAAAAAGTTCCCGTCTTGTCAAGTTGCAATTTTTCAAAGAATATGCTATAATGAAAAAAATCTATCAACTTGTGAAGAATAAGGAGATCTCATGAGAATTCGTCATAAACCATGGGCAAGACCGGAAATCGCCGCTTCCCCCTTTTGTATGGATGATGCCTTTTCCCTGCGTGGAAAATGGCGCAGCTGTTATGCCCGTCCCGATCAGCCCTTTTATGTAGAGTTTGGCTGCGGAAAAGGCGGTTGGGTTTCGCAGGCAGCATCCACAAGACCTGAAAACAATTATCTGGCTCTGGATATCAAAAGTGAAATGCTCGGTATGGCAAAACGCAAAACTGAGGCCGCTTTTGCGGCTGTGGGCAGAGAACCCGATAATATCCGGCTTGCGATTCTGAATATCGAACGTGTTTCCGAAGTGCTTTCGCCCGAGGACTGCGTGGATCGTATCTATATCAATTTCTGCAATCCCTGGCCAAAGCCCTCACACAAAAAGCGCCGTCTCACCCATCCGCGCCAGCTCATTCAGTATCAAGCCATTCTGAAGGGCGAACTGCATTTCAAAACCGATGATGATGATCTGTTTTATGAATCCATCCGCTATTTTGAAGAAAGCGGCTGGACAATCCTCTTTCGCACCGATCATTTGCATGCCGAAGAGCCTGCAGACAACATCCGCACCGAACATGAAACTATGTTTTCGGCAGAGGGAAAAACGATCAAATTCCTGATTGCGGTGCCTCCTGCTGTTCAGGATGCCGCAGTACCGCCCAAACAGGAATCACAAACGGGCAGATAGGAGCTTATTATGCCGCAATGGACGTTCAAAGGAAAAAACGGCCGCAGCTTTCTGACGTTCGGCTACGGCAAATTACAGCAGGATCAACAGCCGCTGGGCGCATTCGGGAAACAAGATCTGAAAGCCTGCGGCAATCGGCTTTGGCATGCCGTCAAGCCGTATACCATTCGGCAGCTCAGAAGGCTGCTGAAAAAATTGAAATCATAGAACGGGGTGCTTGAAGTCTATGCAAACAATTTGTATCCGATCTGTTCGTGCGGTGGATACCGTGCGGGATGAACGCTGCGATATTTTACTGGAAAACGGTAAGATCTCTCAGGTAGCAGCCACACTGCATGTCGATGCCGATATCAACATCGACGGAACCTCTCTGACTGCACTGCCCGGATTGTTTGATATGCACGTGCATTTCCGGGATCCGGGTCAGACGCATAAGGAAGATCTGCAAAGCGGTGCCGCTGCTGCGCTGGCAGGCGGTGTAACCGGCGTGCTTTGTATGCCCAATACCACTCCGCCCATGGATGATCCGTTGATTCTGAAAGAATTTCTGAAACGCGCTGAGGAAACCGGTGTCACGGTTCTGCAAGCAGGTTGTCTGACACAAGGAATGCAGGGCAAAGCACTTGCCGATTATGCAGCTTTGCGTGATGCAGGTGCAGCAGCACTTTCCGATGACGGCAGACCCGTTGCCGATGATGCCCTTATGGAAGCTGCAATGTGCAAGGCTGCATCACTGGGTATTCCTGTGGTTTCTCATTGCGAAGATCTTTCGATCATCAATGGCGGCATCATCAATGCCGGGGACATTGCACGGCAATTAGGTGTCAAGGGTATGGACCGCCGTTCCGAGGACAGCATTACCGCACGTGAGCTTTCTATCGCCAAAAAAACCGGTGCTCCCATTCATATCTGCCATGTCAGTACAAAAGGCAGTGTGGAGCTGATCCGACAAGCAAAGGCAGAGGGCGTTCCCGCAACCTGCGAAACCGCCCCCCATTACTTTATGCTGACCGAAGAGAAGCTTCTCACTCGTGATGCGGACTATCGTATGAATCCGCCGCTGCGCACCGAAGAGGACAGAAAAGCTATCATCGAAGGCATCTTGGATGGCACCATTGACTGTATCATTACCGATCATGCGCCGCATGCACCGCATGAAAAGGCGGATTTCGAAACCGCTCCAAACGGCATTGTCGGTCTGGAAACCTCTCTTGCTGCGACGCTCACCGCACTCTATCACACCAATCGGCTGACACTCCAACAGATCGTACAGTTGATGTGTGTCAATCCCCGCACCATTCTGCATTTGCCGATCCCTACGCTTACAAAGGGTGCTGCAGCGGATCTGGTGCTGGTCGATACCCAAAAACAATGGACTGTAGATCCGATGCGGCTGCACTCCAAATCCCGTAATACTGCATTCAAAGGCATGACCCTGACAGGCAAGCCTATGCTGACCATTTCCGACGGCATTATCCGCTATCGGGATGATGCCTTTACCGCCATAACATACTGATTTACAGAAGGGAGCATTCATCATGAAAGAAATTCTACAGCTTTTGAAGCAAAATGCACGGCTGAGCAATGCAGAACTCGCCGCTATGACCAATCGGACTGAGGATGAAGTGGCACAGATGATTGAGCAAATGGAACATGACGGCATCATCCGTGGTTACAGCGTGATTCTGGATGATGAGCTTGCCGATCAGGATACCGTCAGTGCTTATATCGAGCTGAAAGTAACCCCTAAGCCCGATTGCGGCTTCGAGGAGATTGCACGGATCATTACTGCTTATCCGGAAGTGGATTCCGTTACTCTGATGTCCGGCGGATATGACTTGGGTCTCACGGTAAAGGGCTCCAACCTGCGGGATATTGCTGCTTTTGTAGCACAGCGGCTTTCTGCTCTGGATGGTGTGCTCTCGACAGCAACGCACTTTGTTCTGAAGCATTATAAAGAAAAAGGTATTCTGATTATTGAAGAGCCGGATGATGAGAGGAGCGTTGTTTCGTGATCTCATATGACCAGATTCTCTCCAAACGTGCCATGGAAATCAAGCCCTCCGGCATCCGCCGCTTTTTCGATCTGGCAGAAACCATGGAGGGTGTCATCTCTTTGGGCGTAGGTGAGCCGGATTTCCGTACTCCATGGACAATCCGTTCCGCTGCCATCAATACTCTGGAACGGCAAGTGATCATTTACGGCGGCAATGCCGGTCTGCTGCAGCTTCGCCATGAAATTGCCGGGTTTATGGAGCGCCGTCATCAGCTTTCCTATGATCCGGATCATGAAGTGATTGTAACAGTGGGCGGCTCTGAAGCCGTTGATCTGACCTTCCGTTCTCTGCTCAATCCCGGCGATGAGGTGCTTATTACCGAGCCTTGTTTTGTCTGTTATGCACCACTGGTCTCTATGGCAGACGGCGTGCCTGTTCCGCTGCCCACGCGTCATGAGGATGAATTCCGTCTGACTGCCGATACCCTCCGGGCGGCCTTGCACGCACATCCTAACGCAAAGCTGCTGGTGCTTTCCTATCCCAACAACCCCACCGGTGCCATTATGTCCAAAGAGGATTATCTTCCATTGGCCGAGCTGATCCGCACAACCAATTTGATGGTGCTTTCCGATGAGATCTATTCCGAGCTGACCTATGGCACAAAGCATTGCTCCATTGCGACACTGGAAGGTATGCAGGAGCGTACCGTGGTGGTCAATGGATTCTCCAAAGCATTTGCCATGACCGGTTGGCGGCTTGGTTGGATGGCAGGTCCTGCACCGATTATCCAACAAGCATTAAAAATCCATCAATATGGTATTATGTGTGCGCCGATGATCAGCCAGCGAGCCGCCATTGAAGCTCTGACCAATTGTGATAACGAAGTTGAACGCATGGCAGAGGAATATGATCACCGCCGCCGTTATATGCTTCGTCGTTTTCATGAAATGGGTCTGACCTGTTTTCCGCCTGCCGGTGCGTTCTATCTGTTCCCCTGCATCGCTTCAACCGGCATGGATGCAGAAACCTTCTGCGAAACACTGCTGAAAGAAGAAAAGGTTGCAGTGGTGCCCGGTACCGCATTCGGTGACAGCGGCAAGGAACATGTACGAATCTCCTACGCCTATTCCTTAAAGCATCTGACCGAAGCTGCCGACCGCATGGAACGCTTTATTAAGCGCCATAACACAAACAGCCGGGAGTGATCATCCAATGGACGCTGATACGTTGATTTTGAAAGTGCCTGCTAAGGTGAATCTTTCACTGGATATTACAGGCAAACGTGCGGATGGCTATCATACTCTGCGCAGCATATTCCAGACAGTTTCCGTGTATGATATGCTGACGATACGAAAAGTCGGAGCAGACACTCCATTTTCTCTGAGCTGCAATGTGGAAGGGATTCCCTGCGATGCACGGAATCTGGTCACAAAAGCTGCCATGGCGCTGCTGGGCGATGCCCCCTGCGGTATTGCCATGCATCTGGAGAAACAGATTCCCTCACAAGCAGGCATGGGCGGCGGCAGTGCCGATTGTGCAGCCGCATTGCTTGGACTGCGTGCTTTGCTTTCGCTCCCCGTATCCAATGCACAATTGCATACCATTGCAGCAAAGCTCGGTGCAGATGTCCCCTTCTTTTTGATGGGCGGCACTGTTCTGGCAGAAGGCATCGGAGAGCGGTTAACGCCGCTGGCTGCTCCGCCCGCGCGCATTCTTGTGCTGGCAAAGGGAAATGAAGGGGTTTCAACGCCACAAGCTTATGGACGCATAGATCATCTTGCGGCACCGCCCAAACCCTCCACCGATGCCGTGTTGCAGCAGCTTTATCAAGAACCATCGGATTTGTTCCCCGTTTGCGCAAACGCCTTTGACGCAGTAACCGATCTGGAAGAAATCCGGCAGATCCGTACCATTATGCTGCAGCATCACGCAAATCCTGTTCTTTCCGGCAGCGGTGCAGCTGTCTTTTGCGGATTTGCCTCTCAAACAGAAGCCCACGCCTGCGCCGAGGCGCTTCGCAATGCAAAGCTGCCTTTTGTAACAGTCTGTCAAACAGTCTCTCATGGTGTAGTGCAGCTGACAGAATCCGGCGAACATCCACTTGCAATTGCAAAAATCGACTAATATCAAACCGCATCCGATATCAAAAACGATATCGGATGCGGTTTTTCTGTTCTCATATTTCTCTTGAGCCTTATCCTTGCCCTTCTCCTTGTGGACGAGGCGGTCTGGGTGTTCTCGGCTTATGCGGACGATAATGATTTCGCTTAGTATTTGCATTGCCGCTGTTATTATGATTGGAAGCGGTATCTTCAGCACGTTTTGCACCGTTCTGTGCAGGCTGTTTGTCACCTCGATTACCGCTGCCGTGGCCACGATAATGATGCTTGCGCTGGGGTTTGACTGCAGGGGTATTCTGTCCCTCATCGGTCTGTGCCGAAGGCTTCGAGTGAACCTTCTCTCCGAATTCGGGGTGCAGAACCGATGGCTGCGGTGCAGGTTCTTCTACCGGCTTTTCCGCAGCAGCAGTTTTTTGTACCTCTGCAGGCTTTGCGGCCGGGCGAGGAGCAGGCTCACGCTTTTCCCGCAGATCCTCCTTGGTCATACGACGGCTCAGATCCTGCAGGCGCTCTACCTCCGTATAATCCACCGTAATGGGCAGCTCAGAGTTTTCCGGCTTCACACGCAGCTTTCCGCTGACCAGATTTGCCTCCATAACATATGCACGTACAGGCAATTCACCGGGCAATATTACCGTAGAGCCTACCTTGGGAATAAACTTCATAAGCTCCTCATATACAGGACTTTCATAACGCAGGCAACACATCAATCTGCCGCAGGCGCCGGAGATTTTCGTAGGATTCAGTGCAAGGCCCTGCTCTTTTGCCATTTTAATGGTGATGGGCTGAAAATCGGTCAGATAACCCTTACAGCAAAACTCTCTTCCGCAAATACCAAGACCGCCCAAAAGCTTCGCTTCATCACGATCACCGATCTGCCGCAGTTCAATCCGCACATGAAATGCAGAGGCAAGATCCTTAACCAGCTCACGAAAATCCACACGAGATTCGGCTGTAAAATAAAAGATGAGCTTGTTGCTGTCAAAACCGCATTCCACATCCACCAGATTCATAGGCAGATTTCTTGCTGCAATGCGTTCTGTACAAACCCGAAACGCCTCTTCCATATAGCGTTTATTCCGCTCCAGAATTTCCATATCCTCTGCTGTTGCCAGCCGAAGAATCGGTTTCAGCGGCATACTCAGCGTTTCATCCGGCACCTCATGCCGCCGTACAGCTACCATGCCGCATTCAGGACCTCTGGCAGTCTCTACAACGACATAGCTGCCCTCAGGCGGTGAGAACGGACCCGGTGCAAAAGAATACACCTTGCCGCCGCTTTTGAATTTGACTCCTATGATTTCAGTCATACTATACCATCCAATATCTAATTTTACAAGAACTCAGCATCGCATCAACGCTGCACAAAGTGCAGTGGCAGAAAGCACAGATCCCACATTGCCATCCAGATCCGTCAGAGCCTCCAGAATGGCGCCGTGCATTTTGGCGGTGCGTGTGGGAGTCATCTCCTTTGAGAGCGCCTCAGCGCCAATACGATCGCAGCCTAAGCGATCGAAGCTGCCATCCAAAGTCAAAAGCGCAGCATCCCGAATCTGTGTATCCAGCAGCAGCAGCACCTGCCGATAACGATCCCGATCGGCAGCAGCCGCTGTCAAACAGCGCAGCATCTGATATTCATCCCTTGCTGCAATGGCGTGCGTGCATTCCGCAGCAAGCTCAGTCGCCTGCCGGACTGCTTCATCCTCCAAAAAGGAAATGCATTTTCCGATATTGCCGTCATAACGAGAAACAGCACGCTGCACCTCCTGCTCTGCATAGCCACGACGAAGAAGCGCCTCAGCACACTCGCCTTTGGATACAGGGAACACGGCCTTTACGGTCATACGGGAAAGCAGTGTGGGCAGCAATACACCGGGAGTTTGTGCAGTAAAGACAAAGCAAGCCGAAGGCGGCGGTTCTTCTACCGATTTGAGCAGCGCATTCTGCGCTTGTACGCTCATACCATCCGCATCCAGGAAACAAAAAATCCGTTTTTCTCCATTATTGGGCAGCACAGCGGCTTCCTTACGGATTTTGCGGACAGTTTCCACAGAAAAGCCCATGCGTTTTCCGGAATGTTCTGCTTCCAGCACATCCGGATGTGCCTGCTCTGCAATCAATCGGCAAGCACGGCATTCTCCACAGGGAGCTGCTGCGGGATGTGCACAAAGCGTCAGCATAGCAAACCATCGAGCAATGGTTTTTTTACCGCATCCCGGCTCGCCATGCAGCAACAGCGCATGCGGCAAATGGTGATTTCGGCACATAGTACGAAGCTCCTGCAGCAGCGCACCATTGCCCACAACATATGGCAGACGGTTCACAGTTTTTCAAACCGTTCAATGTTGGTAACAAAAATTGTAGCACCACCCACAGATACCTCCAGCGGCAACGCCGAAACCTCACCGGCAGAGCTCGTACCATAGGTCGGTGTCGAGGGAACAAACTGCTTGCGATGATGGCATTTCCGCTGTACAACAGCAATAACTTCATCAACCTCTGCATCATCCACGCAAATCAAAAATGTCGTATTGCCTGCACTGAGAAAGCTGCCGGAAGATGCAAGCTTTGTGGCACGAAATCCATGCTTGGAAAGCGATTTGGATACCGCAGCACTATCATCTCCATTTACAACTGCAAAAATCAGCTTCATAAATCAGAATTCCTATCCTTTCTTCTCTATTCCGGTTTGTAAATCGTATGAAAGAGGTATGTGCATTTTTCTTTCTCTGTTTATGCTTTGACAACTGTAATCTCACGGATGCCGTAACGTTCCAGCAATGCAGCAGCAGTGGCATTCAGTTGTTCGCCACAGATTACAATGGGTACCGCCGGTGGACACGGCGGCTGTGTCATCGCACAGATCCTGCCTATGCATTGGTGAACAGGAACCTGTTCGCAAGGCAGCAATGCAGCTTCTCTCGGTGTCATTTCCGCATACAGCAGCGGCGCCTTTGCAGGCTGTTGATCGATTTGCGTGCGAGGCAGATCGCAGGCACACAACACCTGTTCCAACCGCTCCAAATCAGAAAGCGGCGTACAGGGTGAACAAAGCAGCACAACATAATCCTCATCGGCATATTCATACATTACGCCATGTGCAGTCAGCCATTGCGCCAAGGCTGTGCCGGATAATCCGGAACTTGCTGCATGAATGCAGATATGGAACGGATCGCCCTCGGAGATTTTGAATGCTGTTTTCAACTTCTTTCGCAACCGATGAATCCGCTGTGCCACAGAAAACACATCATGTCTTACCCGATTGGCAAGATACCGATTGCACAAATCCATGGAAGCAAGGATTAAATACGAAGGACTGGTCGATCCGAACATTGCCATTGCGCTGCGCAATGCAGCTGCATCCTCTGCGTTTTTGCAATGCAGACAAGCAGCTCCCGTAAGTGCGGGCAGAAATTTATGATACGAGTCACAACAAAAATCAGCACCCAGCGCAATCGGATGCAGACTTTGCGGGAAAAATGCCAAATGTGCGCCATGGGCATTATCCACCAGTAATCTTGCACCTGCCCGCTGACAGATTCTGGCAATTGCCTCGATATCCGCTACTCCGCCCAGATAATCAGGCGTGGTCAGATACACACAAGCAGGCTTAGGACTGTTTGCGAGGGCATATTGTACTGCCTGTGGAGAAATCACACCCGAAAGCAAAGCGCCATCCCGTGCATACATCCACCGAATCGGTAAATCCAGCAGGATACAGGCGTTGAGAAACGAACGATGGGCATTTCTGCCGGCAAGAATCGTTCTGCCTTCTCGTTTCATCTGCATCAGCATTGCCTGAATGCAAAGCGTGGAACCACCGGCAGAATACAAAGTTGCTCCTGCACCGAACAGTGCGGCTGCATTGCGTTCGCTTTCTGCAATGATACCATCTGCTTCATATAGACTGTCAGCGCCGCAGATTTCAGTAATATCCAGCGGATAAGCCGCACCCAGCCAGCCATCCAGTCCCTTGCCTTTATGTCCTGGCATGTGCATCCGCAGATCATCCCGATGGACATATTCCATCAGATAATCGTAAACAGGCGTATTCACGGACTTGCATACCGCCTTTCCTGTGATTGGTTGTAAAAATCCACTCTATCAGTATATCATAAAAACCGCAATTACGCAATAGTTATTTGAAAAAAGTCCTATCTGCCGCAGCGAGAACTCACAAATTCTTACTGATTTTGTCAATTCCCATCCTTATGCAGCATCATGCCGAGGAAAAGGGCTTCGGGAAAGCAGGATCCATACCGCAGCACCGAGGATCCCGCAGCACAATTCCTCGCTGCACAATCTGTTCTCCATAGCGATTCTTCAGCTTATCGACCGCTGAATCCAGATGCTCCAGACGAAGAACCTGCTCCGGATCCTCCAGCAATGAGCAGCAAAATCCTTCATCGGAAGGAATCAAATCCGCAACAGTCACCGTTAATGCACGGATCGGCTCTGTCTGTATATGACCGGATCTGTTCCGGCGGCAAAACAAATCCCATGCGGTCTCTGCAATTTGCGGCGTGCGTCCCGCAGGCTGTGAAAGCTTTTTCTGCATTGAATGACATTCCATGGAAGGATACCGGACACTGAGTCGAACACACAATGTTTTTTTCTGTAGCTGCCGCATCCTTCTTGTCACCTGCTCCGAAAGATGATACAGCATCATCCGCACATCTTCCGAAGATGCCAAATCCCGATACGGTGTACAGCCGTTGCCGATGCTTTTGATCGTATCTGCAGCCGCCTCATCCACAGGACTGCGATCTAAGCCATTGGCAAATCTCCAGAGCTGTTCGCCGTTTTTTCCAAACCATATCCGCAGTGTATCCGGTGCTGTCTGTGCCAACTGTCCAATGGTATGGATATGATACCGAGCAAGCTTTGCTGTGGTTGCACGTCCTACAAACAGCAGATCCGATACCGGCAAATGCCAGAGCTTTTCTTTGAAATCCGATGCTTGAATCACAGTAACCGCATCCGGCTTTTTCAGATCGCTTCCCAGTTTGGCAAAAATCTTGTTGAAACTGACACCCACCGAAACGGTGATGCCGATGGCTTCCTTGGCATATGCACGAATCCGTTCGGCAGCCTCCACACCACCACAGGGACAACCGGTTAAATCCAACCAGCATTCATCCAATCCAAAGGGCTCCACACGATCTGTGAGTGTATCATAAAAGGCACGAAGCTGTTTGGAGATTGCAACATATTCCCGAAAATGCGGCGGCACCAGAATCAGATCCGGACATTTTTGCTTTGCCTGCCAAATCGCTTCTGCCGTTTTGACGCCATATTTTGCCGCCTCCGGAGTTTTTGCCAGTATAATGCCATGCCGATCCTCCACTGAGCCTGCTACCGCTACCGGTTTTCCTTTTAATTCGGGATGATTTCTGCATTCTACCGAAGCATAAAAGCTATTGCAATCGCTGTGCAGAATGATGCGCTCCATGTTGTGCCTCCTCTACAACGGAACATTTGTTCCGAACATCTGTTCTATTATTATAGCACAAATGTTCACATTGTCAAGAGGAAATTCATGGGGTGGGATCTTTTTTTCACATATCCAAGAACCCTTCGGGCAAAATCCATAGAGAACCAAACAAAAAAATGGAGGGCGGATATTATGGTATGGATCGGTGTACTGATTGCCATCTGTTCGGGTGTGCTCATGAGCGTCCAGGGTGTATTCAATACGGGGATTTCAAAAAATGCAGGACTTTGGCCAACCGGCGCATTTGTTTCATTGACCGCAGCAATGGTCTGTATGATACTATGGTATTGCACCGGCAAAGAAGGAAGCTTTTCGTCGCTGTTTCATACTACACCACGTTATTTGCTGTTAAGCGGAGCGTTAGGTGCTGCCATTACAGGCACTGTGGTTTATGGCATTCGCAGCTTGGGCACAGCCCGTGCGGAGCTAATCATTGTAATCGCACAGTTAAGCGCAGCATATCTGATTTCTGTGCTGGGATTATTCACCTCGGAAAGCGAACCGTTTTCGTGGCAAAAACTATGCGCTTTGCTGCTTTCAGCAGCCGGTGTGCTTTGGTATAGTATGTAATGCCGCATTTCCCAAAAGAACGATCCGCTTGGTCTGTGATCCTGAATAAAGAAAAATAATAAGCAATAGGAAACCCGAAAGGCTGCACTGATATGCACCCCTTTCGGGTTTCTTTTTATGCCGGAAGCAGTAGGATTTCACTTTTTTTCATTTTCCCTCTTGACAAAGTGTAACACCGATGATATAATTGTATATATAAGGATTATACAATTTAGACTTTCCATGCCGTCCGGAAGGCAGGAAAGCGATATCTTTGGAGTGTGCACATTTATGAATATCAACATCAGCAACGCATCGGGTGAACCGATCTATCTGCAGATCGCAAATCAGATCAAAACACTGATACTGGAAGGAAAGCTCAAAGAGGGCGAAGCACTGCCCTCCATGCGAAATCTCGCAACAGAACTCCGTATCAGCTTCATGACCACAAAGCGTGCCTATGAAGAACTGGAACGTGATGGCTTTATCGAAAGCTATACCGGCAAAGGGTCTTTTGTCAAGGCACAAAATCTGGAGCTATATCGTGAAGAACAGATTAAGCGTATTGAATCTCTGTTCATGGAAGCAGGTGATACAGCTCGCAAATGCGGTATCACAATGAAGGAACTTCACGAGTTGCTCGATCTTGTAAACGGAGGGGAATAACATGATTCCATACGAAAATGCAATTTCGCTTTCGGGTGTCACCAAACGATATGAAGGCTTTACGCTGGACCATGTCAGCTTTACTGTGCCAAAAGGCAGTATCATGGGCTTTATCGGACAGAACGGTGCGGGCAAGACAACTACAATCCGCAGTTTGCTGAACATCACAAATATTGACGAAGGCGAAATCAAACTGCTCGGACTTGATCATATCAGAGATGAAACTGAGATCAAAAAGCGTATCGCTGTGGTCTTTGATGAGCTGCCGTTCCACGATCTCTTCAATGCAAAGGATATGGCTCGCATCTTTGAGGGCCTGTATCCTGCATGGGATAATGCCGCATATGCGAAGTATTTAGAGCGGTTTCAGCTGCCTGTAAAGAAGAAGATCGGACAGTTTTCCAAGGGTATGAAAATGAAATTGCAGATTGCCTGTGCGCTCTCGCACAATGCAGAGCTGCTTGTAATGGATGAAGCCACAACAGGTCTTGATCCTGTGGTGCGTGATGAGATATTGCATCTCTTTATGGAATATCTGCAAGATGGAGAGCGTTCCATTCTGATGTCCTCACACATTACATCTGACCTTGAAAAAATTGCAGACAGTGTGGCATTTATCGATAAAGGCAACATATTGCTGACAGGCTATAAGGACGAGATCCTTGAAGCCCATGGTATTATCAAATGCAGCAAGGAAGATGCACAGAATATTGATATGGCAGATGTTGTCAGCATCCGCACCAATCATTTCGGTGCAGAGATTATGGTAACCGACCGCAATGCCGCTGCCTGCAAATACAGCGGTGCCATCATAGATCCTGCAAGTCTTGACGATATTATGCTCTACTATGTACATAAGGGCGAAAGGGAGTGGTCATGATGACAAAATTCCGTTCCCTGCTGTACCGTGAAATGCGGATTTGCAGAAAGGGTAATATCCTGAGAGCCGGGCTGCTGGTTCTTTTTGTCGGAATGATGTGGGTTATGCTTTTTTCAGTTCCTTTCGATCACCTTGAAGGTGCGGAAGCAATCGCAAACGCACATGATTTTCTGGTGAACACCGCCATTCTATATACCGCGCTCATCGGTGTTATGGTCGGGCTTGGTCAGGATGAGGTGTTCAAATCCGATCTGAATGCAGGCTGGCTGACGTATTCCTATGGATTACCCATCACGCCATTTGATCGTGCTTTGGTCAGAATCGTGCGCTTATCCATCCTGACCGCCGCAGGCATGGTCGCCGCTGTTCTCAATATTATCGGATTCTGCGCCTTTATGGACGTTCCCTTCCGCATCAGCTATATTACGCTGCTGTTTCTTGCTCTGGATTTCATGCTGGTCCCTACAATCATCAACGAGTTTTTTGCACTTGCGGCAAGAAGCATGGATGAACTGAAAAAATATGCCGAGCGTGCAGGCTGGGTAACCTTGGGACTGATGGCGCTAACCGGTGTGATCATCATCATAAAAAGCGGTTTCGG
Organism: Oscillospiraceae bacterium; assembly: GCA_017532085.1. Lineage (GTDB taxonomy): Bacteria > Bacillota > Clostridia > Oscillospirales > Ruminococcaceae > Firm-04. Next base: position 56,280 of record JAFXJT010000004.1, on the reverse strand, counting down.
CATAAAAGACTTCACCGCAGTTTATTTTGAGGAGCATTTTTCAGAAGGGTTTGACATCTTTGAAAAGCTAACTCCCACTATGTTATTTTGGCTGATTCCTCTGACCCTTGCGCTGATTGCGATACATTTTGCCGTTGTGTATTACCGGTTCCGTTTCGCCTATGGTACAGCAGCCGGTACGAAGAAAGCGAAAACAAAAAAGATCGAAAATACGGCACTCATTTCCCGTGCACATAATGAACCTACCGGTCTTCTCTACAAGGAAATCAAACAGAATCGGTACCATATCCTTCTGGCAGCAATACTACCCATGGGTCTGATGCTGTTTGCTGTGCTCGTTGTTGCATTAGCCTTTGCCTTCAACAGAGAAAATTTTGAGGCAAGCTATCAAGAAGTGATAACCGGCAAACTGATGACATTCATTACCCTTGCTATCGGCTATTTTATCGCAAGCGGCGTGCTGACAAGCATATTTATAGGGGATGACAAAAAGCTATGGGCATATTTCATTGTTGCCATGCCCAAAGGCATCAAGGGGTTTCTGTACTATAAATATGTGCTGTGCTTTGCCATGAACGGTCTGTACATGGTAGCGTGGATTTTTACCAACAGCATTATGAATACCCTGCAATATGCGCTGCTTGGCACAGAAGCCGAAAGCATGAATAACATTGTATTGGCAATCTTTTTTGCACTGCTGTTTTTCACTGCCATTGATATCCCTTTTATGATACGTTTTGGAGCTAAAAAGGGCAATACCATAAAGTTGTGGGTCATGATGGCGTTGGTTTCTGTTGCGGTCGTTGGATTTGCATTGCTGCCTGCGAGTATTTCAGATATGATTATGGAAGTGCTCATCAAACTGTTTCACGGCGAGGCAAATGGTACCTTGATGCTGCTTGTCAGCGTTTGCCCGATCATTGTACTGGCGGCATATATGCTGTCTTACAAAATATCGTGCAGACTGTTCATGAAGGGAGTGGCCGCATATGATAAATAAAAAGCTCGAAGCAAAACGACTGGTTATCTTCCTGCTGCTTGCATTTGCCCTTTCATGGATTCCTGCGATCCTGTTCAATCAGCTGTTTGGCTATCATGAATGGTTTGAGACCAACAAAATGCCCGTATTGTTCTGGTTTGTGGGCTACGGCCCTGCGCTGGCAAATGTCATTACCCGAAAACTCACCAATGAGGGCTGGCACGACAGTATGCTGCATCTGCGGCTGAAGGGAAACCTGAAATACTACTTGATTGCCATATTGCTGGTCAGTGTCATGAGTATTCCGCAAGGCATACTGGCAACACTGGTTTACGGCAACGGTGACTTCTCTGATCTGGGGCAGTCTTTCACATGGCAAGAATCTATCAGTACGCTGATCCTGATTCTGAGCACCTCTCCGCTGATTGCTTTCAATACCTTCGGGGAAGAATTTGGCTGGCGAGGCTATATGAATCAAAAGATGGAGCCGCTGATCGGCACGACAGGAACCGTTGTGGTCGGCGGTATCATCTGGGGACTCTGGCACGCCGAGCTGACTGTGGAAGGACATAACTTTGGTACCGATTATGCAGGATACCCTTATCTTGGTATCCTTGCCATGTGTGTGATGTGTACCTTCTGGGGTATGGTGCTGATGTGGCTGACCAAAAAGACAGGCTCTATTTATCCTGCGGCAATTTTTCATGCCATGGTCAACAATGGCGGTTCGATCACCGCTCAGCTTTTCCTAAACGGCATTTCCGAAGAGTTTGTCCCTACCATCCCGCAGCAGCTGATTTTATCCATCCCCACATTTCTGATCTGCTTTGTATTTCTGATCCTTATGCTCCGAGATCACAAACAGCAGAACGCAGCTGCACTGCCGCAGACACAAGGATAAGGATTGACTCACTGAATGCAGAAAACCCGTGCAGAATCATAAGATTCCGCACGGGTTTTGCGCTTTGTTCGGTTGATATTTTATTCTTGTTAGGCATATCCGCCTTGATTCGCCTCTTTATGATTGTGGTTATGCCTTTTTCTCAAAGCTGACACCCTGTCTGGTTTCCCGGATCTCCCAGCCAAGCGCTTGAATCTCTGCTCGCAGTGCATCTGCCTTTGCAAAATCCTTTGCAGCACGAGCAGCCTTACGTTCCTCTGCCAGCGCCAGCACTTCAGCCGGAACCGCTGTTTCGGAGGAGGCCTCAGACAATGCCTTGGCATTCTCCAAAAGACCCAATGAAAGCACTTGATCCATCTCTGCAATACAGGCAAGCTTGGTTGCAGCATTGGTCTCTGCCTTCAAAACGTCATACAGCACTGTGATTGCCTGCGCCGTATTCAAATCATTATCCATTGCCTCACGATATTGTTTCATGTAATCTGCTTTCACAGCTTCATCCACAGCCTCAGTGGGGGCAGCCAATAATGTGCGCAGTTTGCCCAACAGCTTTTGATATGCCGATGCAGCGTTATCCAGATTTTCATAAGTAAATACCAACGATTTCCGATAATGAGACTGCAAGCAGAAGAACCGATAGGCCATAGGACTGTATCCCTTGCTTTCCAGCAGCGAAACTGTAAGAAATTCTCCACTGGATTTGCTCATTTTTCCGCTGTTGGTATTCAGATGCAGCACATGAAACCAGTGCTTACACCATGGATGCCCTAAATATGCTTCACTTTGTGCGATCTCATTGGTATGATGAGGGAATACATTGTCAATACCGCCGCAATGCAGATCCAGTGTTTCGCCGCAATACTTCATGCTGATCCCCGAACACTCGATATGCCAGCCGGGATAACCAAGACCCCACGGACTTTCCCATTTCAGTTCTTGATCGTCAAATTTGGATTTGGTAAACCAAAGTACAAAATCGGCTTTGTTGCGCTTATTATCATCGGCATCCACGCCCTCACGCACACCAACCTCCAGATCCTCCTCCTTGAAATCGAGGAAGACATAATACTGCTCCAGCTTAGAGGTGTCGAAATAGATGTTGCCGCCAGCTTCATAGGCATAGCCCTTTTCCAGAAGCTTTGTAATCAGCTCGATGAATTCTGCGATGCAGCCGGTAGCCGGTGCAACCACCTCCGGGCGCCGAATGTGCAGCTTTTCGCAATCGGAGAAAAATGCATCGGTATAAAATTGTGCGATCTCCATTACGGTTTTCTTTTCCCGCTTGGCACCTTTCAGCATTTTATCATCGCCGGTATCACCATCCGAAGTCAGATGTCCCACATCTGTAATATTCATGACACGCAGCACATCATAACCGATATAGCGCAGATATTTATCCAGTACATCCTCCATCATATAGGTGCGAAGATTGCCGATATGTGCATAATGATACACCGTAGGTCCGCAGGTATACATCTTTACCTTGCCCTGCTCGACGGTTGTAAATTCTTCTTTTTGTCTTGTCAGCGAATTATAAAGCAGCATCGTGAATTTGTCCTTTCTTTCGGATACAAATAGCAGTCGATTGTGACAGAGTCATTATATCACAATCGACTGATAAAGTCAATATCATCACCATTGTTCCGACGCTTCTTCCGTTAAAGGAAGCGCATAACGGCTGCCGTTGTCCAGATACACACCCAGCATCTGCTCTTTGACCGTACAGTGCTTATAATCCAGAAAGCGCAGAACGGCATATCGATTGCCCATTTCGTCCTGCACATAAAAGGGCGACTTTTTGGATTCGGGTTCCTTTTGGCTGACCCGAAAGGTTCCGCAGAAAAATGCCTTGCGGCGAATGCAGTCAAAATCGGAGCTGCGACCGAATGTTTTGCGAAATCCCTTACAAAACAATATGGCAAAAACAACAATGAGCAGCACCCAAAGGAAAAAAATCGAACCTTCCTTGCGGCTTCGCGTCTGATCCATCAACCAAAACAGATCCAGAATAGAAGGAATGGTAAGCAAGGCAGCGCCGCCGCCGTTTACATATAATGATATCATAAAGGCGCTGCGCTGCTCATCTACCCGATTCAACAGAGCAATTCGTCGTTCTTCCGATAATTGAAATTCCCGATTGATATCCATTTGCTAATCCCCCTTACCTATCATCAAGATAGCTCATTATAACATGGCAGCAGCAAGAAGTCAAGAAATCCTGCAGCAGTCAATATACAAAAAGCCCGAAACCCCAACAGGCTTCGAGCTTTCGCTCCGATCATGAACCGGAAGATTGTTGTTCATTCAGTTTTTCCAAGTGCCGAATCCGACGAGACAGCTTACTCAGCTCCTGCGCCACAGGATCCGGAATATGGATCTGATCCAGATCAGGTACTCTGACACCGTTCATCTTCACCACACGGGCAGGCACACCCACAGCCGTTGCATTGGCCGGAATTTCCGTTAACACCACTGCACCGGCAGCAATTTTTGCATTGTTGCCTACACGAAACGGCCCCAACACCTTGGCGCCGGCACCTACTGTCACATTGTTGCCCAAGGTAGGATGTCGTTTTCCACGATCTTTTCCGGTACCACCCAATGTTACGCCTTGATACAGGGTGCAATTGTTGCCGATCACTGTGGTTTCACCGATCACAACGCCCATACCGTGATCAATAAACAGACCTTTGCCGATTTTTGCGCCCGGATGAATCTCAATACCGGTGAAAAACTTTGCAACCTGCGATACAATTCTGGCACAAGTCGGCATTCCGTTTTTGAGCAAAGAATGCGCCCAGCGATAAGCAATCACAGCATGCAGACCCGAATAGGTCAGCAAGATCTCAGCGGTACTGCGTGCTGCGGGATCTCGGTCACGAATCAGTGCAATTTCCTCACGGAGTTGTTTGAACATAGTTGCGCCTCACTTTCGGAAAGTCAAACGAAAAGAATACCGCATGATGTGAAATCAGACGTTCTTATGCCTTAGGATCAATATCCTTCCAATAATGCACCAGATACTCTACGCCCGACCAAACGGTCAATCCGGCAGCAAGCCAGAAAAATCCTTGCAATACGATCTCGATCCAGCCATAAACCGCATCGGGAATCGGCAATCCAAACCCGTTAAAATCCTGTCGAAAAGAAAGATAAACCAGATATGCAATCAAAGCAATCATGGTAAACGCAGTTTTCAGCTTTCCGCTGAAGCCGGCCGGTACTACCGTACCCTTATTTGCAACAACCAGCCGCAAAGCAGAAACCATGAATTCACGAATCATGATCAACAGAAAAATGATGATGCTCAGATACTGACGCTCAAGCAAACAGGCAAAAGCAGTCATGACCAGCACTTTATCTGCCAGCGGATCCAAGAATTTACCAAAATCCGTAACCAAATGATGCTTTCTTGCCAGATGTCCATCCACAGCATCGGTAATAGCAGCCAGCACAAATATCAATGTTGCTGCCAGATAATGAGCCGGAAAGCTCCAATAAAACAACACTACGAACAGCGGCACCATCAAAACTCGTGCCAAGGTCAGTTTATTCGGCAGATTCACCTGCAATCACCTCACCGATCAAATCAAAATCAAGCATATCGAAAATTTCTACCGTTACATATTGTCCCACACGATAGCCATCGGCAGGTGTACCGGGAATAAACAATTTTCCATCAATATCGGGCGCATCTGCAGCAGTTCTTCCGAACCAGCATTCCGCCCATTTATCATATCCCTCAATGACTGCTTCGGTGACTGTCCCGATACGAGCTTCATTCAGCGCAGCAGAAATGGTCATTTGCTGCTCTGTCAGCAATTCTGCACGATGCTGCCGCACCGATTCCTCAACCTGATCAGGCATGGATGCTGCAATGGTGTGCTCCTCCTCGGAATAGGCAAAACAGCCCATGCGATCAAACCGCATCTTTTCCACAAATGCAGATAGTGCTTCAAAATCTTCCTCTGTTTCACCGGGGAAGCCTGTCATAAGCGTAGTGCGCAAGGTAATGCCCGGAATCCGCTCTCTCAATGCAGCAAATAAACGGCTCAAGCTTTCTTCATCGCCCGATCTGCGCATTGCCTTTAAGACGCTGCCGCTGCAATGCTGAATAGGAACATCCAGATACTTTACGATTTTCGGTTCTGTGGCGATCACATCGATCAATTCCTCAGAAATCCGCTCCGGATAACAATACAGCACACGAATCCAGCGGAAGCCTTCGATTTGACAAAGAGCACGCAGCAACTGGGGCAAACGGGATACTCCGTAAAGATCCTCTCCATAACGGGTGGTATCCTGTGCCACGACCACAAGCTCTGTAACACCGCTTTCTGCAAGCCATTGTGCCTCTTTGAGCACCTCTTCCATAGGTACCGAGCGATATCCTCCCCGAATCTGCGGAATGGCGCAATAGGTACAGCCATTGGAACAGCCTTCTGCTATTTTCAGATAAGCGAAGAAGGGCAGTGTAGAAATCACTCTGCCGCCCGTTAACGGCAGCTGCTGTTTGGGTGCAAACTGCACCACACGTTCTCCTGCGGCAATACGCTTTATCACATCACAAAGCTTGACTTCATCGCCCAGGCCAATGACAGCATCCACTTCCGGGAACTGCTCTGCCATCTCTTGCTGATAGCGTTCTGCCAAACAGCCTGTAACAATAATATGCTTCAGCGTTCCCTCGGCCTTAAGCTGCACAAGCTCTAAAATAGTTTCGATGGCTTCTTCCTTTGCAGCTTGAATAAAGCCGCAGGTATTCACCACTGCGATCTCCGCATCACCCGGTTCCACAGTCAGGGTATGTCCTTCTTCCCGCAGCAGATGCAGCATACGTTCTGCATCCACCAGATTTTTGGCGCAGCCCAGTGATACCATGCTTACGATCATGAAATTGCTTCCTCCTGCCTTGCGATAACAATTAGATTTGCTTATTCTTCTGAAAAATACACATCCATCGCCTGCCGTACATCGGCGTAATCAAATCCACGACGTACAAGCGATGCTTTTACCTGTTCAATGGTTTTTCGATCCTCGGGATCTGTGAGCTTGCGGGCATATTTGCGTTCGATTAGTTGTGCAAGACGCTGTACCGTATCATCAGGATCGGCATAAGGCTCCAGCGCATTGACAATATCCTCCTGCGAAAGACCCTTTTGCCGCATTTCCATAGCCGCCCGACGCAACCCATAGCGTTTTTGCTCCACATATTGTCTTGCCAGCGATTCCGCATAGACACTGTCATTCAAAAGCCCCAGCCGCATCAGCTTTTCCAACGCAAGCAATGTTGCCTGCTCCTGTGCCTGCTGCGCCTGCATCAGCTTATCATACAGACCTCGATAAGAATATGCCCGCCTTTCCAGCAAATAAAGTGCATATTCAAAGGTACGGCGTTCCACAGCACGCTGCTGCAGCAGGGTAATCTGCTCCTCGGTCAGAGCATCTCCTTTTGAGAGCCCTTCACTGCATAACAGATCCAGATGCAGCCAAAGTGACCGTTCGTCGGAAAGCAATACCCGATAGATCTTTCCCTTATAAGGCGTGATCTCTTGAATGGTGATCATCGGCACGCCTCATCAAGATTCTGCGGGAGCAAACTCCTCAAAATCCTCTTCAGCATCCACAATCCCCTCAGCAGCCAAGGCTGTCGTCACCGCATTGACAGCGGATTCTGCCTTTTCCTTGGCGGCGGATACAGCAGCTGCCTTCTTATTCTTCTTGGAAACCAGCACCAGACCTTCCTTCTGCTGCATGATTTTCTGCTCCAGCTCTGCCATCAGCTCCGGCTCTTCGGCAATCAGCTCCTTGACGGCATCTCTGCCCTGTCCCAACCGGCGTTCGCCATAGCTGAACCAAGAGCCGCCCTTATGCACGATATCCAGTTCCGTTGCAAGATCGAGAATTTCGCCTACCTTGGAGATGCCTCTGCCATACATGATATCAAATTCACACTCACGGAAAGGCGGCGCAACCTTGTTTTTGACAATCTTGACTTTGGTACGGTTGCCGATCACCTCCGCACCGCTTTTGAGTGCTTCTCCCTTGCGTACTTCCATACGCACCGAAGCATAGAACTTCAAAGCACGGCCGCCGGTGGTGGTTTCCGGATTTCCATACATTACACCGATCTTTTCACGCACTTGATTGATAAAAATCGCCACACAATTGGATTTTGCAATCACCGAGGTCAGCTTGCGCATTGCCTGCGACATCAGTCTTGCCAACATACCCACATGGCTGTCGCCCATTTCGCCTTCGATTTCCGCACGCGTGGTCATTGCAGCCACAGAGTCAATCACGATGGCATCAATTGCGCCGGAACGCACCAGTGCTTCGGCAATTTCCAAAGCCTGCTCGCCGCTGTCGGGCTGTGAAACCAGAAGATTATCAATATTGACGCCTAAATTCGCTGCATATACAGGATCCAGTGCGTGCTCTACGTCAATGAAAGCAACCTCGCCGCCCAGCTTTTGCGCCTCCGCAATGATATGCAATGCAACGGTGGTTTTACCGGAGCTTTCCGGTCCATAGATCTCCACAATACGGCCTCGCGGCACACCGCCGATGCCCAATGCAATATCCAGCGAAAGCGAACCTGTGGAAATCGCCTGCACATTCATGGTGGAATTCTGTCCCAGACGCATTACCGCACCACTGCCATATGCTTTTTCGATCTGTGCAATTGCATTATCCAGCGCCTTTCTGCGCTCATCATCCGAAGCAGGAATTGCCATTTGTGCATTTTTCTTTTTCAGTTCTGCCTTTGCCATAATAATTCCATCATCCTTTCAGTCGGTTGTTTCTTTGTGCAGTGTTTTTCTACCCAGCACAACGCGATCAATCCCGCATAAATCGGGAAGTATTTCAATTTCAACAAATCCATGCGCTTTGAGGATTTCTCCCACAGCCTCTGCCTGCCGGATGCCAACCTCATAAGCAAGCAATCCTCCGCAGCGCAGAGAATCTTTCCAGAGTGCAGTAATTTCCTGATAAAACCGTAAGCCATCTGCGCCGCCGGCCAACGCCATCGCCGGTTCATAGGCAACCTCGGTCTGCAGCTGCACCATATCTTCCGCGGTCAGATAAGGGGGATTGCTTACAATCACATCCAGCTTTGAAAACTGTGCAGCTGTCATCGGATCCAGCACATCGGCATGATGAAAGGGCACCTCCAGCCCATGATAGGCTGCATTTTTGAGGGCATATTGCCGTGCAGTATCACTCCACTCCACACCGCATACCGCAGCCTTGGGAAGCTGCTGCTTCAGCGCCAAAGCGATACAGCCGCTGCCCGCACAAAGATCTGCGATTTGCAAGGGCTTTTCTGCATCACAGCGACACAGCACCGCATCCACCAGTGCCTCGGTATCGGCTCTTGGAATCAGCACACCCTTGCCCACAAACAGCCGCATTCCATAAAATTCCCATGCACCCAGCAGATATTGCAGCGGATAATGCTCGCATCGTTTGGAAGCACAAGCTCTTGCAGCCTCTTCCTCCGGCAAATCTTCCAGAATCCATTGTGCCTCCTGTGCGGCATTTTCGATTCCTGCCGCACGAAGCATCGCTGCAAGCTCGGTATAGAGTGCACCGTCGCTTACCATTGATCATCCTCTATATTTTCAGGGATACACGGCGTGATCGCTGCGATGGCACATTCGATCTGTTTATCATCGGGTTCTTTGGTGGTGATACGCTGAATCCACAAGCCGGGGGTGGATAATATTCTGGTAAGCACATTATCCGCACGTCCCGCCAGACGAATCAGCTCATAGCTGATGCCCACCACAAGAGGCAGCAGCGCAAAGCTGCATAGCACACGCTGCCAGACAATCGTAAAGGGAATCAGACAACCCACCAAGATGCTGATAAGCAGCACCAGAAAAATAAAGCTTGTACCGCAGCGAGGATGAAATCTGCGCTGCTTGCGTACATTTTCCACTGTCAAAGGCAAAGCGGCCTCCAGACAAGCGATGGTCTTATGCTCTGCACCATGATATTCATAGGTGCGGCGGATACTTTTCATACAGCCGGTCAATGCCATATAGCCAATGAAAATCAGCATCTTCATAACGCCTTCCGCAACAGAACGCAAAATACGGTTTTGCGAAAGGGGCGGAATCCATTCCACTACCTGCTTCGGCAGATACATAAACAAAACAAGGCTCAAGGCAAGCCCGATGATCATAAATATGACCATGAGAATTTCCAGGATCTTGTCGCCCAACTTGTCATCCAACCATTTTTCCAGCTTACTGGGCTCTTCCGCCTCGTAGTATTGGGTTGCTTTTTGGTAATAATCCCAACGCTCCTTCAGCTTTTCGCCCTCCAGCGGCTTATCCTGCGCTTTCATCCATGCATCAAAGCGGATGAGCTGTTCTTCTTCCGGAAGCTTATCCAGCTTCTGTTTCTTTTTCCAGATCACAAAAGCGTCCAATTCTTCGTCCATCTGCTTTTCGGCAGAACGCATCATGCATCGATAGCCATCTATCATCTGTGTGACAAAATTGACGCATCCGCGAACAAGCGGCGTTTTCCGATACCACGGCAGCACAGGCTGCACCTTTCCGGTTTTGGGATTCTCCTTGAGCTTTACCGGAATCTCCCATGTTTCCAGATCAATCTCGCCATTGGGCAGACGGCAAGCCATGGCGCCGCGAAATGCACCCTTCATCATGATGCCTTCCACCAATGCCTGACCACCAATTTTCGATTTGTATGCAAACTCCGCACGTGCGGTTTTCTGTACATCCCGCTGTGCGGTTTCTTGTGAGTTCTGCGCCTGTTCCGGCATGAATGTGCCTCCTTTTTTGTTTGTCTCATAGAGAAAGCGGTTCGCAGCAGCACAAGCTCCTGCCGCTTTTATTTGTGCACCTTATACGACGGCAATGTGATCGTAACCGTGGTTCCAACACCTTCCGTGCTTTGAATGTGCAGAGTACCGCCGTGCATATTGACAATTTCATCTGCCACGGCAAGTCCGATACCGGATCCGCGTCGTGTATGGTTGGGCTTATAAAATTTGGTTTTGATTTTCGGCAGATCCGAAGCCTTAATACCGCATCCATGATCCTCCACAGTAATTCTTACTGCGATCTCGGAAGGTGCTTCGGCACGGATGATGATGGTGCTGCCCGGCTCGGAATATTTCATGGCATTATCAATGATATTGATAAACACCTGTCGGATTCGATTCTTATCGCCATAGACAATAGGGAGCATTTCCGGCTCATCATATTCAATGGTAATATGATCCTTTTTTGCACGTTCCAAATAAATGAGCACCGCATCACCCAGCTCAGCCAAAACATCCATAGCAGCTCGATTGAGCGTGAAGTGACCGCTCTGCATTCTGGAAAAGTCCAAAAGCTCCTCTACCATTCGGGATAATCGTTCTGTTTCGCCGACGATCACGCGCAAACCCTTCTGCATAGTTTGCGGATCCGCACCGTCATTGAGCGTTTCTGCCCAGCCTTTAATCGCTGTCAGCGGTGTACGCAGCTCGTGGGAAACCGAACTGATGAATTCATTTTTCATGGTTTCGGCATTGGAAAGCTCATCTGCCATATGATTGATGGCATCACACAGTGCACCAATCTCATCCTCGCTTTGCTGTTCAATGCGAGCAGAAAAATCGCCCTGCGCAAATTTTTCCGTATTCTTATTGATCTCTTGAATCGGACGGATAATAGAACCGACAAAATACAAACCCGAAAATCCCAGCAATACCACAACGGCAATGGCAACACAAGTAGCTGCCAGTACAAAGGTCATAATCGCATGATCAATGGCTTCCAGAGATGTCACCACACGGATGGCGCTGTATTCATTGCTGATTGCGGCAATCGGATAAGTGACTGCCATAATCCGTTCTCCGTTGGCAGTCCGGCTCACGCTGTATCCATAGGAATCCACACTGTTCATGGCATTATCATAATCGGGCATTGCCATTGGAGCATCCGGTGAAAATCCGGATGAAGTCAGTGCAATGACCCCGTTATTATCAATAGCCATCAGCTCCATTTTATCCTTGTCGGAAAAGCCTTCCAGTGTGGAACGTAATTCCGCACTCAGATTGGTGCTGGAGTCTGCGGAATATCGTGTGAGCACACCGGTAACGGCATTGAGCTTGGAAACCAGATATTGCCTTGCGGAATTATAAAAGTAATTCTGCACCGCAAAAATCAACGCCAGTTCAATCACGACCAGAATCAGCACAATGATGCCCAGATTGTTGACAAACCAACGTCTTGTTATACTTCGTTTTGCCATGAAAACCGCCTTTATTCTACCGGATCAAGCCGTTATTTCTCCTCCCATTTGTAACCGTATCCCCAAATGGTACGGATATAACGGGGAGAAGAGGGTTCTTCTTCGATCTTCATGCGCAATCTGCGGATATTCACATCTACAATTTTATCATCACCGTAGTAGTCATCGCCCCAGATATGAGACAGGATACTGCTGCGATCCAATGCAGTATTTTTATTGCGCAAAAAATACTCTAAAATCTCATATTCCACCTGTGTCAGCTCAATCTGCTTGCCGCGCTTTGTCATAGTATGGCTGGTAAGATTGAGCACAAAGGGACCGGATTCCAGTGTGGATTCCCGCTTTACTCGGGTTACACTCATGCAGACACGGCGATAAATGGCATCCACGCGAGCCGTCAGCTCCGAGGGTGCAAAGGGCTTGGTAATATAGTCATCGGCACCGATCATCAGGCCGTTTACCTTATCCATTTCCTGGGATTTTGCTGTCAGCATAATAATACCGATGGACGAAGAGCGTTCCCGCAATCGTTTGCAGACAGTAAAGCCGTCAATGCCGGGCATCATCACATCCAGCAGCACCACATCAAAATTGCCTCGCTCGTTATCGAACATACGAATCGCGGCTTCTCCGCAGTCTACATCCACCACGTCATAGCCGGCACGCTTCAGATTGATCACTACAAAATCACGAATGACTGCTTCATCCTCGCAAACCAAAACTCGTTTCATGTATACATCTCCCTTCGGATCACAGTATTATGATGAAAGATAACGCATGGCAAATAACAGTTCGCTTTGTGTCAAAGAAAGTATTCTGTCTGTTTTTGCGAGCTTTGCCAGATAGTAATTTCCATTTTGCTGCCGCAAAAGAAGGTATTCCTCCTGCTGGAGCGACTGCGCCTCTACCCAATCACTCACCACAGTCAGATACAACAGCGGCTGCTTGACCACAGGTCTGCCGTTTTCACTGGTAGCCTCCTGATCCAGCACATAAAACACAACCGCATCGTTTTCTTGAACCACCGTCACCTGTTTTTCCCAACGGGAAGGCAGCAGAAAAGCATAACCATCGTTAATGGAATAGTACGAGGAATATTCACGCATGAGCATTCCGTTGCGGCAGACATACCAGTTTGTCATGGCAATCCGCTCGGAATCCTCCGCATTGGCATAACCATAGAACACCGTTTGTACCGGGATCTCCGCTTCGCCATCATGATCAATGTCTCTGGTGAGACATCCGGCATTTCGTGTGGTATTGGGAAAGCGTTCCGCACTGTCGGCATACTGTGATGCCAGCATACGATCGTGATACGTCAGGATTTCCGTCTGTACTGTGGTAGCACCCGAAACACCGTCAATATACACCGCTCTGCCGCTGCGTGAAGCCACAGGATCGGATAACGGCAGATTGCCATAAACCACACTGCTGATATCCGTAAACAGACCACTGAGTGTAATCTGCGATTGATAATAACTGCCGTTTTCATCCAAAGCATAAACCGCAGCGGTTGCCGGCGCCGACAGAGATGCCGCATTTACTACCAAAAACTCCTGTGCGTCGTCACAATTGAGATCACAGATATCCATTTTGGTATAGGGAACCGAAAGCGTCCGTTTGAGACCGCCGCCTTCATCATGGAATACCTCGGCGGTTTTGCCGCCTCCATTGACCATGCTGTATCCGATGATGAGATTTACACGCTGATTGTCACCCAGTTTCGATACAATCACGCACTCCACCGAAGCGCCGGGCGTTGTATAATCCGCTACTGCACGCCATTTGCCCTCTTGACAATCCAGCAGACAAATGCGCAGCGGATTCTCCTCGGCACTTGCAATGCCCACCTCATAGAATACAATAGCTTCCTTTTCGCCGTCATCATCCAAATCTTCCACAGTAAACGCCGAAAGCCGTTCGCCGGATTTGGGATATTTCAGACTGATATTTGTACCCGCAGAGGCTTGCAGTGCTTGATAGATCTGTTCCTGCTGCACCGTCAGACGAGGCGGTGCCAGCAAGGTTTCCACACCGGCGGAAAACTCACAGCCTGTCATCAGCAAAGCCATGCAGATCGTCACTGCCGTACAGAAAAGCTTTTTATATTTCATCAGCATTCCGACATCAGCGCTGTTCCAACGGAATATAGGTGCTGCCCTTGGCAATGGATTTGTATGCAGGACGCATAATTCTGCCGCCGGTAAGCACCTCTTCGATACGATGGGCTGCCCAGCCCGCAATACGGGAAACCGCAAACATCGGTGTAAACAAATCCTCCGGCACACCCAGCATCCGATATACCAGACCGGAATACATATCCACATTGGCACAGATATTCTTAGCCGCAGCATTCTGTGATTTTTCTCGCAAGAGCTGCGGTGTCATACGCTCAATGGTATCCAGCAAATAGAAATCCTCCTCAAAGCGAGTGCCTTTTGCCAGCGCAAATGCACGCTCCTTAAGCAAAACCGCACGGGGATCCGAAAGAGTATATACCGCATGCCCCATGCCATAAACCAGACCGGAACGATCCCCTTCTTCGCGTCGCATGACCTTGCGGATCAGATCCGCTACCTCGCCTTCATTGGTCGGATCACTGACCTTGCTCTTGAAGTTTTCCAGCTGATCAATCACCTTATGATTGGCACCGCCATGACGGAAGCCCTTCAGCGCACTGATGGCTCCGGCATAAGCAGAGTAAGGATCGGTGCCGGAGGAGGTCAGCACACGGCAGGTAAACGCAGAGTTATTACCACCGCCATGCTCGGCGTGCAGCATCATGCAGACATCCAGCAGATGCGCTTCCTCAGTGGTATACTGCCGATCCAAACGCATCAGCGAAAGAATCGTTTCTGCGGTGTTTTCATTCGGACGCAGCGGATGCATTACCAGACTTTCTCCGTCAAAATGCTGCCGCTTGACCTGATAGGCATTTGCCATAATAACAGGCAGCCGTGCGATCATAGAAATTGCAACGCGCACTTCGTTTTCCAACGAACGCAGCTCGCAATCGGGATCGTAGGAATACAGCGCCAGCACAGAGCGAGCCAGTTTGTTCATAATATTATTGGAAGGCGCCTTTGCAATCATATCAATCACAAAGGAATCGGGCAGCTCACGCAGCTCGGCAAGCATTGCTTGAAATGCTTTCAATGTCTTGGCATCGGGCAGCTTGCCAAACAACAGCAAATAGGCAGCTTCTTCATACCCAAAGCGTTTTTCTTGCTCCACACTGCGCACCAGATCCGTAATCTGGTAGCCGCGATAAATCAGCTCGCCGGGAATCGGCTCCAGCTCTCCTTCATTGAGCACGTAGCCATGCACATTACAGATCTTTGTCAGGCCTGCTACCACGCCCGTACCATCCGAGCGGCGCAGTCCTCTGCTGACATGATATTTTTGATAAAGCGCAGGATCAATGACCGAATATTCCTTTAATCCTTCGCATAATGATTTAATAGAGAGCTTTGTTGCGGAATCAACCATTGTTCACATTCCCTTCATGATATGTACCGTACCTTAGCGGATCTCCGTCAAAATACACTTATTTATATTATACCGTTTTTTTGCTCTTCTGTCAATGGATATCGCAAAGATTTTATCTTTGAAAAACAGCAAAAAACCGCATAGAATGCCATATTAAACCCCGAATTTCACGCATCAGCAGCTTACTGAGAATACAAGGAGGCGTTATGAAACAACAAATCGGATTTTATCTGTTCGCCGCAGCGGCGATGCTTCTGATTCCCGGCACAGTATTGCTGTTGAATCCCGATTCTGCACAGGATGCTCAGCCGCCTTCTGCGATTACTTCTGCCCCCAAGGAGGAGTCTTCACAGCAAATACAAGCTGAAACCAAATGCTATCGCGTGCTGGATATTTCCTCAGGAACCGTGCTGGAGGTGCCTGTCAGAGACTATCTGATCGGCGTAGTATGCGCCGAAATGCCAGCAACTTTTGAATCGGAGGCACTGAAGGCACAGGCAGTTGCCGCTCATACCTATGCTGAACGCATTCGTCTGCGAAATCTTGAACACAACAATCCTGCTCTGCTGGGTGCAGATTTCTCCAATGACAGCAATTTGTATCAGGCATATTATACCGAAAGCCAGATCCGCACCGCCTTCGGAGATGCCTTTGATCTGTATTACGGCAAAATTGAAGCGGCTGTAGATGCCGTCTGCACTGAACTGCTTTATTATGAAGAGGAGCCGATCGTCGCGGCATTTCATGCAATGTCTGCGGGACAAACCGAAAATGCAGAAACTGTGTGGGGTTCGCCTCTTGCCTATCTGGTTTCGGTGGATTCCAAAACCGATACCACAGCACCTCGCTATCAGGAAACCGTTTCTCTGACTGCCGAAACTGTGCGGCAGATCCTTTTGGCGCAGCAGCCCGATGCCGTTTTTGCGGAAGACCCTTCCCAATGGTTTGCCATAAAAGCCATCAGTGAAGCGGGCACAGTACTTACCGTACAGGGCGGTTCGCTGCTCTGGAGCGGACAGCAGCTGCGGGAGTTGTTTTCTCTCCGTTCTGCCTGTTTTACGATTACCTATGCACAAGGACAGTTCACCTTCACAACAAAAGGATATGGTCATGGCGTGGGCATGAGTCAGTACGGCGCCAATGCGATGGCGCAAAGCGGAAGCACCTACGAAGAAATCCTTGCGCATTACTATCCCGGCGTTACGCTCGGAACCATATAACATCTCATCACGCCATACACAAAAAGACCTAAGAAGCCATAAGCCTCTTAGGTCTTTTGATGCAAGGATCACGTAGCAGAGAACAGCGCCTGCATTTCCTTTGCTTTTCCGCAGGAAAGTCTGCCCTCCGGACAATGATTGGTGGTATAGCAGCTCGGGCCAAACAGCCGATACAGATCTGATTCTTTGCGCAGCTGAGAAAGCAGATCGATTGCAACCGCACGAATCTCCCACTGTGCTCTTTGGCAGGTACGCAATGCAAAGAAATGCTTCAGCTCTCTGCCGTTCATGGCACAGCTGCAATCCAGCAGATGACCTGCCATGGCAAAATATTGCATAGCGGAAATCGGTATCCCCATAGCAAGCAATCTGCGCAGTTGTGCGGTGTTTTCTGCAAAGGCACGATGATACAGAGCAGCCGCTTCGGGATTGTGCGCAATGGTTTCAGGCAGCACATAGCGATTGCCTGTGATTGCCTGCATGATCTGCGGCACCAGCACCGACTGCATTCTATGACGAACCAAATGGGTAACAGCAGCAAGAGAAAGTCCTTCGATGCGGAACATTGCCTGAATCAATTCTAATTCACGAGGGCGCTCTGCATTGATAATTTCCGCAAGAGACAATGCGGTATGCTCGGCGGAATACGCACCATTGCTGCCGGCCGCTGCACATACGATCTTCTCGGGATCCGGCGTTGCATATTGCAATACGGTACAAGCACTGCCCACAGTCGGCTCTGCAATCGCAGGAGCCGTTTTGGGCAAACAATACCGCGGATCTTTCTGTGCAAAGCCATTGGCATACTGCATCTGCACACGAGACAGAAGATTTGGAAAATATTGCTCAAACTGTGCTTTCAGTGCTGCTCCAATCTCCTGCAGCTCGGGGATCTCACATCCTCTGCCCCAGAGCATTGCAGCGATCATATGCATCAGCTCACGGGCATTGAGCGTACAGTAGAAGTTGCTTCGGAAACAATAGGGCAGTACAAAGCGAGCATCTTCCTTTGGAATTTCCAATGCAAGCAGCTTGCCGTAACAATCAAACAACGACTGCATATGACTGCGATACTGTGATGCACAAGCCTCCGGCATTGCGGGTTCGAAGAAGCCGGCGTTTGTAAAATCAACATATCTTCGTGATTGTACTGTATACGATGCCAGACGGAATTCAATTACGAATTCTTCGGTGCAAACGCTGACATTATCAAATGCAACGGTAAATACTGCGTGTTCAATCAAGGATTGATGCCCGGAAGCTACTACTTTTTCAATGAGCGCTCGATTGTTTTCCTTTTCTTTGGAACGCTCCAGGATCGAAAGTGCCGTGCCCTGCGTTGTGGAAATCCGGGCAGCAGAAGCACAGACCAGTTCTCCTGCCGAGGAAAACGATACGATCTTAGCACAAGGCGCTGCGGATTGCGTTTGTAAGGATACTGTCTGCATCACAATCATCCCTTCTGTGTTTTTTGTAATATATTGCGCTTATCATCAGATGGCAGGCATTACTCTGCCGCCGGAAACGGGGATATAGGCTCCCGTAGTAAACGAAGCTAAGGAAGATGCCAGAAATGCACACATCGCTGCAATTTCCATATCCGTTCCTCTGCGGCCCAGCGGAACCGTTTTATCATAATCAGGCTGAATTTCGGTATGATTACGGCGATCTTGTTCGGTGATTGTCCAGCCGGGCGCTACTTGATTCACCGTAATTGCATGAGGGCCAAGCTCCTTGGCGAGGCAGCGCACAAGGCCATCCAAGCCACGTTTGGCAGCGGTATAAGCACCACAGTTCGCCTCTGCCATGGCGGCACATTCGGTATTGATCACCACAATGCGGCCACCCTTGCCCTGCTCAATGATACGAGGCACAAAAGCCTTAGTCATATGCACAGTCTGCATCACACAGGATTGATACTGACTGTCAAAATCACACAGAGGCTGCTCAAGAATCGATTTCCAAGCATACTGAATCACTGCATTATGCACCAGTACATCAGCAGTGCCAAGTGTTTGCTCCACTGCCTGCTGCATCCGCATGACATCCTCCAACTTGGTAACATCACCGCCCACAGTCATAATGCGTCTGCCGGTTTCTCGCCGCAAGGTATCCGCCAGAGCTTCTGCCTGCTCCTTGCCGTGATAATAATGCAGGGCAAGATCGGCACCGCATTCTGCAAATACACTTGCCATCACACGGCCCAGCATACCGGATGCTCCTGTAATCACTGCGATATGTCCGCTCAGATCAATCTTCAACATCAATTGGCCCTCCATTCCAGACACAGCGAATCGCTGTATGCGATCTCGCATATGCATTCTGTTATAATCCGGCAGGATGCCGGAAGGTTTTGCATACACACCGCCACCGCATAAGGAACTGCGGTATTCTCAGCAAGCAGCAGCTGTAAAAAGGAATGCCGATCAGCCTGCGGATGTGTAAATCGGATGGTTTTTGCAGCATAAGCAAAGGATAACTGCTTAAAAGGCAATCGGATTCCTTCTCCCACACATTTTGCATACGCTTCTTTCAGAGTCCAGAGCCTTGAAAAATCAAAAGCAGGCATTGTACTTTGTGCCAGCATTTGCTGTTCCTGCAGCGAACAAACTCTTGCTATCGTGCGCTCTTTGACTTGTCTCGGTGTTTCCGCATCCACGCCCACAGTTGTGTTTGCTACGGCACAAACAGCCAAGCCTTTGCAATGCGTAAGATTCACAAATAAGCATGGATGCACCAAACGAGGCTTACCGTTTGCATCCCGCTCCAAGCGGCAATGGGATAAGCCCCAGTCTCTTGCCAGTGCAGCAGAAAGCAGTTCAAGCGCATGAAAATGTGCATCTTGCCTGACGCTGTTTCTCGGCAGATCTACCGCAAGAGGCATAGCATATAGCCGCAGCAATGCTGTTTGCCCATCCTCAGATAAAAGCGTACACAATCGTGTCACAAACCCGGATTGCATTACTCTGTAAACAGCAGGGAAGCCGCACTGGTGCCGATGCGATCGCAGCCGGCAGTAAGATAAGCCTCCATTTGTTCTCGTGTACGAATTCCGCCTGCTGCCTTGATCTTCACCTCAGCACCGATATGGGCACGCATCAAGGCAATATCCTCAAGGGCAGCACCTGCAGATCCGAATCCTGTTGAGGTCTTGATAAATTCTGCACCGCATTCCGTTACAAGCTTGCAGGCACGGATTTTCTCTTCCTCTGTGAGGAAGCAGGTTTCAATAATCACCTTCAGGCAGCAGCCCTCACAAGCACGGCGCACCGCTTTTAGCTCCTGCAAAACAGCTGCATCTTCGCCATTTTTCAGCAATCCAATATTGATCACCACATCAATCTCATCCGCTCCGTCAGAAACTGCCTGTGCCGTTTCATACAGCTTAATGGAAGCGGTATGATAACCAAGGGGGAATCCGATTACCGTGCAGATCGTCAATTGCGGATATGCCTTGCGCATTTGTGCCACATAACAAGGCGGTATGCATACCGATGCAGTAT
Organism: Oscillospiraceae bacterium; assembly: GCA_017532085.1. Taxonomy (GTDB): domain Bacteria; phylum Bacillota; class Clostridia; order Oscillospirales; family Ruminococcaceae; genus Firm-04. The sequence goes on along the minus strand of JAFXJT010000004.1, from coordinate 35,913 downwards.
GATATCGGAGCGCATCTTCGCAAAGGCGGATATAATCCTCCAAAACCGCATCCGGCTTCAGAAGAGTGTGGTCAATATGAGATAAAATTGCTTCGTTTGTCATAGTCTTCTCCGTTTCGATTGATATCATGCGAGATTAATAGCCCAAAGACTCCGCAACCAGAATCACCTTAATCCGATTGGGAATGCGCTGCCATGCATTCACAACATAGGAACAGCAAATGCGCTGTTCGCTTTGACAGCCTTTATGCATCTCGCCATGGATGCCGGCACAGACGCCGCAGCGTGCGCAGGGAGTATCCTGTGAAAGCCGCATGGTATTCATCGGGGCAGCCACACGCTTCACACGTGCAACAGCATCCTCCAATGTGGCCACAAGCTTATTGGCACCGGCCACAACAATCACCGATTCGGGACCGAAGGTTAACGCTGCCACACGATTGGCGTTGCCATCCACATTGTAGAGTGCGCCGCTTTCCAGCACCGCATTGGAACTGCACAGATATACATCCGCAGAGAATGCCTGCCGATAGATTGCGCCGCGCTCCTCAGGAGCAACAGCTTCCCGATCCAGATAGCGATAGGCACCGCTGCGCAGCAGATCTATGATGCCACATTCCTCCAATGTCATAGATCCGCCGGTTGCTACCACAGCATTTTGCGGCAGCATGGTTTTCACCAATGCCAGTGCCTCCTCCTTGGTTTTACACCAGTGTGCATCCATACGGTTCAAGCAGAGTGCATCGGTTGTTCGTTCCAGTCTTTGATAAAGATGCTGTTTTGCAAATTCATTCATAATAAGCTTCCTTTCCAGATGAAAAAAAGAGGCAATGAGAAACAGGTTCTCATTGCCTCTGCTTACGAAATCGCCGGGTTACATTCCATAGAAGCCATAATAGCTCTGCAGCAGTGCTTCCTGATACCCTACGACATCCACATTCAGAACCTTATAGCGTTTGAATGCTTTTTCGTTTCTTGTTTCGGTATATTGCTTGGTCCATTCAACGATCTTTTCGTCAAACACATCACCGTAAAGCTTCTCACGGACAGTTTCCTTCGCAGAATCAGACCACAGATCCGAACTGATCATACGATCCTCAATATCCATTTTCATGACGATATAATAGCATTCATCGTCTTTAATCAATGTGGGCTTGTTATATTTGGTCTTGGCATCCACCGCCCACTCATACACCTTCTGGCAAGGCGTATAGCTGGGCGCCGTAGTTGTCCCGTCGGCCTCCTCCTTCTCAGCATCTGCGTCGGCAGAGGTGCTCACTGCGAGGGTCACTTCATGATCCACATCATATCCCAGTGTCACGGCAGTTGTAGTCGTGGTGGTGGTACCGGTGGTTTCGTCCGAACCGGTCAGAGTGGTAGTGGTTTCGCTTGCAGTCGTGGTGGTCGTTGTGGTGGTGGTTGTGGGACCGTTCTCATCGGTCGTCACCTTGGCTGTGGTAGCGGTTGTTACCGTAGAGCCATTCTTATCGGTAGTGGTAACTGCTGCATTGGAAAGCGAGGTTACATAAGCATTGTGCTCCTCGATGAGATAATCGAACTCTTCCATGAGATCTGCCTCATCGTCAGCCTTCTTTTCCAAGCGGGACATATAGTCCTTAGCCATCTTTTCGATTTCCGCTTTGCCGTCAGCCTTGAGCAGATTGCCTGCACCATCCTTCAGCGGCATTTCGATATACTTCAGACGAAGGGTGTTGTCCTTATAGAAGTCATACAGTTCTTCTTCCTTAACGCCTTCGGATCCGCCTTCACCATAATAGGCTTCCCAAATCGCATTTTCCTTCATAGTAGCAGTCAGAACATCCTTGGCAGACTGTTCACCGATACCGGTCTCATCAAAGAATGCCTTAAAGTATGTCATCGTATTTGCAAGACTTGCATCAATATCAGCAAGATCCTGACCGCTCAGCTTCAGACCGAGGCGATCAAACTCACGTTCGATGGCAACATACTCAATGCAGTATTCCACAGCCTTATTCTGAATCCATTGCTCAGCGGTTACGCCGTTGATATCTACTTTATTGACAATCTTTTTGATGTCCTTCGTCGTTTTACAGTCTTCAAACTTTTCGCCGTTTTCCTGCATGACGCTGATGGCATCGTTATACGCATTGACCACATAGTAAAGATAGATGCCGGCACGCACATCAAAACCGTCAATCGTCATAGCAATACCGGTATTCTCACCACATGCAAAGCAAGACAGCATCAGGCAGAGCGTTGTTGCAGCGGCAATCATCCGTTTCCAGAATTTCATAAGGTTCAAGGCCTCCTTGTGCATAATAAAAATCAGATACACTTCATTATACATGATTCGCTCAAAAAAGTCTAGTGTTTTTTTTGATTTTTTTGTTTTTTCATCCAATTTTCAAAAAATAAACGATTTATACTGCAATGCGTATAGATATTTTGCCCGCAGACCACCCAAAAATCATCTGTCGGAGCAGAAATCGGATCAGCGAAGGCAACATAGCGTTTTCCCACATCTCCTTGCAATCTCCGAAAAATTATGCTATACTAAAGAAAATGCGATGAAAGGAATCGGTAATATGTCATCGACCATACAACCGCTGCACAACAAACAAGCCATCCGTGCTTTACTGCAGCGCTTTGATCATACACCACGTGCCCATGTTCAGAGCTTCGGATGCCAGCTGAATGTCTGTGACGGAGAAAAATACAAAGGTGTTCTTGCAGATCTGGGCTATCAGCTGACTGATACCCCCGAAGATGCCGATGTGATTTTGTTCAACACCTGTGCAGTACGTGCCCATGCGGAATCCCGTGTGCTGGGACGTCTGGGCGCATTAAAATCCTTGTGGGAAAAAAATCATGATCTGATCATCGGACTTTGCGGCTGCATGGCGGAAGAAGAAGAAGTTCGTGCACAGATCCGCAAATCCTATCCTTATGTCCGCATGATTCTGAGTGCCGGCGCCATGGAGCATCTGCCCGAAGCGCTGCTGCAGGTATATCAAGGAGATCCGCGGCATATCATAACCGATCTCACAGGCATTCCCTCTGAAATGCTGCCCACGGTAAGGGAAAGCGATTTCAAAGCAAGTGTGCCGGTGATGTATGGGTGCAACAATTTCTGTACCTATTGCATTGTGCCCTATGTACGAGGCAGAGAGCGAAGCAGGATGCCGGATGCCATTGAGGCAGAGGTTCGTGCTTTGGTCGAGGCAGGCTATAAGGAAATCCTGCTGTTGGGTCAGAATGTCAACTCCTATGGCAAGGATCTTGCAGAGCCTTTCGATTTCCCCGCACTGCTTCGGCGTTTGGATGCCATAGAAGGAGACTACTTTATCCGCTTTATGAGTTCGCATCCCAAAGACGCAACCACAGAGCTGATTGATGTTATGCTCAACTCAACGCATATCGAGCATCATCTGCATCTGCCGGTACAAAGCGGCAGCGACAGCGTATTGCAGGCAATGAACCGTCGATACACCGCTTCGCAATATCTGGAGCTGATCGATGAAACCAGAGCAAAAGCTCCGGATTTCTCCTTTTCCAGTGACCTGATCGTAGGCTTCCCTACAGAAACGGAAGCTGATTTTGAAGCAACCCTTCGGCTGATTGCGCACGTGAAATACGATAATCTCTATACATTCATTTACAGTCCCCGACCGGGTACAAAAGCTGCAGATCTGCCCCAATGCTCTGATGAAGAAGCGATCTCTGCAAGAATGCAGCGGCTGCTTCATGTGCAGCGCACGCTCTCAGAAGAGTTCAATCGGCGATTTATCGGCAGATGCTGCACGGTACTGATTGAAAAATATGATCCGCAATCCCGGAAAGCCACCGGCAAAAATCGTGAAGGTATGAACGTAGAGCTTCCCTGCGCTGATGATCTGACCGGCAATATGGTAACGGTACGCATTACGGATGCAAAAAACTGGGCGTTGGTGGGTGAGCTGCGGGAAGCATAACACCGCGCAGCTTCTTTTCCGGTTGTTCACGGTGCTTTCGGAGGGTTTTCAGTGAGCTTTCACGCTGTATACACAATCCCACGCTAGAATATAACTGTACACAAGAGAGGTCGCCGCAGCAGAATTGCGGCGGCAAAGCAGATCCTCTCTTGTGCTACAAGCCAAAAAGCAACTTTCTCACCCTTTTCCTTTCTTTTCTCTCCTTTTTTACAATAGCACCCTGTGAAACAAAGGCATCCCACCCTAATGCCTTTCGAAGTTTCAAACCATTCCTTTTACAAACGCAATGCGGTACATTGTCCTTCCTTCACCCTGAAGACAATGTACCGTTTTGCGTTGATTGCATTGAGATAGGAAAAACCCCGGAAGCGATTCGAATGCATCCGGGGCAACTTTTCTCTTAAGGTCGGCTGTGCAAGATTCCAAAAAGAAATCTCCGATTCAAAATATCACACATGCCGTATCGTGTTTTATGCAGGAACATGGCAAAGAACATAATCCAACAGCTTTTGTCCCGCTGCAGCATTCAGATGAATCCCGTCCTCATCGGCATCTTCAGCACTTAATTTGCCCTCATTGTTTTTCAAAGCGGTGTTGGTATCCACAAAATATACATTCGCACCGTTTGCAATGGAAAGCAGCATAGAATTATATGCATCAATCTCTGCATTGGAGATGGTTTCTTCCGCAGCTAAAGTCACAGGCGGTACTGCAAGTACAAAGATCTCAGTAGAAGGTGCTGCTGCTTTGACGGCATTGAGCAGCATCGAAAACCGATCCGCCGCAGCTTCAGGCTTGGTTTCCGCAAGCGTTTCGGTGCCGAACATCAAATAGATGGGACAGGATGCACCGGAAATTGCACTGAGCATCCGCAGCTGAGATCCATTGACATCAATATACTCTTTTGTATAGGTATCCAACCGCAAGGATTCGGAAGAATACACATTCATATTCGAAAGCAGTCTCTGTGTACCCAGACGATAAATGGGAAGATCCCCTAAAAACGCACATTTTTTCAGATAATCCGCAGACATTGCCGTACCCTGCGGCACAGGATTTGCCTTTATGACCACAGACGGCTGCGACTGCACATCGTCTTCTTCATCGTTTTTGGATTCCGCCTTAGATGACTCCGGCTTGGAATCTGTTTTGGATACCGTACTGCTGGTATCGGCAGGTCTCTGTTCCTGCGGAAACAGATTCTGTCCGATCATATATGCCGCAAAACAGGATACAAAACAGACAAACCAGATGAAAAATACCATGCCGAATTTAAAGCGGATTGCAGGTCCTCTGCGGCGGCGGCGCTTTTTGGCTGCCGTGGATTTGTGTATGGTCTCTGCAGATCCCCGATGATTGGAAGGAACTGTATTGTGCATAACTGTGACTCCTTTTTTGCAATAATATCCGGAAAAACCAAGTCCACAGGCTTTGAAAGCTGTATTTTCTCTCTTTGAACTTGATTTGCAATGATTCCTCTGCTCTCATTATAAAGGAAATACTGTCGATTTGCAAGACCTTTTGACAGAAAAACCTTGCGGTTCATGAAAAAATTTCAAAAAACTATTGTTTCGGAAGGAAAAATGTGCTATAATACTCTCAGAACGCTTTCTTATTAAAGGAGGTTGCTGAATATGAAGCGGTTTATGAAAGTAATGTTGTTATGTCTGATCGCTTGCACTGCTGTGATTTCGGCACATTATGCCGTACACCTTTATCGCACCAAATATTGTCCCCGCTATTTCAACGGTAACACCGATTGAATCGTTTTTATGCGCATCCATAGGAATCCGTTAATTTTATTCTGAAACAGAAAAGAGGAAATCAAAATGAACATTCGTTTTGAAAAGGCGGCTGTGCTCAAGCAAAAGCCCGCCGATGAAACCAAGCTGGGATTTGGTCAGATCTTTACCGATTATATGTTCATCATGAACTATAAGACCGGCAAGGGCTGGCATGATGCCCGCATCGTACCGTACGGCAATCTTTCTTTGAGTCCTGCTGCGCTCTGTCTGCACTACGGACAGGAAGTATTTGAGGGCATGAAGGCATATCGCCGTGCCGATGGCGGCATTCAGTTGTTCCGCCCTGAGGAGAACTTTAAGCGTCTCAACAGCTCCAACGAGCGTCTGGTTATTCCGGAACTGCCCGTGGAAATGGCAATGGAAGGTCTGATGGAGCTGCTGAAGGTCGAAAAGGATTGGGTTCCTTCTGCCGAAGGCGCTTCTCTGTACATCCGTCCGTATATCATTGCAACCGATCCGTTCTTAGGCGTGCGTCCCGGCGATGAGTATATGTTCATCATTATTCTGTCTCCCTCCGGTGCATACTATGCTTCGGGTTTGAATCCGGTTAAGATTTATGTGGAATCCAAATACGTCCGTGCAGTCCGCGGCGGTATGGGCTACACCAAAACCGGCGGTAACTATGCCGCTTCTCTGATTGGTCAGGATGAGGCGCATAAGGAAGGCTATTCTCAAGTGCTGTGGCTGGATGGCGTAGAGCAGAAATATGTAGAAGAAGTCGGTGCCATGAATATCATGTTCCTCATCGACGGCGAGCTGATTACGCCTGCATTGCAAGGTTCCATTCTGCCCGGCATCACCAGAAAATCCGTGCTGGAGCTGTGCAAGAGCTGGGGCATGAAGGTTACCGAGCGGCGTATTTCCATTGATGAGATCGCACAGGCATATGACGAAGGCAAGCTGCAGGAGGTATTCGGTACCGGTACTGCTGCGGTAATTTCCCCTGTGGGTCATCTGAAATTCGGTGATAAGATCATGGAGATCAACGGCAATAAGATCGGCCCTGTCTCCCAGAAGATCTACGACACCATGACCGGTATGCAGTGGGGTAAGATTGAAGATACCTTCGGTTGGATTGTTCCTGTAGAATAATTGCATATCATCCGTGAAAAAGAGCAGCTGTGAGCAACGGCTGCTCTTTTTTGTCTGCAAAAGGCATCGCTCATCAGCACAATACGGCATAATCGCAGCACACTGCCGCATACACTGCATTACAGTATGCTATGAATGAGGAGGTGCCCACCCTTGAATCAACAGGAATTTGAGGATACTGCCCGCCGCTACCGTGAAGAAATGTTCCGTATGTATGCCAATCAACCCATGGCACCGCAGCCGAAGCCCGCTCCCACCGCAGCATCCGCATCCCCAAACAACACTGTGCCCAACACCATGATGCCGATGCAGTCTGCTGCTGTGCCAATGCAGCCACAGGTACCGCCGTTACCCCTGCCAACACCCATCGTGCCGCCGCCCCCACCGCCTATGCCCCCCGCAGCCCCATCGCCTATGCCTCCCGGGCAGGATCTTCCGGAGGAAGAACCGCCTGCATCTGCGCCGCAGTATTACGGTAAGATTCGTGTAATGGTCTCCACAGCAAGGGGAGCCAGACCGGTTCCCGGCACCACGGTTGTCATCTCACGGGAATCGGATGAGAAAACCCATTTGCACGCTTTGCAGATTACCAATGAAAGCGGTGAAACGCCGCTGATTTCCGTACCTGCGCCGCCGCCCTCCGAAAATCAGAAGAATCCTGCCTATTACGGCTATGATATCAGTGTATATGCTCCCGGATATTATCGGGAAGCCAGTATGCAGGTGCCCGTTTTCCCCAATGTGATCTCAATGCAGTCCTTTGATCTGATTCCTCTTCCCGCCGGCATCCAAGATTTGCAGCTTCAAGGAGAGCTGCTCCACTATAACCACATGAAAAACTATGATACGGGAGGCGAAGCCCATGCTGACCGGTGAGCCCTTCATTCCGGAAACCATTACCGTACATCTGGGCGCACCGAACAGCAATGCAGAGAATGTCACGGTACCTTTTCGGGATTATGTGAAAAATGTCGCTTCCAGCGAAATCTATCCCACATGGCCGGAAAACGCATTGCGTGCCAATATTGCAGTCATTGTCAGCTTTGCCCTGAACCGCATCTATACGGAATGGTATCGCTCACGAGGATATGATTTCGATATTACAAACTCTACGCAATATGATCAAGCCTTTGTGTACGGCAGAGATGTGTTTGAAAACATCAGTCTGTTGGTCGATGAGCTTTATCCCGAATTCATTCGCCGCAACGGTTCCATAGAGCCGCTGTTCGCAGCCTTCTGCAACGGCACAACCGTAACCTGCAACGGTCTTTCGCAGTGGGGCACGGTCGAGCTTGCCAATCAAGGGATGACTCCCATTGAAATTCTGCGGTATTATTACGGCAATGATATCAATCTGGTGCGCAGCAACGATATTCGGTCTGCAACCAGAACCTATCCCGGTGTGCCCTTGAATATCGGTGATGTCGGTAATGATGTGCAAACGATTCAATTACAGCTCAACCGAATCTCCAATAACTATCCGGCAATTCCAAAAATCGCTGAAACAGATGGCATTTACGATGAAAACACCGCCAATGCCGTCCGTATTTTCCAAGAGATCTGGGGGCTGGAACCCACAGGCGAGGTCAATGAAGCGACATGGTATCAGCTTTCCTATATCTATACCAGTGTCAAACGGCTGGCAGAACTCAATTCCGAGGGTCTGAGCCAAAGCGAAATTGACCGTATCTTTCCGAACACTCTGCAATTGGGAGATACCGGCAATGCTGTCCGTTCTATGCAGTATTATCTGGCAGTGGTAGGGGCATACTATGCCTCAGTGCAGCCCGCCGCCATTACCGGTACCTATGATGAAGCAACCGCCGCTTCTGTCCGCAGCTTTCAGCAAACCTTTGGTCTGCCTCAGACCGGTATCATGGATCGACAAACATGGAATGACCTGTATGCTGCCTATCTGGGAATTCTGGAATCGCAGCCTGCCGATGCCTGTGCTCAGCTTTATCCCGATCTGGTGCTGCGTGAAGGGGTAACCGATGAATCCGTTCGTACTTTGCAGCAATATCTCAGCTATCTGTCTCAGTTTGACCCCAATATTCCTGCTGTATCCGATACCGGATATTTCGGACCCCTAACGAAATCAGCAGTACAGGCATTTCAGCGGCAATACGGACTGACGCCCAATGGTGTGGTGGGCGCTGTAACATGGGATGCCATTGCCGGTGCCTATGCAGAACGGCGCTGCGGTGCCAATAAACGTCCCTATCAATCTCCCGGTTATATCATCACCGCTTAATCCGGCGGAAAGGAGCTTTTTTCTATGCCGTATACAGAAGATGACCGTAAGGCACATATCCGAGAAGTGCTGGAATATCTCTATCGCATTGCACTCAGCGACAGCCGCATTCCTATCATCACGCCAAGCAGCGTCTATACGCCGGAAACTGCCCTTGCTGTCCGCGCCTATCAACAAGCCTATCGCCTCCCTGTCACCGGAGAAATCGACGAAACTACATGGAATTCCATTGTCGCTACCTATCGTTCCATCACCGATCAGGCTCTGCCGCTTGCGATTTTTCCGCCGGGCGGCTTTGTACTGCAGCGAGGAGATGAAGGTGAATTTGTCTATCTGGTACAGGTGCTGCTCAACACCATAGCCAGACGCTATCACAATTTACCCCTGATTCCGGTTTCAGGCAGCTATGATTCCTTAACTGCCGATGCCGTTGCTGCCTTGCAGAACATCGCAGATCTGCCGGCAACCGGTGTTGTGGACCGCCACACATGGAATCGGATCGCATCCTTTTTCAATCAGCTTCGGCTGAGCATCTGAAGCCTACATAATCGAAAAAGGAGGCAGAATGCTTATGCGAAAAAGCCACAAGCGCCCATGGCTTTTGGATGACCGATGGGTACAGACCATTTTATGCTGCGGTACCGTGCTGCTCCTGCTGGCATTTGTGATTTTACGCTATGAAGGCTTTTTCGCTATGCTGCATTCTTTGCTGCGTACCCTGCGGCCCTTGCTGCTGGGGATTTTGTTTGCATCCATCCTGCATCGCCCCTTCTGCCGATTTCAAAGCGATCTGCATCGACTTGCCGGCGTCATGCGCCTGCATCCTTCCGAAAAACAAATCCGCGGGCTTGCCATCGGAGCAACTGTGGCAATGACACTGCTGATCGTTGTGGGAATTGTATGCATTATTCTGCCGCAGCTTTCGGGTTCCGTGCGGCTGCTGAGTGAAAATTTCACCTTTTATCGGGAAAACCTGATCGCATGGCTGCACAGTCATCGATTCTCTGCCATTCTCGATTGGTTTTCGGGTCAGCGCATGACACGGATCACCCAAGCATTACAAACCTATCTGCCCACCGTACTGGCAAAAACCTACGATTACACTGCCAATCTGCTTTCTGCTGTGTTGGATATCGGCATTGGTGCAGTATTTTCGGTTTATCTGTTGGCAGATGCCAAGCGTCTGAAACAGCAGGCATCTCAGATTGCCATCCGTGTATGCGGTCAGACCAAAGCCCATCTTCTTGCGCGGGGAATCCGTCTGATCTGCACAACCTTTGCTCGGTTTTTCAGTTCTCAGCTCACGGAAGCACTGATTCTGGGCAGCCTTTGCTATGTGGGGATGCTGCTGTTTCATTTTCCTTTTCCGGTGCTCATCAGTGTCTTGATCGGCATCACCAATATCATTCCTTATGTAGGACCTGTCGTAGGAACCATTCCCTGCGCTGTGATCCTTCTGCTGGTCAAGCCCGATTGCGCATTTTGGTTCGTGCTGTTTATTATTATCCTGCAGCAATTGGAAAGCAATGTGATCTATCCTCGCATAGTAGGGCATTCGATTGGTCTGCCGCCTGCATGGGTACTTTCTGCGATTGTCATCGGCGGAGGTCTGTGGGGGATTGCAGGCTTGTTATTCGGAATTCCTCTGACCGCAGTGCTGTATACACTGCTCTTCGGAGAAAAGTCATTCGATTCGCCTCCAAACGGACAATCTCCGGAATAAATGACAGAAAGCAGTCTGCCCGAAAGAATGCAGACTGCTTTTTCCTCAATTCTTGCTTGAAAATTCGGAAAAACGCTTGCAAAATCATGCCGGATTTGCTATAATAAGGTATTATACAAACTTGGAATGAGGGAACATCGGATGATTGGATTCTACAATTATACCGTTATCTTAACGTACATCGGATTTGCATGCGGTTCTGTAGGTATTTATCTTGCCGCAGACGGAAAAACCAATGCAGCTATTTTAATGCTCCTGCTTGCCGGTTTCTGCGATATGTTCGATGGCAAAATTGCAAAACGCAAAACCGACCGCACCGAATCGGAAAAACGATTCGGTATCCAGATTGATTCTCTTTCGGATATGATTTGCTTCGGCATTCTGCCGCCTGTGATCGCTTTCAGTGTGGGAATGCATACACCGTTACAGATCGCAGTCTATACCTGTTACAGTCTGGCCGCATTGATTCGTCTGGCATATTTCAATGTCACGGAAGAAATCCGTCAGAAGAAAACCGATGAACGCCGCAAGGTCTATGAAGGTCTGCCTGTTACCTCCTCTGCCCTGACAATTCCGTTGCTGTTTGCGTTCCGTCATGATCTGGGCGAGTATTTCCCTATGACTGCCACCATCGCCTATGCAGTCATTGCGGTTGCTTTTGTAACGCGGTTCACTCTCAAAAAACCCGGTATGCGTATTATGCTGCTGTTTATTCTGATCGGCGCTCTTGAGCTTGCGCTGCTGCTCTATAAGCATTACGCACGGTAAAAAAGGAAGTGCTGTATCATGGCGAAAAAATCCAAAAAAACAGAAATCTTAATTTGCGATCGTGCCGGAACACCTTTGGAACACAAAGACGGCACACAGGCGAAACTCCTGCGCTTTCTGTATGGCTCAGCACCCGGCAGACTGGCGCTGAAGGGACTTACCTGCCCTGTGGTTTCTCGTCTGACAGGCGCAGCCATGGATCATCCGCTTTCCACGATTGCCATTCCCTTTTCCGTGAAAAAAATGCAGATTCCGTTGTGGGAATATGAAAAAGTCGTTTACCGCAGTTATAACGAATTCTTTACACGCATGATTCTTCCGCAATATCGTCCTGTCAATCCCGATCCGGATATTCTGATCAGCCCATGCGATGCAAAGCTCACCGTTCTGCCCATTGAAGAGGATACCCGTTTTGTGATCAAGAATGCGGAATACCGTCTTGCGGATATGATCGGCTGCGAACGCCTTGCAGAACAATTCATTGGCGGCGACTGTCTGATCTTCCGTCTGACACCCGATGATTATCACCGCTATTGTTTCCCTGATGACTGTGCTGTGGGAAAAACAAAAGAAATTCCGGGCAAGCTGCATACTGTCAATCCCATTGCAGCAGATTATCATGTAAAGGTCTATCACCATAATGCAAGAACCGTTACCATGCTGCATACCGAACATTTCGGCAGATTGCTGCAGATTGAAGTCGGTGCCATGCTCATCGGACGGATTGTCAATCATCCGCACCGACAAATGCAGCAAGTAAAGCGTGGTGCGGAAAAAGGATATTTTGCATTTGGTGGATCCACTGTTGTGGTGATCACCGAACCGTGGCGTGTGAAAATCGATGCGGATCTGCGCCGCAACAGCATCCATGGCTATGAAACCATCGTGCACTTCGGTGAACGTATTGGTACAACCGAATAAAACGCTCGGCGTTCTCTTTCTGCTGCACAATATGCACAAACCATCTCTATACAACAAAACACCCGAATGAACAATGTTGTTCATTCGGGTGTTTTTGATCTCTTGCAGATTACGGCTTAGCCTTGATACTCCATACCAAGAGCAATCGCCTTCATATTGTTGTCAATGGTATGTGCACGGGAAGCAGGGGTGTTCTTTTCCAGAGCCTTGCGAACCGTATCCGTAGAAAACAGTCCGGTTTCTGCCAGCAGCTTGCCCAGCAGCACAATGTTTGATCCTTTCGCCAGATTGTTGTCATCAGCGATCTGCGTTGCGGGTACCATATAGCAATCGATATCGGTACGATCGCAGGCAGCATCAATCAAAGAGCTGTCGGCAAATACTTTGCCTCCTGCTTTGACAGTGGGCACAAAAGCCTCAAAGGAAGGACCGTTCAGTGCAATCAGCAAATCCGGCTCCAGCACCTTGGGAGATCCAATGGGTTCATCGGAAATGCAAACAGAACAATTGCACTTACCACCACGCATTTCAGGACCATAGCTGGGCAGCCAGGAAATCTCCTTTCCCTCAAACAATGCGCAATATGCAAGCAGCTTACCGGCAAACAAAACGCCCTGTCCGCCAAAGCCTGCCAAAAGAATCTCATAGGTCATTTTGTTTCGCCTCCTTCTGCATCAATATCCTTATATACGCCCAGCGGATAGTAAGGCATACATTCCTCCTGCAAGCGCTTGATGCTCTCCTTCGGTGTCATGCCCCAGTTGGAGGGACAAGTAGACAGCACCTCGACAATGGAAAAGCCCTTGCCTGCCTTCTGATTCTCAAATGCCTTGCGGATTGCCTTTTTGGTCTCACGGATATGAGGAACCGTATCCACAGCAGTACGAACCGCATAAGCAGTACCGGTGAGCGTGGAAAGCATCTCGCAGACACGAATAGGATAACCGTTTGCCTTGGGATCTCTGCCGTAAGGCGTAGTGGTAGTGACCTGACCGGGCAGTGTGGTAGGAGCCATCTGACCGCCGGTCATACCATAAGTGGTATTGTTCACAAAAATCACAACAATATTTTCACCGCGGGTTGCAGCATGCACGGTCTCAGCGGTACCGATGGCAGCCAGGTCGCCATCGCCCTGATAAGTAAAGACATTCAGATCCGGTCTTGCACGCTTGACACCGGTTGCAACAGCCGGTGCACGGCCGTGAGGTGCCTCAATCATATCGCAGTTAAAGTAGTTGTATGCAAATACAGAGCAGCCCACAGGACATACGCCAACGGTCTCGCCCTCAATTCCCATCTCATCAATGACCTCACAAACGAGACGATGAATAATACCATGAGTACAGCCTGCACAATAATGCAGACGCACATCGCACAGAGCATGCGGTCTTTCAAATACAACAGCCATTACTTCGCACCTCCGTTCAGTTTTACGATCTCAGCATAAACCTCAGCAGGTGTAGGAATCACACCGCCGGTTCTGCCGAAGAAGGAAACAGGCTTCTTGCATTCCAATGCCAGCTTCACATCGTCCACCATCTGGCCCATGCTCATTTCCACGGTCAAAACAGCCTTTGCATTCTCGCAAGCGGCGCAAAGCTGCTTCTTCGGGAACGGCCACAGCGTGATCGGACGCAGCATACCTACCTTGATTCCCTCGGCTCTTGCCTTGTTGACAGCGGATTTTACCACACGGGAAGTTGCACCATAAGCAACTACGACAATATCGGCATCCTCGGTCTGATATGCTTCGGCATCCGATTCCTCAGCCTCGATCACCGCATAACGAGCATAACGCTCTTTTACGATATCTTCCAGATCATTCGCTTCAATATACAGAGAGTTGACAATATGATGCTTTCTGGCCATCTTGGTGCCGTTTGCAGCCCAATCAGACTTATCAACTTCCTTTGCGGTAATCTCCGGGAAGGAAACAGGCTCCATCATCTGACCCAGCAGACCATCGGAAAGCAGCATCACCGGTACACGATATTGATCGCCCAGATCAAAGGCGCGGCTGACAAGATCTACCACCTCCTGCACAGAGGAAGGTGCCAGAACGATCAGATGAAAATCACCATGGCCAAGGCCCTTGGTTGCCTGCCAGTAGTCTGCCTGTGAAGGCTGAATACCGCCCAGACCGGGGCCGCCGCGCTGTACGTTGATAATCACAGCAGGCACATCAGAACCTGCGATGTAAGAAATACCCTCAGACTTCAGCGAAACACCAGGAGAAGAGGAGGAGGTCATAACACGTGTGCCGGTTGCGGCTGCGCCCAGCACCATGTTGATTGCAGCAACTTCGGATTCTGCCTGGAGAAATACACCGCCGCGCTTGGGCATCTGCTTGGAGAGATACTCCGAAAGCTCCGTCTGGGGTGTGATCGGATAGCCAAAGAAGCACTTGCAGCCTGCACGGATTGCAGCTTCAGCCAAGGCTTCATTGCCCTTCATCAAAACTTTTTCCAATGAAAATCTTCCTTTCTGGCTTATTTTTCAATTACGATAGCACAATCGGGACACATCATAGCGCACATAGCGCATCCGATACAAGCATCATCATCGGTACAAACTGCGGTAAACACACCTTCCTTGTTGCGCTTTTCGTGCTGAATGGCAACAATATGCTTGGGGCAGGCGGTCGTACATAGCTCACAGCCCTTGCAGCGATCGAAAATGACAGTCATTTTAGCCATAGCGGATACCATCCTTTCCGTGCAGACAATGCAGCATCAAACATACTGCAATACCGCACAAGATTCACGGGTTCAAATATTCTATGCAAAGAGGCAGAAATCCTGCGCTCCTACAAAGCGTATTACAGTCAATGGAAACAGACCTCTTCCGGATCAGACCTGTACCCATGGCAGCTGTACCAAAACAGGAATCTGCATCAGCGGACAGGTTCCTGTATCGGGTTTGGACAGATGATCGGGGGCTGTGGTGCACAGCAGCGGCAGATCACAAAGCTCAGAAAGCTTCAGTGCCTGCGGCATGCTTTCCTCGATCATTTGCGTAGTCGTTTCAGGTCCCAGATTGGTGTTGTTCACAAGACCGGTCAGCTTCATGCGGCTGGCACGCTCAATGCCTTGCAAATAGTGCATCGCTTCCTCGGCAGTACGAGTAAGATACCGTCGGAAGGACAAGACTGCAAGCATATCCAGCTCTCCGGTTTCGGCATAGCCGTTCAGTATATGGGCATATCTGCCCAGCGCCACAGCACCGTCATCATCACCGCCCACATCAATGAGCAGCATGCCATCCTGTGCCGCAAGTCCGCCCAAATCAAAGCGGATGCTGGGAATATCCACATTGGTATTGGCAAATTCGGGTGCGCACAGCGTAATGCCTTTTTGAGCAAACGCATCTGCGAAATCTGCTGTGCGAAAATAAGGATTGACCAAATCGAAATCCACTACCGTGACCTTTTTTCCTGCCTCTGCCAAACGCATTGCCAATGCAGCAGTGAAATTGGTTTTTCCGGAGCCGTAATGTCCGGTCACGACAACGATCTTTTTCAGCGTATCTATCAAAAGGATCGGCTCCCTTCTCTCATATTTTCCGATTTACCCTATATTATAGCACAAAGCGCCATCAATTGCAAGAAACGATATCAACAAAAAATACAGCAAAATCCCGCACAACTTTGGAAACAAAGCAATTTCCAAAGCATGGTATCCCTATGCTCGCTGCTTGACAAGCTGCGTAAAATATGGTATATTTTAGAGTGGATTTTTATGCGTACATACGCTGCTTATGGGAGATGCTACTGCATAAGAACCAAACAAAACCAACCCGGTTTCTCCGTCTTTTCGGAGATTCCCATACAGAAAGGATTCTTGATATTATGAGCACAGCACAACTGACCGCAATGGCAAAAGAATTGGGCAAGGCACTCCAGCAGGATGAGCGTTATCTGGCATTCCGCAAAGCTGCCGCCGCCAACGATGAAGATCAGTCTCTGCAGGATCAGATCGGCAAATTCAATCTGCTGCGTCTGGATCTGGGCAATGAAGAGGATAAATCCGATCCCGATCAGCAGCGCATTGATGCGCTGAATGCACAGATGCAGACTCTTTACGGCGAAATCATGCAGAACGAGAATATGAAGCATTATCAAGCTGCCCGCGCCGAATTTGAGCAGATGCTGGATGGCATCAACCGTATCATCGCAATGAGCGCTGCCGGACAGGATCCCGATTCCTACGATCCTTCCGCTCAGGCAAGCTGCGGCGGCAATTGCAGTGCCTGCGGCGGCTGTCACTGAGACAAATCGAATCAAAATGGGAGGGAGTCATCTCCCTCCTGCTATTCCAATGAAAAAGGATCGGAGTGATAGCATATGCCCGAAAAGATTGATAAAGACCGCCTTTCCCCTATGATGCAGCAGTATCTCTCCATTAAAGAAGCTTCGGGAGATGCCATTGTATTTTTCCGTCTGGGCGATTTTTACGAAATGTTCTTCGATGATGCGATACTGGTTTCCAGATTACTGGAGCTGACGCTGACAGGACGAGATTGTGGTCTGCCCACCCGTGCGCCCATGTGCGGTGTACCCTATCACAGCGCAGAGCAATATCTCAAGCGGCTGGTAGGTCTCGGCTATCGGGTAGCGATCTGTGAGCAGATGCAGGATCCTGCGCTTGCCAAGGGCCTGGTAGAGCGCGGTATCATCCGTGTTGTCACTCCCGGCACCATCATTGAATCCACCATGCTGGATGAATCCAACTGCAACTATCTCTGTGCTGTATGGAGTCAAGGCGAATGCAGTGCTGTTTGTGCTGCGGATATCTCCACCGGTGCAGTGAATCTGCATCTTGCCGAAGGGGATAATCGTTGTGATCAGATCATCAGTCTGCTGGATCGCTATCACCCATCTGAAATTCTTATTACAAAATCTTTTCTGGATCTGAAGCCTGTGACCGATTATCTGCGTACCCGAACCGGCTGTATGGTCACAATGCGGGATGACAATTGCTTCTCTCAGCAAATCCATCAGACAACAGTGCTCAAGCAATGCTCTGCGGATTCTTTTGCTGCTCTGGGACTTTCGGAGGATGGACCCGATAGTGCCTGCGCCTGCGGTCTGTTTCAATATATCGCAGAAACGCAATGTGCATTGGTGGGTCGATTCACTGCGATCAATCTGCATGGAGCCGACAGCGTAATGGGTCTGGATGCCGCTGCCAGAAGAAATCTGGAACTGACCGAAACCTTGCGTTCTCACGAAAAGAAGGGCTCTCTGCTGGGAGTACTGGATCGCACGGACACTGCAATGGGCAGAAGAATGCTCCGTACATGGATCGAACAGCCGTTGACAGCACCCACAAGAATCATGGAGCGGCTCGGTGCCGTTGAGCAGCTGATCCGCAGCAGTGTGGTGTTGATGGAACTGCAATCTCTGATGGAACAGGTCTTTGATCTGGAACGTCTGATGTCCCGTGTGATGTTCCAGAAAGCAACGCCCAGAGATATCAAGGCACTCTCTCAAACTGCTTTGCAGCTTCCGCTGATCAAGGAACAGCTTCTTGCATTGCCGCAGAGCAAGCTGCTCTGTCGGTTGGAAAAGGAAATTTCTCCGCTGAATGATATTGCCGATCTGGTGGAGCGTGCTCTGGTCGAAGATCCGCCTGCTCTGCTCAAGGATGGCGGCGTGATCCGGGATGGCTTCCACGAGGAGCTGGATGCTCTGCGTCATGCCATGAATCACGGCGGAGAACTGATCGAAGCCATCGAACAAAAGGAACGGGAACGCACCGGCATCAAGAATCTGAAAACCGGTTATCATCGTGTGTTCGGCTATTATCTGGAAGTCAGCCGATCCTATTTTGATCTGGTTCCCGATGATTGGACCCGCAAACAGACGCTTGCAAACTGTGAGCGCTATATTACACAGGAACTCAAGCAGGCAGAAAACACCATTATCGGTGCAAAGGAAAAGGCTCTGGCTTTGGAAAACATGATTTTCAATGAGCTGCGGGATTTCATTGCACAGCGATTGGCTCCGGTGCAAAAAACCGCAGCCGCCGTTGCGCAAGTGGATGTCCTCTGCTCGCTGGCAGCAGTCGCTGTGGAAAACGAATACTGCAAGCCCGAAATTGCGGTGGACGGCAGAATCGAAATCCGCGATGGACGCCATCCGGTCGTAGAGCAAATGCTCTCGGATACACCATTTGTCCCAAATGATGTGCTGCTGGATCAGAAAACCAATCGCCTTGCCATCATTACCGGTCCGAACATGAGCGGAAAATCAACCTATATGCGGCAAACGGCATTGATCGTACTGATGGCACAGATGGGCAGCTTTGTGCCTGCAAAATATGCAAGGATCTCTGTGGTGGATCAGATCTTCACTCGTGTGGGTGCATCCGATGATCTGACTGCCGGCGAAAGTACCTTTATGGTCGAAATGCACGAGGTCTCCAATATTCTGAAGCACGCTACTGCCGATAGCCTTGTGATTCTGGATGAAGTAGGCAGAGGCACCTCTACCTTTGACGGCATCAGCATTGCAAGAGCGGTTGCAGAATACATCGCCGGTAAAAATATCGGCTGCAAGACCCTGTTTGCGACGCATTATCATGAACTGACCATGCTGGAAGGTCAATGCGATGGTGTGCGGAATCTGAGTGTTGCCGTGAAAAAGCACGGAGATACCATTCGTTTTCTGCGCAAGATCGTGGATGGCGCTGCCGATGACAGCTATGGCATCGAAGTGGCAAAGCTTGCAGGCTTGCCCAACCGTGTGACCACAAGAGCCAAAACGCTGCTCACAGAGCTGGAAGCACAAAGCCGTGCGGAAAAAGAGGCGCATCGTGCAGCACAACAGCAGGAAACCATGCAAATGAGCTTTGCTGCCGATTCCGATGCACAAGTGATTTCTCAGCTGCGTAAAACCAATATCGCAGAGCTGACCGATGCAGAATGTCGAGAGCTGCTCTCTGATCTTTCCGCCATGCTTCAATAAAACAATGCATCAACTACTATTCTGAAAGGAGCAAGCTATGCCGGATATTCATGTTTTGCCCAAGGATATTGCAGAGCTGATCGCTGCCGGTGAAGTCATCGAACGCCCTGCATCCGTGCTGAAGGAGCTGACCGAAAATGCTGTGGATGCCGGCGCAAAGCGTATTACCGCCGAGCTGAAACGAGGCGGTACCCTGTATCTGCGTGTAACAGATGATGGCTGCGGCATTGCTCCCGAACAAGTACAAACTGCTTTTTTACGTCATGCCACCAGCAAGATCAAAGAAAAATATGATCTGGAACAGATTATGACTCTGGGATTTCGCGGAGAAGCATTGGCTTCAATCTGTGCGGTATCCCGCACGGAGCTGCTGACCAGACAAACAGGAGCGCCTCTGGGGATTCATTATGTGATTGAAGCCGGCGAAGAAAAAAGCTTTGAACAAAGCGGTTGCCCCGAAGGTACCACCATTATTGTGCGAGATCTGTTTTTCAACGTACCGGTTCGTGCAGGCTTTCTCAAAAAGGATACCGCAGAGGGCAATGCCTGTGCTGCGGTATTTCAGAAAATCGCCCTGTCCCATCCCGAAATCTCCTTTCGGCTGATTCGTGAAAACAAAACCGAATTCTGTACCCCCGGCGATGGAAAGCTTTATTCCGCCATTTATGCCATTTTCGGAAAGGATTTTGCCCGTGATCTGCTGCCGGTGCAATTTAAGGAATTTCATGACGGTACAGAAGGCATTACCATCGAGGGCTATGCCATTAAGCCGTTATATGCAAGACAAAATCGTGCGTTTCAATTCTTTTTTGTCAACGGCAGAGCAGTCCGTTCCATGACCTGTACCGCTGCATTGGAGGAGGCATATCGCACGTTACTGATGACCGGCAAATATCCCGCCTGTGTTATGCAGATTCATATTTCCCCTCGTATTGTAGATGTCAATATGCATCCTACCAAGGCGGAAGTACGCTTTTCCGATGAAAAACGAGTGTTCTCGGCAGTCTATTTCGCTGCCATGAATGCATTGACGCAAAACGGTTTGCTGTATGAGTTCCGTATGCCCGAAGCACAGCAGCAGCCATCGCCAAAAGCCAAAAAAACAGATTGGTTTGCACCTGTTCCCGGACAGGATTCCAACACCCCGGAGCCTCTGCCCATTGCAGCAGCGGAACAACCGAAACCGGTCCTTCCGATTGCCGCTTCTTCCGCAACAGCCAAAACGATCACAACACCTGCTGCTGTCAAAACGCCAATGGCTACACCACAGCCAACAGTGCCGCCAATTGCAGTTTCACCCAAAACAACAGCGCTGCCCGAAACAACAATCGCTGCACCATCGAAACCACTTGCAGCACAGCCTCCTGCAGCCGCCGAAGTACCTTCTGCAGCGGAAGCACTGAGCGCATTTCCGCATTTGATGGCAGCTATGCAGCAGCAATCTGCTGCCGCTTTGGCAGATACATCGAAAACAACAGAAGCGCCCTCGTTGCCGCCGATTCGTGTCATTGGAGAATTGTTCTCCAATTATGTTCTGGCAGAAGCAGGCGAACAATTTGTAATGATTGATAAGCACGCCGCCCACGAGCGCATTCTATTCGAGCGCTTCCGCAACCGACAATGCAAAGATCGGCAGATTTTGCTGCAGCCTGCCTCGGTATTGCTGCCATCCTCGGAATGCGCCGCATTGCAGGAGCAGGCAGATGCTCTGGAACAGGTGGGCTTTACATTTTCTTTTGAAACAGCGCCGATTGTCATATTGACCGGTGTTCCGCTGAGCTGTGCTGCCTTGGATTTTGATGTGATCATCCCCGAGCTCGCTGCGCATTGCGCCATGGAGCTTCGTCAGCCGGATGCCCATTTGCTGGATGATTATTTCCACACACTGGCTTGTAAAGCCGCCATCCGTGCCGGTGACCACAGTACCACCCAAGAGCTGCAGGTGCTCGCTGAGCGTGTATGGACCGATGACAGCATTCGTCATTGCCCTCACGGCAGACCGGTGTTGTTCACGCTCTCAAAATATAAAATCGAAAAGCAATTCCAACGGATTCAATCCTAAAACCGATTGCAAACAGAAAGGAGACTGCCGCCTCTATGACATATCCGTCAACCGAAAAACCGCCTGTTCTGGCAGTAGTCGGTGCCACGGCATCCGGCAAAACCGCACTGGGCATTATGCTGGCGCAATCCTATGGCGGCGAGGTGGTCTCCGCAGATTCCATGCAGATCTACAAAGGTCTGGATATTGCTACCGCCAAACCGACGCAAGAAGAAATGCAGGGGATTCCCCATCATCTCATCAGTATCCTGTCCCCCGAAACGCCCTGTTCCGTAGCGGATTATGTGGAATATGCACGCAAAGCCATTGCACAGATTCATGCAAAAGGCAAGCTGCCTATCGTAGTCGGCGGTACCGGATTATATGTGGATAGCCTGCTGGATAATATTCAATTCCCGGATATCCCAAGCTCAGAGGCTCTGCGGCAGCAGCTTTCGGAAGAAGCTGCGCAAAAAGGCAATGCGGTTCTGCTGGAGCGCCTGCGTCAATGGGATCCCGAAACAGCAGCACGGCTCCATGCAAACAATCTGCGGCGCATCATAAGAGCGTTGGAGGTCTACCAGCTAACGGGTACACCGCTGAGCGAATATGCAAGACAAAGTCGTGCCGTGCCTTCGCCTTGGAGCATTACTCGGATCGGAATCGGTTTTGCCGATCGGCAGCTGCTGTATCAACGCATCGGATTGCGTGTGGATCAGATGATCGAACAGGGGCTGGTGGAAGAAGTGAGAGAAGAATACGAAAGCGGCCGCCGTCGTGCCACGGCCGCTGCCGCCATCGGCTATAAGGAACTGCTGCCATGGCTCGAAGAAAAAGCGTCATTCGATACTTGCATTGCAGTCCTGAAGCAGGAAACTTGCCGTTATGCCAAACGACAAGGAACCTGGTTTCGTCGAAATGAGCAAATTCAATGGCTTGTGCGAGACGATATTTATGAAAATGTTGAAATTTTGGAGAAATGCCAAAAAATGATAGCAAATCGCACGGAGTTGTGATATAATGTATTTTGTGTAGGTGAACGTGTTTGCAATTTGGCAAGCGGTTTGCCGCAGCTTATTTTGATAGACACAAATATTAAAAAGAGAAATGAGGCAAGGTTTATGGCTAAGAGCTTGAATTTACAGGACGTTTTCCTCAACCAAGCAAGAAAAGATCGCATCCCGCTGACGATTTTTCTGATGCATGGATATCAGTTCAAGGGCGTTGTGCGCGGCTTTGACAGCTATACTGTGATTTTGGAGTGCGATGGCAAGCAGCAACTTGTGTTTAAGCATGCAATCTCCACCATCATTCCCGCAAGAGCAATTTCGATTCTGGATGCCATCGATAAGGAAGAAGGCTGATCCATGAACGAAATTACAACGCGAATTCTGGACGCACTTGTCCTGCTATTCGCCGTTGTTTTAGCAGTGAGTATTATTTACAATCTGCTGAACCGTGACTATGAAACCGAAACTGCCATTTATGCGGAAATCAGTGAGGTTTCATCGTTTCAGGGCGTTTATGTGCGCGACGAAACCGTCGCAAGCTATTCGGGACAAGGCGCTGTGCGCTATTGCGTCACCGATGGCGCAAAGCTGGGTGTCGGCAGTGTTATCGCAGAAGTCTATTCCAGCGAGGAACAGATTGATCTGCGCCGCAGAATTGCCGATAAGGAAGCAGAGCTTTCGCTGCTCGAAAAAATCGAGAACCCCGGCACCAGTGAATATGCACAGCCGGCAAATCTTTCTGCTCTGATTCAAGAGCATTACAAACAAATGCTCCGATTTCGTGAGCAAGGAAACTTCCATGCACTTGCCGAGGAAAAAAGTGAACTGACCGTTCTGATGAGTACCTACGGCAAGATCACCGGCACGGAACCGGATTTTTCTTCCCATATTCAGACGCTTCAACAGGAAATCACTTCGCTGGAAGCGAAAAAATCAGAGCCCTTTGAGATTATCACCGCTTCGGAAAGCGCTTATTTTGTCAGCTATGTGGACGGCTATGAGTCGGTTCTCACGGTAGACACTATGCGCTCGCTTTCTCCGCAGGATATTGCAGCGGTCAATGATGACGGTATGCCGGATGCCGAATACAATCCCAATGCCATCGGCAAACTGATCAATGGCTATGCATGGTATATCGTTGGGGTGTTTGATAATACAAAGATGAGACTTTCCGAAGGTGATCGGGTAAAAATACGGCTCGAATCCGTTTCTGAAACCATCAGCACAGAAGTCGTTTCTTTGATTTCTGCCGGTAATATCAGTGAAACCCAAATCACGCTTCGTTGTGAAAAAATGACCTATGATGTCGTGCAGCACCGAACCGAACGTGTCGAACTGCTGCGGGATACCATTGAAGGTGTAAAGATTCCTCGCTCTGCCATTCGTTTTCAGGAGATTTCCGAAACGGTAACCGATGAAAACGGCTCTTCTTATCAGCAGAACACCAAATATATGGGCGTGTATGTGCTCATTGGTGAAAATGCAGAGTTCCGTAAGCTGGATATCATCTACGAAGGCGAGGATTTTTATCTTTCCGCTTTAAATGCAGGGACAGGCTATGTGGCATTGTATGATGATATTATTGTGGACGGAGTGATGGCAAATGGCAGCTGAATGCCCCATATCGATCCGGCAGGAAATCGTCGGCAGATGCAATGAAGCGCTGCAGAACATTCGACAGGCCTGTATCCATGCTGACAGAGATCCGGCAGAGGTAACACTGATGGCGGTCACCAAAACGGTCCCGCCCGAACAGGTCAATGCCGCTGTGGCAGCAGGAATCCGCGTGCTCGGTGAAAACCGTGTGCAGGAATACCTCTCTAAAAAAGAAGACTATGACCCCGACGCTGAAGTGCAGTTTATCGGACATCTGCAAACCAATAAGGTCAAACAGATTGTCGGAAATGTGACTTTGATCCATTCGGTGGACAGCCTTCATCTGGCACAGGAAATCAGCAAACAAGCCAGAATCAAACAGCTTGTGCAGCCGATTCTGCTGGAGGTCAATATTGCCGGAGAAGCTTCTAAATCCGGTGTTTCTCCCAATGCACTCCCTGATCTGCTGCGAGATGTTCTGCAGCTTCAGGAGCTGAAGATCTGCGGACTGATGGTGATTCCACCGCCCTTCACTGATCCGTGCACTGCTGATCGCATCTTTGGTGAGGTCAATGCACTGTATCGGAAAATGCAGGCAATCGCACCCATGGATACCCTTTCTATGGGAATGTCCGGCGATTATACCGCCGCCATTCGCCATGGATCAACGATGGTGCGTCTGGGAAGTGCACTCTTTGGCAAACGAGTTTATCCTCCGAAGCCATGATTGTTTCGTCAGTAACACGGCTGTGCCGTGTGATAAGCAAACCCATCCACACATAAAAAAAGAAAAGGAGAAGATCAATGAAAAAGTTTCTGAACAATATGGTCGATTTCTTCACCTCGAAGGAAGACGATGGCTACGAGGGTGAGCCCGTTCGTGAGACCAGAGAATCTCGCAGCGAAACACGTGCAGAGTCCAAATGGGGCAGCCGTGAGCCGAAGGAATCCCGTGATACCAGATCCTCTTACGATTCCCGTGAACAGCGTACCGCTGCTGAGCCTCGTGAGTCCCGCGATACCGCATCCGCAAGTGCCGGCAGCTTTGAGGATTCTGCCGAAAAGCGCAGCAAGGTCGTGAATATTCAAGCAACCGCACAGCTTCAGGTTGTTCTGGTAAAGCCTGAGGTATTTACCGATGCGAAGCAGATTGCAGATCATCTGATCTCCAAAAGAACCGTTGTTCTTAATCTTGAAACCGCTTCTTCCGAAAATAAGCGCCGCATCATTGATTTTCTGGTGGGTGTGGCTTATGCAAACGGCGGCAGCCTGAAGCCCGTCGCAAATCTCACTTATATCATTACGCCTTATAACGTCGGCTTTATCGGCGAGGATCTCGTCAATGAGCTGGAATCCAATGGCGTTGCAATGATGTAAGATATCAGCAAAGGAGTTTATCATGATCACTGCGAAGGATATCCGTAAAAAGAAGTTTGAAAAAATCAAGTTCGGTTACAGCCCTGAAGAGGTGGATGCTTTCCTCTCGCAGGTAGAGTCTGATTTGCGCTTGATGGAGCAGGAGCTTGCCGAATCCAATAACAAGGTACAGCTGCTTGCCGATAAGGTGCGTGAGTATAAGGCCAGCGAAGAAGATCTGAAGAATGCACTGATCGGTGCTCAGAAGCAGGCTCGTGAAGTGCTGGAAACCGCTAAGGAAAAGGCGGAACAGATCGAAGAGGATGCAAAATCCAAAGCATCCGCAATTCATGCCGCTGCAGTTGAGGAGCAGGAAGAACAGCTCCGCCGTACCTCCGAGCAGCTTGAGCAGGAAAATCGAACTCTGGTTGCTACACAGCGACAGGTCGCTACCTTCAAAAAGACTCTCTTTGAGCTTTATAAAGAGCATTTGGAGCAGATTTCCAAGCTGCCGGAGACCATCGATGACATCGAAGAGGCCGGCGAGGAAACCGATGAGGCAATCGAAGAAGTGGAAGCTGAAGTTGTGGAATCCGAGGATGCAGCAACAGTTGATGCCGATGCTGTGGCAGATGGCTTGTTTGCTGCGGATGATGCAGCTGCTGCACAACAAGCCCGTGATCCTTTCCGCACCTCTGAGTTTTCTCAGAAGGCTGTCCGTGCCGAGCAGGAGGATCGTTTCAGTGATCTCCAATTCGGCAGCCGTCGGGATGATCGTCGTCGGGATGATCGCCGCAGAAAGCGTTCCTAATCTAACATGAATTGATTCAGTAACCTGTACGGCGTAGTCGCACAGGTTACTTTTCTTTCCTAAAGAAAGGAGTCCGTTACTTTGCTGCTCTTCGGTATCATTTATACAGTTATTCTGCTGCTCATCGGCATCGATCAATGGATCAAGCTCTGGGCTATTGCCAATTTGCAGGGACAACCCTCACGCAGTTTTCTGCCTATCGGTGATTTTGATTGGATGCATCTCACTTATACCGAAAATACCGGTGCTGCGTTCAGTATGCTCAGCGGATCCAGAGTGTTTCTGATTGTGTTCCCGCTGCTGATGATCCTAATTTGCGTGATTCTGATGCATCGCTTGTATCAAAAGCATCGCTGGATGCTGATTGCGCTGCCGCTGACCATCGCCGGCGGTATCGGCAATCTGATTGATCGAATCTTCCGCGGCGGAGCCGTTGTGGATTATCTGGATCTGCAGCTCTTTGATTTTGCCATTTTCAATTTCGCTGATTGCTGCGTCAGTGTTGGCGTTGTTATGGTAATATTCTGTATTCTCTTTTTGGAAAAAGAAGAAGCTGCTCCCCAAAAACTGCCCCTTGCAAAGCCGCTTCCCTACGCAAGACAATGTGCCGAGCTGCCTGATGCGCAACCGCTTCCGGAGGCAGAATTGCTGCCGGAAGCAGAACCGCTTTCTGAGTTGACAGGCACAGAAACGGAGGAGAATGATGTCTGAATCCATGCTGCTGACGGTACCTGCAGAAGATGCCGATGCTCGTCTGGATGCTTGGATCAGCACGCATTGTCCCGAACTGACACGAAATGCTGTTCAGCAGCTGCTTCAAAAGGGATTGATTCTGCGCAATGGCAGTGCTGCCAAAAAAAATGATCGACTGCGCAGCGAAGATGTCATTTCTATTGAAATTCCGCCGCCGCAGCC
Organism: Oscillospiraceae bacterium; assembly: GCA_017532085.1. Classification (GTDB taxonomy): domain Bacteria; phylum Bacillota; class Clostridia; order Oscillospirales; family Ruminococcaceae; genus Firm-04. The sequence continues at coordinate 8,701 of JAFXJT010000004.1, read as the reverse complement.
ATTGAATATCGTGCCGCAGCCCATTCCGCTGGAGATTGTATTTGAAGACAGCGATTTGCTGGTTGTCAATAAACCCAAAGGAATGGTCGTGCATCCTGCGCCCGGTCATCCCGATGGCACATTGGTCAATGCGCTGCTGCATCATTGCGCCGGACAGCTCTCAGGAATCAATGGTGTGATCCGTCCCGGTATCGTACATCGCATTGATCGTGATACCAGCGGTCTGCTGATTGTCGCCAAAACCGATCGTGCACATCTGGGACTTGCCGAACAAATTGCAGTGCATTCCTTTTCTCGTGTATATGAAGCAGTCATCTGCGGTAAACTCAAAGAGGATCAAGGCACCATTCAAGCGCCCATCGGCAGAGATCCCAAAGATCGTCAGAAAATGTGCGTGACCGAGAAAAATGCCCGTCACGCTGTGACGCATTATCAAGTCATTACGCAATATACACGTCACGCCCATATCCAATGTCGTTTGGAAACCGGACGCACACATCAAATCCGTGTGCATATGCGATATCTGGGACACCCAATTTACGGTGACAGCGTTTATGGCAAAGCTGTGGGCGGCTTGCAGGGACAATGCCTTCATGCCCGTTCCATTGGATTTATCCATCCGATTACCGGAAAAGCACTTTCGTTTTCAAGCGACTTGCCTCCCTATTTTGAGGCGGTTTTGCGGCATATCGCCCATGGCTGAGCTGCTCTGCCTTCCAATTGCTCTTGAAAGGATATCTTGTTATGAACCCAACGCATCCCTCTCTTGCATTGCTTACCGATATGGACGGTACGCTGCTGCATCCCGATAAATCCCTGACACCCGGCAACGCAAAAGCCATCGCTGATTTCCGCGCCAAAGGCGGTCTGTTCAGTATAGCAACCGGTCGGGGACTGCAAGCCACCTTGCCTTATCTGGATCAGCTGCAGCCTGATTTTCCTGTGATTCTGTATAACGGCGCCATGGTATATGACTGGCAGCATCAAAGCATCATTGCCTCTTGCACATTGCCGTCCGAAACCACATTGCTGATCGAGGAAATGCTGTCATTTTCCCCGCAAATTGCGGTTGAGCTGCTGAATCGGGATGGTGTGTATATTGTCAAGGATAATGAATATGAACAACAGCATATGAAAATCACTCGTATTACACCGCAGTATCGCAATCTGGAGGAAATGGACATTACCCAATGCTATAAAACGCTGTTTGCCGGTGATCCCCGGGATATTGATCGCCTGTGGGAATTTGTGCAGCAGCCGCAGTTTGCTGCATTGAGCTTTACTCGTTCCCACTCTTGGTTTTTAGAAATGCTGCCGCCTTCGGTTTCCAAAGGTGCTGCCGTTGAAACCATTCGCAAGGTGTTGCCCACAGGCACACGCCTTGGCACCTCCGGTGATTACAATAACGATCTTACCATGCTCGCTGCAGCCGATTGGGCAGCTTGTCCTGCGGATGCGCAGCCGATTGTAAAGGAACAGATCCGACAAATCGGCGGATATGCCTCACCCTGTACCTGTGCAGAGGATTTCTTTGCCGACTGGACTGCACAATTTGTATCCCGTTATACCAAATAATCAAACAATCAGCCTTGCACCGATGAATTCCTTCCTTTGTGCAAGGCTGATCTGATATGGTATCAGTTGTCTGACAGGTTCAGGATCTCCTTTTCACCAAAGGTACCGATGGTAAGCAAAGATCCGCGGAATATTTCTCCCGTCTGAGGATGCTCGAACACATAGTAATAATAGAGGGATTGTTCATTGCAAATGTAGGCAGATCTGTCCTCTGTAAGATAATAAATGCCATAATAAGCATCGGCATCGGATGCAGTTTCGATATCCGGATCACCATTTCTCTGAATCACATAGTTCTTAATTGCATTGCACAGTACTTCATCGGTTAAGTCGCTCCGCGCTTCCATCTCTTGTCGATATGACATAATCGTCTCTATGGTTGCACGTGCGTTGTGCCATGAAAGCGGATGTTTTTCTTCAAGCTGCAGATCCGTTACATGATTTACGAAACGAATCTTGTCATCCGATCGCAGTGAAAGAGAAATTGCAAAACAATCCTCTGCCGATTCCGTTTCCGCACCCAATGTATTGCAAAGACGCAATTGATAGTCGCCCTTTTCCAAATCCCGCGACACTGCAGACAAATCGGATGCTCCGGATGACACGCCAAGATTGCAATAGATGACCATCGAAGAATGTGCATTCAGCTTAGGCAACGACCATCTGTTGATCATACAGGCACTTCCGCTCAGCTTCATTTGTGATTCATGGAAAAGCTGATAATATTGCGGCAATGTCACAGGCTGATCGGTACCATTGATCAAGTATAAGCGAATCTGATCAGCTTGTGTATCCCAGAAGCTGCTTGCAATCATAATGTTGCCGCTCAGACAAAGTTCTTCCGTAATGGCTTCGATCTCATTCTGCAGCTGCAATGCAGTCTTTTCCCATTCGGCATAATCCTGCTTCCACCGATCATAAGACTCGCTGCCTTTCTCAGGGCATTTGGCTTCATGTTCTCTTTGTTTGGATTCTGCATCCGCAAGCTGACGCTTCAGGCTTTCCCATACAATAGATGGACCGGATTCCGGAGTCGAATCAAACAGATCCAACTCACTTCGCCCCGAAGCAGCAGGGAGCTCTGCTTCCAAGTTTTGGAAAAACCGATAGCCTGTCAAACCTACCACACAGCATACCACGGCAGCTGCCGCAATGGTTGTCACACGCCGTCTGATCGAAGGTCGAATGACACGATCTGCGCCGCAGACCATGTTTTTTTCATAGTTGTCGATGCATTGGCTCATTCGCTCATAGAACACATCATCGGCACCCATCTTGTTTGCAGCATTGATATAATCCTGCATATCATCCGGTCTCGGTGCTGTCATAATCGATCTCATCCTTTCTGTGTAAAATCATTGGAGGATCCAGTTGCTTGGCAAGCTTCTGCCGTGCCCGACGAATCCTTGAATTCACGGTGTTGACATTTATTTTCAAAATATCCGCTGTTTCTGCCACACTATAGCCTTCTACAAAATGGAGATAAAGCGGAACTCGATATATTTCCGGCAGCTTCATCACAGCACCGAATGCGCGTTCCTCTTCCGGAATCAAGGATGTGAATACTGCCAGCTGCTCTACTTCCGATACGGATACTGTGCGCCGATGCCGTGCGCTGCGCAGATAATTTTTTGAGAGATTAATTACAGTGCGCAGCAGCCATGGTTTAATATGAGAATCCTGCATCGAATCGGGTTGTGCCAAAAGCCGAAAGAAGGCTTCCTGTGTACAATCCTCTGCTTCGGTGCGGCTTTTCGTAAGATGAAAAGAAGCACGCAGAACATTATCCACATAGTTGCGGAAGGCCTCCGCAACCCGTTCTTTTTGCATATTAATCCCTCCTTTTCCTATTATATTGAAGCACTTCTATATACTATACACTTCAGAACCCCAAAATCGTGCAACAAATTTCAAAAAATAATTTTTTTCGATTTGTCATGTGCTGATTCTCATCCAACACAGGATATTCATCATAAAAAAGCCGCAATCCCAACTTTTGTTCATCGGGATTGCGGCTTTCTTTTTTGGAATGAAACCATTGGTTTTTGGGATCATGTTCCGGAAAAGACTTAGGGGGTGACTTTTCCAAAACAATTTCCATCCCTATCTATCTGCAGAATATGGGGAACACTGTTTTCTGCAGATCTATACGAACGCTGATTGAGATACTTGATCAGTTCAGCTTCCAGGTATCGATTGCAGTCGTATTATTGAATATGAAATACAAATCGGTCTTGCTGTTCAGGTTCATAACAGGAACAGTAATCTCTTGCATGGAGCCGCCTGCCGGGATCTCTACATAGGATACTTCCGTACCGCTTGCGCTGCCTGCACAGATCTTAATAATACTGCCGCTCTGAGAAGAGGCTCTTACAGTAATCGACTTTGCACCTGCACAATCCACACCGCTGACACGGAACCAATCTCCCTTATCGGCGTTGACAACCGTATTGCCGGAGCCACTGATGGTAATGCCGCCCTGATGCGAGAGTGTTTCTGCCTGTACCAAGGTGAACGGATCCAGCGCCTGGAGTTGCGCCACGCCGGTCTTGGTGCCCTTGACCTGCTGCATCGTGCCGTCAGCGTTCATGGTGATCTGGTCGACATGGGAGCTTCTGTAGCCGCAGTCCTTCAGACCCATCTGATCCTGAAGATACTGTGCATGATAGAAGAGGTACCACTGATCCTTGAACTGTATGATCGTGTGGTGATTGTTACCGGTCGTGCCAAAGAAATTGCCGATATTCTTGAATACCTCACCCTTATAGGTGAACGGTCCGAGAGGATTATCACTGACCATATAATCAATTGCAGCAGTCGTCAAACCATACGAATTGCCGCCGGTACTCCAGTTGGTGCAGTAGCTGTAATAGTATTTGCCATTGTACTTATGAATGCCGCTGTCTTCAAACAGATAAGGTGCATCAATGACAGCCGGTGTACCGACGATCGAAGTCATATCATCGCTGAGTGCGACGCAGCGGGCAGATTTCGGATGATCCTTCGGCAGGTTATCCGTGCCGCCGCCGAAATAGAGATAACCCTTGCCATCATCGTCAACAAGCACAGCCGGATCGAACACCCACGGAACATCGGTAACGCCGTTGGTTCTGCGGTCGATCATGGCACGGCCGTTCGGATCGGACCACGGACCGGTCGGACTGTCGGAAGTCAGCACGCCGATGCCGTTTGCGTTGTTTGCGAAGTAAAGGAAGAATTTTTCCTTGCCATTGATCTTTTTGTGGCAGGCGGTCGGAGCCCAAGAGTTGCCCGCCCATTTTGCGATGCCGTTATTGCCCGCAACATTGATCAAACCGTGGTCAGTCCAGTTGACAAGATCATCAGAGGAGATGCAGCGCAGACAGTTGATGGTGCTGTAGGTTTCTTTTGTGACATTGCCGTTGCTGTCATAGAGCAGATGATCGTCCGTCATATAGACGTATATTCTGCCGTTATATTCCATCACGCCGGGGTCGGCACCGAAATACTGCGAAATCAACGGATTGTGCTCATTTTCACCTTTATAGGACTTTGCAAGATTGACGCTGCCGAATTTAGCTGCCAGCTCTGTAAAATCTACCTTGCGCTCAGCAACCGGGAATTCCTTGATCTTTGTGAGCAGATAATCGTTGAGCAATGTAATATCTACAGTATCATATTCGCCGCTCTGATCCACATCTGCAGCCAGTGCAGTAATGCGATCAGGGAAGGTCTTGCCATAATAACGCTTTGCAAGAGTGAGATCTCTGCCGTCGATCTGACCATCGAAGTTCACATCACCGAGGATCAACTTGACTTCCTTGGGACCTTCAATGACCGTTCCTGCCACTGCGCCAATGGCTTCATCGATATAGAAATTCGTCGTGCCGCTTTCGGTTTCTACGTACAAAATCGGATTGTAAGCGCCTTCCGGAATCTTGTAATTGGTATTGGCCAGCTGCACATAGCTGCCATTCACTGCTGTTGCTGTTGCAATATGATCATACATTGTCTCGCCGCTTGCATTGGTATATTGCAGAGAAAGCAGGAAATTCTGCGAATCTGCGCCGGTATTATAATAGGCACAAACACTGAAGCTATATTCCTTACCTGCCTCATAGGTCTTGGGGTTCAGCGTTTTCTGAGCGCCGTTCCATGCAGATGCACGATTCTGAACGAGCAGAGAGTGGTTGCCCTGATATGCGGTCTGCGTATTGGTCACTACCTCAGCAGAACCTCTGCCGGTCCAGTTGTTGGAGCCATCTTCAAATGTATCGTGGAAATAGTAGCCGTTTTCATCGGGCACTTCAGGCTCCTGAACTACCGGCTGATTCGGATCAACAGGAACATCAACGCCATCGCTCTGCAGTGTAACCACAAAAGTCGATACGCTGTTTGCAGGAAGCTGTGCCCAGAATGTTGAGGTTTCATGGTCTAAGTTCTTAGTTGCTGCGATGTTTTCGCTGCTGGAGGTTCTGTAACGGTCAACATTGGTGATGGTTCTGCCGTCCACAGAGAACTGCTGGGAATAGCCATTGCTGCCCTTGTTGATAGCAACAATTTCGATCTGGGTGGGGCTATGCTTATATGCGGAAACCAGCACATTGCTTTCCGGCTGCTCAGTCGCCTCAATACGAACATCGCCGGGACGAACATACTTGGAATACTGCGCCATGCAATAGCCGCGCTTGGAAATGTTTCCATTTTCCTTGATCGGGCCATAGCTTCGACGAATGTACCACCAAACATAAGCGTTCAGATTGCCGACTACAAGACCATTGTGGATATTTTCCGCAACAGCCAGTGCTTCCGGATAAGTATCTGCGTCAGAGGAAGAGTTCGGAACATAAACCTCTGTCATCCAGATATCCTTACCGCAGTTTTCCAGTGCAGGGAAATCCATGCCGCTGCGCTGTGTTCCATAAAAATGCGTGCCAAAGAGATCGGTGTTCTCAAATGCCTGCGCATTGTTTAAGATAGCATTGTAATAGCTCTTGCCATACTGGAAGGTTTCCGGAGACATCAGCTTTGCATTGGTGCCCTGTGTAATCTGTTTACCATAGGTTGCAATAAAGCTTGCGCAATCGTTTGCGCTCCAGTATGTCCAGTCATGAGCGTAATCGGGCTCGTTCTGAATGGAAATCGAATACAGATCAATGCCCTGGCCTTCAACATACTTGACAAAATTATTCAGATGCTTTGCATATTCGCCGTATTTGGATTTATCCACAGCATACTTACCACCGGAGCCGCCGGAAACACGCATGCTTTCCGGAGGATTCCACGGAGATGCAAATATGGTTGCACCAAGCTGTTGTGCCTGCTTTGCTACCGGAACCGCAAGATTCCATTGGTTGCTGTTGTCATTGACAAAAATACGCAAAATGGAAAGACCCAGCTCATCCTGACCGTTGCCAAACGCCTTCTGCACCTGATCACTGGTCAGATCAGATCCTGTCCATTCCCGCAGATTGATTCCGCCAAAGCCCTTGATGAGCTGATAGGTTTTGTTTGTGTTGATCACACAAAGACTTGCGGCATCTGCATCTTGCAGCGGCATCCATGATGATGCCTGAAACATCATCACACCGGCAACTGCAACTGTAAATACCGATTTGAGTATGCGAATTGCTTTTTTCATTGTAATTTCCCCCTGGTATTTGTTTGTTTTTATTTCATCCCCCTCTGAACTATGCAGGGATCTACTGTCATTTTACAATGCAGCAGACATTCCATCAACCCACAAATTCAAAATAAAGTGGACAAAATTTACTGAATTGCTATTGTTCGCCATTTTCATGCAATTTGACGATATTGTTTCGGAGTCACACCGACAACAGCCGGAAATTGGCGAAAGACATATTTGCTGTCCGTATAGCCCCGACGTTCAGCAACGGAAGGAATTTCCTTCTCAGAAGCAGACAACAGCCATCTGACATATATCACACAGCTGTGAATACAATCCTGATGCAAGCGAAACGCAGAGCATTCTTTATCCTTGCGATTGAAAAAGAATCCACATTCATAGTTCGGATAGGAACATTGGCTGACAGAAGTTCATTGTAAATCACATCGGCAAAAGTGCTGTTTCCTTATTGTCTCCCCCTTCTGACGGAAACTGCATCATAAAATTGTATGCGGCGATGTGCCTTCAAAAATTCCGGACCATTTGAAATGGATTTTGCCCAATAGCGATATGTATCGTCATAGGCATCTGTTTTGTCATATCGCAGTATGGAATAACCAAACAGCGAATTCTTGAAAAAAGCGGACTGAAACAGCGCATCTGACGCTGCTCGATGCGGGTGATCACTGCCGATCACACCAATCAGCAACCGCTCTTTTTCACAGTACCATTCACCTCCTTCTATTCCTATCCTATTATATCAAGATCGTCTGCCGCTGTCAAGGAGTTTACACAGATCTATCGCACAAAACATCTTTCTTTTTGGTTTTTTCAGTATTCGTTTTCCATAAAAAATCCTCGAATGCGAAGAAGAGAATATCCGCAGTGCGCTTTTCTGTCACACGATCACTCTTATGGGGCATGCTATCACAACAAAAGAACAACCGCAGCCTTGTAAATTGGGTAGTCATAAAAAAGCATAACCCATGAAAGATTTCTTCATGGGTTATTTTAATATCTAACAGATAAATTGGAAATTACCCGCCCAGTCCATCCAGAAAATCGTTGATGATATCACCACATTTTTCGGGCGTCTGCTCATAAATCATATGGTCACCTCCAAGACAAACGACCTTGCAATTGCCCATTTTTTCGGCATACGGATAGATGGTCTCTTGTCTTGAATTCTCATAAGTGTTAAGGATTTCCTCAAGCACTGCATCATCATATTCCGTGCTTCTCAACTTCAAGTCAAGATCGTTGATTTCGATCTGTCGGTTGATCCATTTGCTATATTCAATCAGATCATCTTTCGTCTGAATCCCCCAGCTTGCACAGATATACAGCTTTGGTACATCATTGGTGATAATGCTATGAAACGCCGCCTGTGCATTTTCTGCAAGATTGCAGTCTTCAGAAACAGGAGCAAGAGAATCCATAGTCATCAACATAAGCTCATCACCCAAATACTGTTCTTCCTCTGTATAATTATCTGGATAATGATAGAAATAATCCCTCAGC